>JANORB010000222.1:0-31950 GCA_031415135.1 Methylibium sp.
GCGCCATCACCTTGGCAACCGCTTCGGTGCGGCGCGCGACGCCGAGCTTTTGGTACAGCGCTGAAAGCTGGTTGCGCACCGTGGCGGGGCTGCGGTGCCGCAATGCGGCGATCTGTTCGGTGGAGTGTCCGGCGGACAGGAGCCTGAGCAGCTCTCGGTCGCGGATGTTGAGTTCGAGGGGGCTCGTGGTTGGAGATGCCGATCCTGGGTCGAGAGGAACCCAGCCGATGGCGCGGTCGTACCCCGCCACCCCTGCCCCCAGGCTGAACCGCTGCGCGTCCGCCCGCGCCTGTTTACGCATCGGTATCTGCGCCACGCGGTTGTTGAGCATTTCCACCGTGGCCCGCGCAATCGCATGAACATCGAAGAAATCAACCAAGCGCCCGTTCTCCCCATCCCGAATCACCTCCCTGACCGGCGCGGTGTTCGAGGCAACGATCGGCACGCCGCAGCCCATCGCTTCGAGCAAAGACCAGCTCAGCACGAACGGATAGCTCAGGTACACGTGCGCGGCCGACACTTGCAGCACGCGCAGGTACTGCGCATACGGCACGCGCCCGAGGAAGTGCGTTCGCGCCGGGTCCAGCGATACCTGGCCCAGCATGTGCTCGCGCCAGTTGTTCGCGCCCTTGGGCCGCGCTCCGTAGCTGACCTCGTCACCGCCGACGATCAGCGCGTGGCAACGCGGGTGGGCTTTCTGAATCCGTTCCAGCGAGCGCATGAAGATGTGAAACCCGCGATACGGCTCCAGGTTGCGCGCCACGCAGGTGACAACAGGGTCGCCCGCCCTCAGCACCACGCCGCTCGGTGTGATGACACTTGCGGCCGGGTCCGGCGTCAGCACGGCGGTGTTGATGCCTTCATGCTGCACGCCGATCTTGGGCAGAAAGATCTGCGGGTGCCGGCCGCGCTGCCAGTGGGTGGGGCTGATGGCGGCATCGCAGTTCGTCAGGTTCAGCGTGTGCAGCGCGTTCCAGGTGCGGATGCGCGCGCGGTCGTCAAAGCTGAGCGGGAACTCGGGGTCGAAGCCCAGGTCGGCACCTTGTGCGCTGTAGTACCACTCGCACAGGTGGATGAGCCGGGCGTTCGGGTACACGTCTTTGGCGTACAGGGTTTCGCCCCAGCCGGGGTGGGCCACGATGGCCTCGGGCGTGAAGCCGTTTTGGCGCAGTTGCAGCATGGTGCGCGCTGTGGCCTGGCCGTGCAGCGTGGCGGCTTCCATCTGGCGCAGGTAGGGGTGCTGCTCGGTGTGCACCGCTCGGGTCAGTGTGTAGCGGTGCAGCTTGTCGAAGCCCGGCAAGCCGGGGGCTGTGTCGCGGCCCAGCGCACGCACGTCCCAGCCGGGGCGCTGTGCCCAGGTCTTGGCCAGGTGGCCGAATTGGCCGGGGAAGTTTTGGTGGATGACGAGGATGCGCATCACGACTTCCCGAAGCCTTCGACCGCCGACGCTCGTGCGGTCAGAATGTAGAAATACTCCATTGGCGTACAGAATTGCAGCTCACGGAACTTGTCGAAACGCCGACCTTCACCCGCCTCGTCACCGCACTGCTCACCGGCGATGAACACCTGGCGTTGCAGAACCTGTTGCTGACCGACCCGCAGCGCGATGCTTTGATTCGAAGTGTCAAAGAACTGGCGAAGGAGTTGTGAAATGGACAAGACCTTGTTCAACGACTTGGTGCAGAGCCTGAAAGAGGCAAAAACGCTGGCTCGTGGCAAGAAGCGGCCAGTGGGCCGGCATGCGCCGCTGCCCGACACCGATGTGCAAGCCGTGCGCGAGCACACCGGTTTGTCGCAAAGCGAATTTGCCCGCTTGATGCGCGTGAGCACGCGCACCTTGCAGAACTGGGAGCAGCACCGCCGCCGGCCCACCGGCCCTGCGGCAGCCTTGCTCACCATGGTGGCAACGGCCCCGGAGGTCGTGCTCAAGACTTTGCATTCCTGAAGCGCAAACAGGCTCATCTCACCGCTCCCCCAAGCTTTCACTCACCGCCGTCTGCACCGGGCTGAGCAAGTAGTCGATCACACGCCGCTTGCCGGTCTTGATCTCGGCGGTCAGGTTCATCCCCGGGCTCAGGTTGATGCGTTTGCCGTCGATGGCGATGCTGCTTTGCGCGAGCGTCAGCGTGGCCGGGAAGATCGCGCCGCGCTTCTCGTCGTTCACCGCATCGGCGCTCACGCTCTTCACCGTGGCGTCCACGGTGCCGTAGCGGGTGAACGGGAAGGTCTCCAGCTTGATGGCCGCGGTTTGGCCGGCGCTGACGAAGCCGATGTCCTTGTTGTCGATCACCACCTCGGCGGTGACCTGTGCGTCTTTGGGCACGATGACCATCAGCACCTGGGCGGGCGTCACCACGCCGCCCCGGGTATGGATGGCCACTTGCTGCACGGTGCCGGCCACCGGCGCGGTGAGCTGCATGAGCCGGCTGCGCTGTTCGGTCTTGCTGCGTTCTTGCGTGAGTTGCTGGCGCTTCAGCGTGGCCTGGGCCTGGCGGTCGCTCAGGGTGCGCTGGGTTTCGGCCAGGTAGGCGCCGCGGTTGTTGTCGGTTTCGACCAGCGCCGCTTGCGCCTCTGCCAGGCGGGCGCGCTGGGTGGCCAGGTCGCGCTCTTGTTCTATGCGCTCGCGCGTGCGGTCTTGGCCGGCGTGGCTGGACATGAAACCCTGGTCGGCCAAGCCTTTGAAGTCGGCTTCGCGTTGTTGGGCGATGGGGAGCGTGGCTTCGAGCTTGGTGATGGTTTCGCGGACCGTGGCTATTTCGGCCTGGCGGCGCGATTGTTCGGCGCTGAGTTTGGAGAGTTTGGCGGTGATGTCTAACCATTCGGCTTGCAGTTGGGGGCTTGCGCGGCTGCGTTGGCCCTCACTTGCAGTGCGCGCAGCGGCTTGCAGGCCGCTGCCGCTCGATGGGCTCGCCGCATGCGGCTCGAAAGCCCCATCTCGCCCCCTGACCTCTCCCAAAGGGAGAGGGGGAAGCGGCGCTTTTCCAGTTCGCAAAGCGGTCATCAGCAAGCTCGCGCGCTGCTCTTCAGACGTCGCCGCGCTGAGTTGCTCTTGCACGCTGGCGCTGTCGGCACTCGCGTTGGTGGCGTCCAACTCCACCAGCACCTGGCCTATCTGTACTGCATCACCGTCTTTGACCAGCACGCGCTTGACGATGCCGGCTTCCAGCGGCTGCAGGGTCTTGGTGCGCTCGCTGACCACGATGCGGCCTTGGGCGACGGCGACGATGTCGATCTTGCCGAAGACGGCCCAGGCGAGCGCGATCACGAACAGCAGGCACAGCGCAATCGCCACGCGGCGTGGTGCCGGATGGGCGGGCGTGGTTTGCAGGCTGAGCGCGGCAGGCAGGAATGCGGCTTCGTCGGCCAGCAGCTTGGGGCCGGCCAGTTCGCGCCGGGCGGCCCAGGCGGCGCGCAGGATGGCGCCGTAGCGGGCCAGCAAATCCCGCGCCGGATGGCGGCCGCTTGCGGTTGTCGTCATGCGTTTGCTCGGGGGCAGGTTGGGCGTCGAGCTTCCGATGGTGGCAAGATCAACACCATCGGCGCTGTCGAACACTCGCGCCCAACATCAAGACGCCTACTCAACCGCTGGCAAAGGAGCCGACGCCATGAGCGCATTGACCATTCGCCTGCCCGACGACAAGTACGAGCGCCTGAAGGCACTTTCCAAGCGGCGAGGCACGAGCGTGAACCGTTTGATCGACGAGATGGCCACGCTGCTTCTGGCAGAGTTCGATGCCGAGGCGCGGTTCCAGATTCGAGCCGAGCGTGGCCGCGGCAAGGCCGCGCGCGGGGTTGAGTTGCTGCGCAAGGCCAGAGGTGTTGTGTGAGGCGATGAAGCCCACAAGCTACAAGGGCTACACGGCCCGCATTGAGTACAGCGCGGACGACGAGTGCTTCGTCGGCCACCTGGCCGGGATCCGCGACATCGTGGGCTTTCACGGCAACTGTGCCGAGGAGGTGACGGCGGCGTTTAGCGAGGCGGTGGACGACTACTTGTCGGCTTGCGCGCAACTGGGCTCGGAGCCCAATAAGCCGTTGTCGAGTTGATGGCGCGTTCATGGCTGCGCCTCTGCGTCACCCTGGGCTGGCGCGCTGGGCGTCCCCGCTTGCATCGACCACAGGTGCGCATACAACCCACCGGACTGTTGAAGCAACGCATCGTGCGGTCCTTCCTCCACGATCCGCCCCTTGTCCATCACGATGATGCGGTTCGCCTGCCGCACGCTGCTGAGCCGGTGGGCGATGATGATGACGGTGCGGCCTTTGCAGATGGCGCCCATGTTGCGTTGCAGGACCGCTTCGCTTTCGTAGTCGAGCGCGCTGGTGGCTTCGTCAAATATCAGCACGCGCGGGTTGGTGAACAGCGCGCGTGCAATCGCCACCCGCTGCTTCTGCCCGCCGCTCAAACCCGTGCCTTGTTCGCCGACCATGCCGTTGTAGCCTTCGGGCAGTTCGCTGATGAATTCGTGCGCGCCGGCCAGTTGCGCCGCGTGCATCACTGCCTCCAGCGGCGCGGCGGGGTCGGTGATGGCGATGTTCTCGCGCACGCTGCGGTTGAACAGCAGGTTCTCTTGCAGCACCACGCCGATCTGGCGGCGCAGTTGCGCGGCGTCGATGAGCGCGATGTCGATGCCGTCGACCAGCACCCGGCCCTGCTCGGGGCTGTACAGGCGCTGCACAAGTTTGGTCAGCGTGCTCTTGCCCGAGCCGCTGCGGCCGACGATGCCGATCACTTCGCCGGCCTTCACATCGATGCTCAGGTCGTGCAGCACGGGCGGCGCTTCCGGGCGATAACGAAAGCTGACCGCGTCGAATCGAATGTGGCCCTTGAGCGGCGGCAACTGCGCTCCCGCGGTGGCCGGCACTTCGGTGCGCGTGTTCAAGATGTCGCCCAGCCGCGCCATGGAGATGCCGGTCTGCTGAAAATCGGTCCACATCTGCGCCATGCGCATGATGGGTTGCGCCACGCGCTGGGCGAACATGTTGAACGCGACAAACTGGCCGACCGAAAGCTGTTGATCCATCACCAGGCGCGCGCCGTACCACAGCGTGGCGGCGCTCACCAGCTTGCCGATCAGGTTGATGCCCTCGTGGCCGTAGCTGGCCAGCGTCTGCGTCTTGAAGCTGGCCGACACGTAGGCCGCCAACTGGTCGTCCCAGCGCTTGGCAATCGCCGGCTCCAGCGCGCTGGCCTTGACGGTCTGGATGCCGGTGACGGTTTCCACCAGCAAGGCCTGGTTCTCGGCGCCACGCGCAAACTTTTCGTTCAGGCGTGCACGCAGGATCGGCATCAACGCCAGGCTCAGCATCACGTACAGCGGCAGGCTCACCAGCACGATCAGTGTGAGCGGCACGCTGTAGACAAACATCACGGCGATGAAGATCACCGAGAACAGCAGGTCGAGCACGAGAGTGAGCGAATTGCCAGTGAGAAAGCTGCGGATGTTTTCCAGCTCGCGCACACGCGCCACCGAGTCGCCAACGCGGCGCGCTTGAAAGTAAGCCAGCGGCAGGTTGATCAGGTGGCGGAACAGACGGGCGCCGAGTTCCACGTCGATGCGGCTGGTCGTGTGGCTGAACACATAGGTGCGCAAGGCGGTGAGCACACTTTCGAACAGCACCACGACAGTCAATCCGACCACCAGCACGTCCAGCGTGGTCAGGCCGCGATGCACGAGAACCTTGTCCATCACCACCTGAAAGAACAGCGGGCTGACCAGCGCGAAGAGTTGCAGGAACAGGCTGACCACCAGCACTTCGCCGAGCAGCCGGCGGTACTTGACGAGGCTGGGGATGAACCAGCTGAAGTCGAAGCGGGCCAGTTCGCCGGCGATGCTGGCGCGGCTGCTGATGAGGATCAGCTCACCGGTCCACTGCGCGGCGAATACTTCGAGCGGCTCGATGACGGGGCGGCTCGCCTGTGCTGTGCCGCCCGGGTCTTGGAACAGCACACGCTGGCCGTCGCATTGGGCCAGCACGACGAGCTTGGTAGCGCTCGCAGGACCAGCCGGATCGCGCAGCAGCGCGAGCGCGGGCAATGGCGACAGCGACAAGCGTTCGGCGCTCGTGCGAATACGCTTGGCTTTGAGGCCGAGTTGTTTCGCGGCGAGCAGCAGGTCGTCAACGCTGGGTTGATGGCTGGACGGCCAACCGAGCTGGTGAGCCAAGTGCCGTGGATCGGCAGCAATGTGGTGCAGCCTGGCGATCAGGCACAGCGCGGCGAGAGGTGACGATGAGTTTGAAGGCCCTTCGTGGGGCGATGTTTCGGGCGCTTGTTGGCCCTCGGCAGATGCATTCGCCGAGTGTCGAATTGATAACAACGGTCCCCCCCCAGCGAGATGAAGTCTTGTGGTGAGATGAATTTTGCCGATGCTCGTGCGAGCAACGGGGGCCTCGTCCGGGGGGAGGCGGCACCCTCGAACGCGGGGTGCTCTTCCCCTTGCTCTGAAGATCCTCAAACCAGCGCCAGCTCCAACTCCGGTTTCTCGGACACAAGGCTCAGCTCCGGCATGAACAGTTCGGGTGCGGGGAGCGGGCCCACCGCTGCGCCCAGCGGAGCCCAGGCCTTCCAATCCAGTGGCTCGAACTCCAGCATGTGCTCGGTCGACACCGGCTGCGCTGCGGCGAGCGTGGCCGTCGCCACGGCACGCGCCTGAGCTTCGATCCAGGCCTGAAACGGCGGGTCGCCGGGCAGGGCGACTTCGACCTCCAGGCCGTGGTCCAGGTCCCAGCTGGAATCGAACCAGCCCGGGCCGCGCGGCGCGTCGTCCAGGCGGGCCAGGTCCATCATCCTGAAGCGCAGCTCCGAGGGCTGGTGCCGATCGCGCCAGCGGCGCAGCGCGGCAGAGATGTTGAAGCGGATTCTGGCCATGTCGGTCTCCAGTGATGCGGGTTGATGAAGCAGAGTCTTGCAGCCGCGCCGTATCGGGAACATCCCGCTCAAGGTGGAAACACGCGCTGAACGCGCACCCCTGGAAGAACTCCCCACTTCGGGGGACGGGCGAGTTTTCAGTCTTCCGCCTGCGACGCCGCATGGCGCCAATAGCGCCGGGTCGCGTCGCGCTCGCACGTGCCGAGCGTGCTGGCCGCGGAGTTCCAGCGCCAGGCGCCGCAGCCCGGGCCGCTGACGCTGTGGATGCCGCGCTCGTGAAGCCGCTCCAGCACCTCGGGCACCGGGTGCGCAAAGCGGTTGCGGTAACCGGCCTGGATGACGGCCGTCCGCGGCGCCACCGCGTCCAGGAAAGCGGCGGTCGACGAGGTGCGGCTGCCATGGTGCGGAACGATCAACACGCTGCTGCGCAGGGCCGCGCCGAGCTCGGCCACCAGCGCCGCCTCTTGCTCGTGTTCGATGTCGCCGGTGAGCAGCGCGCTGCCTCCGGCCCCGCTGACCCGCAGCACGCACGACATGGCGTTGGACTTCAGCGTGCGCGCGTAGTCGGCGCCGTGCGGCCGCAGCACATCGAAGCGCACGCCGTCCCAAACCCACGACTGGCCGGCCTCGCAACGGGTCTGGCGCGGCGCCAGTGCCAACAGGGGATGGCCGGCTTCGAGCGAGCTGAGCAGCTCGCCCACCGGCAGCCCGTTCAGCAGCGCCCGCGCGCCGCCCACGTGGTCGGTGTCGCGGTGGCTCAGCAGCAGCTGGTCGATGCGCGGCTCGCCGCGGGCGCGCAACAAGGGCAACAACACACGCTGGCCGGCGTCGCTGTCGCGCGAATACTGCGGGCCGGCGTCGTAGACCAGCAGGTGCGCGCGGGTTCGCACCAGCACGGCGGTGCCCTGCCCCACGTCGACGGCCAGCAGTTCGAACTGGCCAAGATCGGGCAGCGAGCGTGCCGGCCACAACAACGGCAGCAGCAGCGGCAGCGCCAGCAGCCGGGCCCGCCACGGCAGCGGCACCACCAGCAGCACCGCCGCCAGCAGGCCTGCGGCCTGGGCCCAGCCCGGTGCCACCGGCGCCACCCACACCGCACCGGGCACGGCGGCGAGCCAGCCCAGCAGCACGGTCAATTGCCGCACCACCCACGCGCCCACGGTCCACAGCGGCGCGGCCGCCGCGCCGGCCAAGGCCAACGGCGTGATCACCAGCGTGACGAGCGGAATGGCCACCAGGTTGGCGGCAAAACCGACCAGCGAGATCTGGCCGAAGAACACCAGCGTCAGCGGCGCCAGCCCCAGCGTGACACGGACTTGCGTGGCGACCGCGCTGCGCGCGGCGGCCCACAGCCGCAGGCCCCACGCGAGCCACGCCGAGGGCGAGGCGGGCTGCGGCGCCGAGCGCGCCGCCTGGGCCGGTGGCGCGGCCATCAACAAGCCCACCGCGACGAACGACAACCAAAAGCCGGCCTGCAGCAGCGCCCACGGATCGAACAGCGTGACCACCAGCGCGGCCACCCCCAGCACCAGCGGCCACGGCCAGCGCACGCCCAGCGATTGCAGCAGCGTCACCGCAGCGAGCATCCACACCGTGCGTTGCGCGGGCACGCCCCAGCCCGAAAACAGCGCGTAAGCCGTGGCGGCGGCCAAGCCGCCCCAACGCGCGGCGTGCGGCACCGGCAGCCACAGCATGGCCGCCGCGCTGCGCCGCCACAGTGCCGCGATGCCCAGCCCCGCCAACCACGCGAACATGGTGACGTGCAAGCCGCTGATCGACACCAGGTGGGCAATGCCGGTGTTGCGAAACAGATCCCAGTCCTCGCGCTCGATGGCGCCCTGGTCGCCCACCGCCAGGGCGGCCAGCACACCGGCCGCGCGCCGGTCCGGCACGTGGGCATCGATGCCATCCCGAACCCGCTGGCGCAGGCGTTCGATCGGGTACGCGGCCGCGTTTTCGAGCCGCAGCGCCGGCGCGTCGCGCACGTAGCCGGTGGCGCGCACGCCTTGCTCGAACAGGTACAGCTCGTAGTCGAAGCCGTGCGGGTTGAGGTTGCCGTGCGGCTGGCGCAGGCGCACCGTGAAGCGCCAGCGCTGGCCGGCGCGCAACTCGCTCTGCGGCTGGCTCAGCGCCGCGTCTTCATGAAAGCCCTTGTACCAACCGAGCGAGATGTTCTGCGGCAGCGTCACCGTGGTGCCGCGCAGGCTGGCGTGGTCGACCCGAAAGCGGAAGCGCAACCCCGACGCGCCCTGCTGCGGCAAGCTCGCCACCACGCCGGCGACCACCAGGTCCTGGCCTTGCAAGGCGGCCGGCAGGAATTGCGCCAGACGCGCCGACGCGCGCCAGCCCGACGCCCCCGCGCCCAACAGGGCCGCACCGATCAGGCCGGCCACAAAGGCGCGCCGCCAGCGCCACGCGGCCACCAGACCCAATGCCCCGGCCGCCACCGCCGCGCCGTACAGCGCCGGCGGCAACAACGACTGCTCTCGCAAATGCAGCGCCACCCCGGCCAGCCAGGCCAGCACCAGGCCGCCCAAGCGCCACCCGGTGCTGGTTCCTCCCATGGCCGCAGTGTAGGATTTGCGAATCCATCATCCGACCCGGAAAACCCATGTCCACCGTCTACGACCGCCTCAAGGCCCTGGCCATCGAACTGCCGCCGCTGGCCATTCCCGCCGCCGCTTACGTGCCGTTCGTGCGCACCGGCAACCTGGTCTTCGTTTCGGGCCACATCGCCAAGCGTGACGGCAAGGCCTGGGTCGGCCAACTCGGCCGTGACATGGACACCGCCCTGGGCAAGCGTGCCGCGCGCGCCGTGGCCATCGACCTGATGGGAACCTTGCACGCCGCGGTCGGCGACCTGGGCCAGATCAGCCGCATCGTCAAGCTGATGAGCCTGGTCAACAGCACGCCCGACTTCACCGAGCACCACCTGGTGACCAACGGCTGCTCGGAACTGCTGAGCGAGGTGTTCGCCGACAAGGGCGCGCATGCGCGCAGCGCATTCGGCGTGGCGCAGCTGCCGATGGGCGCGTGTGTGGAGATCGAGCTGATCGCCGAGCTGGCATGAGCGCGCCGGGCCGCCCCAAGGGCTCATGTTCCCGCCTGGCGGGACCGGCCAAAGGCCGTAGGGTGCCCTGGTGAGCATGGCGGTCGACCTGTCGCGCTTGACCGCTTCGCAAGGCCTGCTCGCCATGGCGCTGGCCAGCGTGGCCGGCGTGGCCGCGGCGCTGGTGGCCCAGCACGGGTTCGACATGCAGCCCTGCCCGTGGTGCATTCTGCAGCGCGTGATCTACCTGGCCATTGCGCTGGTGTGCGGCGTGGCTGCGGCCTGGCCCGCGCGCGCTGCGCGCATGGCGCTCAGTGGCCTGGCCTTGCTGCTGGCGCTGCTGGGCGCGGCCTCGGCCATCTACCAGCATGTGGCGGCTGCCAAGCAGGCGGCGTGCAACCTGACGCTGGCCGACAAGGTCATCACCGCGCTCGGGCTCGAATCGCTGTGGCCCGCGCTGTTCCAGGTCACCGCCTCGTGCGCCGATGCGGCGGCGAGCGTGCTGGGCGTGCCGTTCGAGTACTGGAGCCTGGCGCTGTTTGCGCTGCTGGCGCTGCTGGCGGCATCGATCCTGGGGCGGCTGCGGACCAGCGCTTGAACGCCACCGCCGACGGCGCCGCGCATTCCCCCTGGGCCCCGCTGGCCCAGCCCGTTTTTCGCATGCTGTGGGCCGTGTGGATGACGGCCAACATCTGCATGTGGATGAACGATGTGGCCGCCGCCTGGTTGATGACCTCGCTGACCACCTCGCCGGTGATGGTGGCGCTGGTGCAGTCGGCCTCGACCTTGCCGGTGTTCCTGCTGGGTTTGCCGAGCGGCGCGCTGGCCGACATCCTGGACCGGCGGCGCTGGTTCATGTTCACGCAGGTGTGGGTGGCCTCGGTGGCGGTGCTCACCTGCGCTGTGATCGTGCTGGGCGGCATGTCGGCCGCGCTGCTGCTGGTGCTGACCTTCGCCAACGGCATCGGGCTGGCGATGCGCTGGCCGGTGTTCGCGGCCATCGTGCCGGAGCTGGTGGCGCGCCCGCAGCTTCCGGCGGCGCTGGCGCTCAACGGCATCGCGATGAACGCGTCGCGCATCATCGGGCCCATCCTCGCCGGCGCGTTGATCGCCAGCGCGGGCAGCGCCTATGTGTTCCTGCTGAACGCGCTGTTGTCGGTGGCCGCAGCATTGACGATCAAGCGCTGGCGGCGCGAAACCGAGGTCAGCGCCCTGCCCGGCGAGCGCTTCGTCGGCGCGATGCGCGTGGGCCTTCAGCATGTGCGCCAGTCCAGCCGCATGCACGCGGTGCTGCTCACGGTGGCGCTGTTCTTCATGCAGTCGACCGCCCTGCTGGCGCTGCTGCCGCTCACGGCCAAGGGCTTGCAGGGCGGCGGCGCGGGCACCTTCACGCTGCTGCTGGCGTCGATGGGGCTGGGCGCCGTCACGGCCGCAGTGTTCCTGCCGCGCCTGCGCCAACGGCTCACGCGCGACCGGCTGGTGCGCTTGGGCACGCTGCTGCATGCCGCAGCCACCGTGGCGGTCAGCCTGGCGCCCAACATCTACGTCGCCGCGCCGGCGATGATGCTGTCCGGCATGGCCTGGATTTCGGTCGCCAACTCGCTCACGCTGTCGGCCCAGCTGGCGCTGCCGAACTGGGTGCGGGCCCGGGGCATGTCGATCTACCAGATGGCGCTGATGGGCGGCAGCGCGCTGGGTGCCGCGCTGTGGGGCCAGGTGGCCAGCCTGACCGATCTGCGCACCAGCCTGTTGTGCGCGGCGCTGGCGGCGGTGCTCAGCATCGTCGTGACGCGGCGCTTCAGGCTCGAAAGCGGCGCCGACGAAGACCTGACACCGACCGACACGATCAAGCCGCCCTCCACCGCGCCGGGCCTGGACCCGCTCGCCGGCCCGGTGCTGGTGACGATCGAGTACCGCATCGCCGCGGCCAACGCGCAGGCGTTTCGCGAGGTGATGCGCAGCAGCCGGCGCAGCCGGCTGAGCATGGGCGTGCTGTCGTGGGGCCTGTTTCGCGACACCACCGACCCCGAGCGCTTCACCGAATATTTTGTCGATGAGACCTGGGCCGAGCACCTGCGCCGCTTCGACCGCATGACCGCAGCCGACCTGGAGCTGCGGGCGCGCCGCTTTGCATTTCACCTGGGCCCGGAGCCGCCGCTGGTGACGCGGCGCATCGCCGAGTCGATCAACCCGCGCTGAACCTACTTCGCGTAGACCAGGTCGCGCAGCCACAACGACAGCGCCGGAACATAGGTCACCACCATCAGGCAGGCGATGATCACCAGCACGAACGGGATCAGGTACGGAATGATGCGGTCGAGCGAAATGCGCGCCACCGTGCAGGCCGCAAAGAGGTTGACGCCGAACGGCGGCGTGATCATGCCCATCGCCAGGTTGACCACCATGACCAGCCCGAAGTGCACCGGGTCGATGCCGAAGTGCAATGCCACCGGCGCCAGGATGGGCGCCAGCACGATGATCGCCGCGCTGGTCTCGATGAACTTGCCGATCACGAACAGCGCCGCGTTGACGCCCAGCAGGAACAGCACCGGCGACTGCAGCACCGCCTGCAGCCAGCGCCCGATCGCGTCGGGCACGCCGGCGCGCGTGATCAGGAACGCGAACAACCCGGCATTGGCGATGATGAACATGATGACGGCGGCCGACATCACCGATTTGCGCAGGATGCGCACCAGGTCCGCCAGCTTGATCTCGCGGTAGATCACCATGCCCACCACCAGCGCATAGAACACCGCCACCGCCGAGGCCTCGGTCGGCGTGAAGATGCCGCCGTAGATGCCGCCCAGGATGATCACCGGCATCATCAAGGCCCAGCCCGCCTGCCAGCTGGCCTGGCGCAAGCTCAGCCGGCCGTCGCCGTCATTCTTGCCCCAGCCCTTGATGCGGCAGTAGACGTGCACGAACAGCATCAACGCGAAGCCGATCAGCAACCCCGGCCCGAAACCGGCAATGAACAGTTCGCCGATCGACACCTCGGCGCTGACGCCGTACAGGATCATCGGGATCGAGGGCGGAATGATCACGCCCAACTCCGCACTGGTGGCCTGCAGCGCCGCCGCGTAACCGGTGGGGTAACCGTGCTTGATGAGGGCCGGGATCAGGATCGCGCCGATCGCAAACGTGGTGGCCACCGACGAGCCCGACACCGCCGCGAAGATCATGCAGGTGAGCACGCAGGTCATCGGCAGCCCGCCCTGCACGCCGCCCACGATGCTCTTGGCAAACTCGACCAGCCGGCGCGAGATGCCGCCGGTCTCCATGATGTTGCCGGCGAGGATGAAAAACGGAATCGCCGCCAGCGGAAACTTGTTGATCGACGAGAACATCTCCTTCACCGTCAACAGCATGTTGGCGTTGGCCACCTGGATCCCCAGCACCGCCGCCAGCCCGATGGACACCGCCACCGACACCGTGAGCGCAAAGCACAGCACCATCGTGACCAGCATGACGCTGGTCATTGCGCGCTCTCCAGCTCCTGCCGGCGCGGGTCGATCAGGTTGGCGATGATGCCCAGCACGCAGAACACGCCGCCCACCGGCAGCGCCAGGTAGGCCCAGAACATCGACACGTTTTCCAGCCCGGTGACCGTCTGCACCTTGCCGCGGTTGGCGTAGTCCCAGCCCCACCAGATGATCACGCCGACCAGGCTCAGCGCAGCCAGGCACACCACCCAGTCGAGGGCCCGTTTGAGCCGGGGCGAACTCCAGCGGTACAACACGTCGACGCTGACCATCGCCCCTTGGCGGAACGCCATCGGGATGCCCAGGAACACCATCCAGATCAAGGTGAACCGGATCAGCACCTCGGTCCATTCGGCCGGCCGCTCGATGACGAAGCGGGTGAAGATCTGGAACAGGCCCAGGCTGGCCGAGGTGGCGAGCATGGCGCAGGCGCCGGCCATGGCCAGCGACGTCGTCCAGGCCTCGAACTTCAGGAACGTGTCTTTGAAGGCGGCCATCGCGGGGCGATCGACGCCGGGCTCACTTGAAGTTGCGGATCTTGTCGATCTCGGCCTTGCCGAACTGCTTCTCGAACTCGGCATTCACCGGCGCCAGCGTGGCCACGAACTTGGCGCGGTCGATGTTTTCCACCACGTTCATGCCCTTGCTGCGCAGCTCGGCCACGCCTTTGGAATCGTCTTCATCGACACGCGCCCGGTTGGCCTTGGCGGCTTCTTTGGCCGAGTCGATGAAGGCGGTCTTGTCTTCGGCCGAGAGCTTGTCGAACGCGGCCTTGTTCATCAGGAAGATCGCCGGCGAGTACACATGGCCGGTGAGCGACAAGTGCTTTTGCACCTGGTCGAACTTGGCCGCCATGATCACCGACAGCGGGTTCTCCTGGCCGTCGACCGTGCCCTGCTGCAGCGCGGTGAACACTTCCGGGAAAGCCATCGGCGTGGTCACGATGCCGAAGCCCTTGTACGCCGCCACGTGCACCGGGTTCTCCATGGTGCGCATCTTCAGGCCCTTCAGGTCTTCGGGCTGCAGCACGGCGCGCTTGCTGTTGGTCATGTGGCGCATGCCGTTCTCGGCCCACGACAGCGCCTTGAATCCCTTGGACTCGAACTTGACCAGCATGTCCTGGCCGATCGGGCCGTCGAGCACGGCGCGCGCATGCGGCTTGCCGCTGAAGAGGAACGGGATGTCGAGGATGCGCGCCTCGGGCACGAAGTTGGGCACCGGGCCGGTGGAGGTCAGCGTCAACTCCTGGGTGCCGAGCTGGACCGCTTCGATCGACTCGCGTTCGCCGCCCAGCGCGCCGGAGTAGAACGGCTGCACCTTGTAGCGGCCGGCGGTGCGCTTTTCGACTTCTTTGGCGAACACGTCGATGCCCACGCCCTGGTGCGAGTTTTGCCCGATCGAGATGCTGATGCGCATCGTGGTCTGCGCCGCCGCGGTGGCGGCCAGGCCGAACGCGAACGCCATGGCGAGTGAGAATTTGCCGAGTGTCATCAAAGTCTCCTGAGGGTTCGAGTGCGTGGCTTGCCGCAGACGCCGGTGGGCCTGCGATTCATCATACGAGGCCGGTCACGCTACAGCGGCTTGACTGCCTCGGGGTTTTCGCGGATGTACTCGCGCACGATCGAGTCAAAGCCCTCCGGCGGCATCAGCCCCAGGCCGCGTGCGCGCACGGTGTTGACGCGCGCCGGCCAGGTGGCGACGATCTTCATGATCACCGGGTCGGGGGTCCAGTCGATCAGCGCCGCCACCGCCTGGCCGGCCACACGTTCCAGTGCCGCGGCCATCTCGCCGGTGGTGGTCACCAGCGAGGGCAAATTCAAGGCGGTGCGCGGGCCCCATTCGGCATCGCTCGCTTCGGCCGACCGAAGAATGCCCTGAATGGTGAGTTCGGGCGACGACAGCGCCACTTCGGTGTCGCGCGGCACCGGGCACGCGCCCTTCACACCGGCCAGCGGTTCGCGGATCATGCCGCTGAAAAAGCTCGACGCCGCGCCGTTGGGGCGCCCCGGCCGCACGCACACCGTCATCAGGCGCACGTTGCGGCCGCGAATGAAACCCTTGCGCGCGAAGTCGGCGGTCAACTGCTCGCCGATGAATTTTTGGATGCCGTAACTGGTCTGCGGTGTGGGCAGCGTGTGGTCTTCCAGCACTTGCGGCGTGGGCTGTTCGGGCGAATTGCCGAACACCGCCAGCGAGCTGGCGAACACCACCGTCGGCCGGGTCTTGAGCGCGCGGCACACCTCGAGCAGGCTGCGCGTGGCGTCCAGGTTGCTGCGCATGCCGAGGTCGAAGTCGGCCTCGCATTCACCGCTGACGGCGGCCGCCAGGTGGAACACGATGTCGGTGTCGGCCGGCACCGCGGGCACGCCTTGCGGGCCGGCCTTCAGCAGGTCGTTGAGGTCGCCCACCACGGCCTGCACGCGCGCGTCGCCCGCCAGGTCGTTCGGCGGCGTGGCGCGATCGACCAGCGTGAGCCGGGTGATCGGCTGCGGCGCCGCCCCGGCCAGCGACAATCCGCCATTGCGCAGCAAAGTGCGGGCGAGCCGGACGCCCAAAAAGCCCGCGCCTCCGGTGATCACGATCTTCATGTGCAGGTCTCCATTTGATTGAGCCGCTTCAAGCGGGCTTGGGCAATTCGATGCCGGGGAATATCTTGATCACCGCGCTGTCGTCTTCTTTCGCAAACCCGGCCGTGCTGGCCTGCATGAACATCTGGTGCGCGGTGCTCGACAGCGGCAGCGGGAACTTGCTGGCGCGCGCCATGTCGAGCACCAGGCCGAGGTCTTTGACGAAGATGTCGACCGCCGACAGCGGCGTGTAGTCGGCCGCGAGCACATGCGCCATGCGGTTCTCGAACATCCAGCTGTTGCCGGCACTGTGCGTGATCACGTCATACAGGGCCGCCGGGTCGACACCTTCGCGCAAGCCCAGCGCCATCGCCTCGGCGGCGGCGGCAATGTGCACACCGGCCAGCAGCTGGTTGATGATCTTGACCTTGCTGCCGGCGCCGGCTTTGTCACCCAGCTTGTAGACCTTGGCCGCCATCGCGTTCAGCATCGGCTCGCACCGCGCATAGGCCGGCTCACTGCCCGAGCTCATCATCGTCATCTCGCCGCTGGCCGCGCGCGCGGCGCCGCCGGAGATCGGGGCGTCCAGGTACAGCAGGCCCATCGCCGCCAGGCGCGCTTCGAGCGCGATCGACCAGTTCGGGTCGACGGTCGAACACATCACGAACACGCTGCCGGGCTTCATGCCCTGGGCACAGCCGTCGGCACCGAACAGCACGGCGTCGGTCTGCGCCGCATTGACGACCACCGACACGACCACGTCGCAACGCGCGCCCAGATCGGCCGCCGATGCACACGCCACACCGCCGTCGCTGGCGAACGCCTGCGCGGCCTCGGCGCGCACATCGAACACGTGCACGCTGAAGCCAGCGCGGCGCAGCGAGCCGGCCATGCCGCGCCCCATCGCGCCCAGGCCCACCAGCCCCACGTTTTGCCCTGCGGCAGCATCGGCATTCATGGAACGATCATACAAGTGCGGTTCGACGCTGCGGCCCTACCAGCCACGCTTGAGCCGCTCGGCGCTGACCCAGGTGGCGTGGAAGCCGTGCGGCACGCGCTGCGGCACACGGATGCGCGCGACGGGGCCTTGCGCCACATCGGCGGCGTCGAAGATGTGCACGAACGAGGCCTGCTTCAAGTCGTCCCAGACAAAGCCGACCAGGTAGCCGTCGTCTTCCTTTTGCCAGCGGTCCCGGGGCGCAAACGGCGCTTCGCTGAACCAGCGGTGCATGCCTTCGTGGTAAGTCGTGCAGCGGTCCTGTTCGAGGTCGTAGCGCACCAGGCCGCAAAAGCGCGGGTCTTCGGGCCGGTGCTGGCGCGCCATCAACACGTTCCACGAATAGCGCGTCTTGCGGCCCAGCAGGGCCGAGTTGATGACCGGGAATTCCTGGTTGACGATGTCGTCGATGACCCGCTCGCGCGTTTGCCCGGTGCGCAGGTTGAAGCGCCATTCGTGGAACACGTGGTCGCTGTCGAGTTGCGACAGCAGCCTGGGGAACCGGGCCGCGTCGACCTTGCCGTGCTCGTCGGTCGGCGCGCGAAACGGCGTGCCGGTCATCACGATCTCGGTGCCGCCCTGGCCGTCGCCTTCTTCCCACGCGTTGGACACGTGGTACAGGTAGGTGGGGCGGGCCTCGAACCAGCGGATTTGCTCCGCCATGCCATGGCGCGGCACGATGCCAAAACGCGCCGGCATGTCGGCATGGAACCTCAGCTTGTGGCGGCCGGCCGCCAGCGCGTCCAGGTCCTGGAACAGCGGCAGGTCGTGCAGGATGGTGTGGTGCTCGGTGATGGCCATGTCGTGTGGCAGCCGCGGGCCCGGCAAGGCCACCGGCATGAAGGTCTTCAGCGCACCGAAGCGGTCCAGCACGCCGTAGTGCATGTAGGGCGGCTCCTTGCCATAGGCAAAGAACAGGAACTCGCCGGTGCGCTCGTCGACCTTCGAATGCGCCGAGATCGGCAGGCCCGCCAGGCGCGGGTCCAGCGCCAGCTTGCCGACGGTGGACAGATCATCCGGCCGGCATTGGTACACCGCACCGCCCAGATACCACATCGTCAGCAGGTGACCGGCGTAGAACTTCACATCGGTGTTGGCGGTGTTTTTCAGCGGCGCCGTCATCCGCCCATCCTGCCGGTCGCGGCGCGGCGGGTCCTTGATGCCCTGCCACAGCGCGCGGCCGGCGCGCAGTTCTTCCCGCAGGCCATCGGTGGCGATCCAGCGGTTCTGGTACTGCGCCCGGCCGCGCTCGAAGCGCACGGCGTGCAACATGCCGTCGCCGTCGAACCAGTGGTAGCGGCCGGGTGCTTCGAAGCGCCGGTTCGGGCCGTTGCGCACGTGCATGCCGGTCAGGTCGTGCGGGATCTCGCCTTCGATGTCGGTCAACTCCAGCGTCAACTCCTGCATGACGGGCTCGTAGCCGCCTTGCAGAACCGGAATGTCGTTGTTGCCCACGGTGTGACTCCTTCGGCCGATCCAGCCGCTGCCTACAACCCCAGATAAGCCTGCTTGATGCGGTTGTCGCCCAACAGGTCGCTGCCCTTTCCCGACAACACGATGCTGCCGTTTTCCAGCACATACGCGCGGTCGGCCAGGCGCAATGATGCGGCCACATTCTGCTCGACCAGCATCACCGTGATGCCATTGCCGTGCAACTGGCGAATGACAGCCAGCACCTCGATCACCACCGCCGGAGCCAGCCCCATCGAAGGCTCGTCGAACATGATCAGGCGCGGCGCGCCCATCAGGCAGCGGCCGATCGCGAGCATCTGCTGCTCGCCACCCGACAGCGTGCCGGCGGGCTGGGCGACTCGTTCCTTCAGGCGCGGGAACATCGTGAACACCGCGTCAAGGCACTTGGCCGCGCCGGCCCGCGCGCGCGGCAGCATGGCGCCGACTTCCAGGTTCTCCAGCACGCTCAGGTTGGGAAACACCTGCCGGCCTTCGGCCACCTGGCCGAGGCCGAGGTCGCAGACGACATGGCTGGGCAGGCCGGCAATCTCGACCCCGTCGAACCGGATCGACCCGCTGCGCGGCGCGACCACACCGCCGATCGTGTGGATCAACGAGGTCTTGCCGGCGCCGTTGGCACCGATGATCGCCACGATCTCGCCCTGGAGAACCTCCAGCGACACACCATCCAGCGCCTGCGCGTCGCCGTGGAACACGGCGAGGCCACGCACGCTCAGCAGCGCTTGTGCCTGGCTCACAACGCCTCCGCCCCGAGGTAGCTTTGCAGCACGCGCGGGTCTTGCGTCACCTGCTGGGGTGTGCCTTGCGCAATGATCTCACCGTGGTGCAGCACGCAGACGCGCTGGGCCAGCGCCATCACCGCCCGCATCACGTGTTCGATCAGCAGGATCGTCACGCCCTGCTCCTGGTTGAGGCGGCGGAACGCAGACACCATCACATCGGTTTCGGTCGGGCGCAGGCCGGCCATCACTTCGTCGAGCAACAGCAGGCGCGGCTGGGTGGCCAAGGCGCGCGCCACTTCGAGCCGCTTGCGGTCCGGCAAGGTCAGGCTGGAGGCCGGCCGGTGGCGCAGGTCGTCCATGTGCAATGCGGCCAGCGCCGCTCGCGCCCGTTCGCGGG
Organism: Methylibium sp.; assembly: GCA_031415135.1. Lineage (GTDB taxonomy): Bacteria > Pseudomonadota > Gammaproteobacteria > Burkholderiales > Burkholderiaceae_C > LGRD01. Next base: position 19,559 of record JANORB010000222.1, read on the forward strand.
CGAGCGCCACGCTGGCCTTGCCGCGAAAGCCGCCGACCATCACGTTGTCGAGCACGCTCATGTCGGCAAACGGCTTGACGATCTGGAACGTGCGGCCGATGCCGGCGTTGCAGATCTGGTCGGCCCGCAAGCCGGCGATCGCGCGGCCCTCGAAGTGGATGCGGCCCGCGTCGGGCGCCAGCGCGCCGGCGATCAGGTTGAACAAGGTGGTCTTGCCGGCGCCATTGGGCCCGATCAGCGCGACCATCTCACCGGTGTGCACCTGCAGCGACGCGTCGGCCACGGCGCGCAGGCCGCGAAAGCTCTTCGACACGCACCGCACATCGAGCAAGGGCGCGCTCACCGCGGTGGCTCCCCGGTGGGCCCGGAGCCCTCGCGCGTGAAGCCCCATCGCCGCGCCAGCGCCGGCCACATGCCGTGCGGCATGAACATGATGCACAGGCCGAGCGCCAGGCCGTAGAGAATCTGCTTCAGCCCCGGCGCTTCGATGCCCAGGGCCTGCAGCAGGCTGGTCAGGCCTTCGGACATCAGCGTGAGCAGCGCGGCGCCCAGCACCGGCCCGAACAGCGTGCCGACGCCGCCGATGATGGGCGCCAGGATGATCTCGATCGAGCGGCCCATGTTGAAAATCTGCTCCGGGAACAGGTTGTTGTAATAGAACGCAAAGAACACGCCGGCCAGCGCGGTGAGCCCCGCCGAGATCTGGATCGCGATCATCTTGTAGACGAAGGTGTTGACACCGGCTGCGCGCGCCGCCTCTTCGTTGTCGCGGATCGCGCGAAAGTAGTAGCCGGCGCGGCTGCGCATCAGCCAGGTGGTCAGCACGAAGGCCAGCAGCGCGAGTGCGAGCGCAAGGAAATAGAACATGCGTGGGTGGCCGCGCAGGTTGAGCCAGTCGGTCGCGTCCTGCTGCACCACCTTGAGAAAAAAACCGCCCGAGCCGCCGACCCACGCGAAGTGGTCGAACCCCACGCGCGTGAACTCGGCGAACGCAATCGTCAGCAGCGCAAAGTAGGTGCCGGCAATGCCGAATCGAAACGCCAGCCAGCCGATCAGGCTGGCCACCGCGACACAGACGGCCACTGCGGCGAGCATGCCCAGCCACGGCGTCACCCCGAAGTGCTGGTACAGCGCGGCGGCGGTGTAGGCCCCCAGCCCGACGTACAGCGCATGGCCCAGCGACAACTGGCCGCACAAGCCCATCATGATGTTCCAGGCCTGGCCCACGAACGCGAAGTACAGCACCAGGATCATCAGCGACAGCGCGTATCGGTCCAGCACCAGCGGCGCCAGCAGCAACAGCGCCAGCAGCACCAGCAGCGCCAGGCGGGCACGCTTCGGAGCGTCGCTGAAGACGGCCAGGAATTCGCGCATGTTCCGGCGCCCGGCTCAGCGCCGCGCGAACAGCCCTTGTGGCCTGAACGCGAGCACGACGATCAGCAGCGCAAACGACGCCATGCTTTTGGCCGACGGCGTGAACACAATGCCCGCCGCCGCTTCCGACATGCCGATCAGCACGCCGCCGGCCAGGGCCCCGGGCATGGACCCGAGCCCGCCGATGATGACGATGATGAAGGCCAGCAGCGTGTAGGCGGGGCCCGACGCCGGCGTCACGTCGACCAGCAGGGTCAGCAAGGTGCCCGCCACGCCGACGCACGCGCAGCCCAGGCCGAATGCCAGCCCGTACAGGTGCGCGACGTTCAGCCCGACGACGCGCGCGCCCAGCAGGTTGTCGGCACAGGCGCGAATGGCCTTGCCGAACGGCGTGAAGCGAAACAGCGCCCACAGCAGCGCGCAGCAGGCCAGTGCGACCAGCGCGCAGACCACGCGCACCTTGTCGACCAGCACCGGGCCGAGCTGGTACGAATCGAGCGCGTAGTCGACCTGCACGTTGCGCGCATCGGGGCCGAACACCAGCAGCAGGCCGTTGACCATGATCAACGCCAGCGCCAGCAACAGCATGAACTGTGCGTGCTCGGGCCGGTCAATGAACGGGTTGATCAGGGCGCGCTGCATCACGTAGCCGAGGCCGAAAAAGCCCAGCGCCACCGGAGCGACCATCCACAGCGGGTCGAGCTTCAGCGCGGCAAACGAGACGACCGTGGCGTACATCGCCAGCGTCATCAACTCGCCGTGGGCGAAGTTGACGATCCGCACCACGCCGTAGATGACCGACAGGCCCAGCGCCATCAGCCCGTAGACCAGGCCGGTCAGCAGGCCGCTGAGCAGCACGTTGGCAACCAGGTCCAGCGGCATGCGGTGCACGGATCAGCCCAGCCTCAGGTGCGCGAATTCCAGTCCGGCACCGGGAACACCGGCGTGGTCTCCGCGCTCGCTGCGGGCAGCACCACCTGCGGGCGCAGCTTGCGGTTCTGGATGCAGGCCGAAGCGATCTCGGTGTTCTGGCCCTTGGCGTTGAAGGCGATCGGCCCGCCCAGCATCATGCGTTCGGTGATCCTGGTCTGGCGGATCGCCTCGGCCAGCGCCGTGCCGTCGGCCGAGCCGGCGCGCTTGAACGAATCGGCCGCCACCATCATGGCCTCGACCGTGAAGCCGACGTTGAGCGCGTGGAACATCAGCTTGTCCTGCGGGAAGGCCTTGTTGAACGCGCGCTCGATCAGGCCGGTGAGCTTGGCCTTGGGGTCGTACCACGGAATGTTGGAGATGCAGTACTCGGAGTACTTGCCCAGCGTCTTGTAGAACGCCTCTTCATACATGCCGGGTGAGCCGGGGCTGATGATGCCCATCGGGTTGTAGCGCTGCTTGACCATCTCGCGCACCAGCAAAATGGCGTCGTTGAGGCGGCACACCAGCATCACCACGTCGGCGCCGCTGGCCTTGGCCTTGGCCACCTCGACCGACAGGTCGCGCGCGGCGGGGTCGTACGAGATCGTGTCGACCAGCTTGAACGGCAGGTAGTTCAGGGTCGGCAGGATGCGGTCGATGGCGCCCTTGTTGGCCATGCCGAAGGTGTCGTTCACGTGCATGAACACGCAGGTGCGCGGGGCGGTGCGGGTGGCCTGGAACAGATCGCGATAGAGCGCCAGGCCATTGCGGATCAGGTCGACCGAGGTGGGGAAGTTGCGGAACGTGTACTTGTAGCCTTGCTCGGTGATCGGCGGTGCGGCCGCGATGTTGATCACGAACGGAACCTTGCGCTGCTCGGCCACTTGCGCAATCGCCGACGACGCGCCCGAATCGAACGCGCCGATCAGCACTTGCGCGCCGTCGTTGATGAGCTTTTCGGTCCGCGAGCGCGCCTGGTCGACGTTGGACTCGAAGTCGACGTTCATCAGTTCGACGTCAACCCCGTACAGCTCCTTCACGATGCCCACCGAAATGTCGGCGCCACGCTGGCACGACTGGCCCAGTTGCGCCAGCACGCCCGATTTGGGCAGGATCACGCCCACCTTCAACCGGGCCGGCTGCGCGCGCACCAGCGCTGGAAACCAGCCCGCGGCGGCCAGTGCCGAACCGCCGGCAACCCACCGGTGGAAGCGGCGGCGCGCAGGGGCCATTGCAGATGAACTGGCGGCGATCGGGTTCTTCACGGGCGCTCCTTCGGCGGGGTCGGGTGGGGCAACTGTACGACGGGCGCTTCGGTCTGACCATCGCATGGCCCCTCGGTGAAGCGCCTCGACTCGGCGCTGGCGCACCCCCTAACCCGGCGTGCGCACAGGCAAACCCTATGTGGTGCGCGCATCCTGTTGGGCCGAGAATCGCGGGCGATGCCGGCGCCCAAGGCATCGCCGAATCCCCCCATTTACCCAGGAGAGAAAAACATGCGTTCAGGCAAGCTTTGGCAGTGTTCCGACCCGCGTCAGCAAACCCGCTCGCGACCGGCAACCCGCCTGACCGCGCTGGTGGCCATGCTCGTCTTGCCGGTCATCGCCACGGCCGCCGGCGTCAGTGTTCGATTCGACCTGGCAACCCCGAACGGCAGCCCGTTCCCGAGCGATCGCTTCACCCAGGTCGACTGGACGCAGAAGACCTTCCGCCGCGTCAACCTGCCCAAGCCGGACTGCGCCGTGCTGCCCTCGGACTGCGCCGACATCGACGTCATCAACACGCTCGACGGCTTCAACACCCAGCCTCGCATCACCGTGCCTTTCAGCGGGCCGATCAACCCGTCCACGGTCAACAGCGACACCGTCTACCTGGTGAACCTGGGCGACACGCTCAGCGGCCACGGCTTCGGCCACAAGGTCGGCATCAACCAGTTGATCTGGGACGGGGCCACCAACACGCTGATCTTCGAGTCGGACGAGTTGCTCGCCGAACATTCGCGCTACGTGGTCGTGGTCACCACCGGCGTGCGCGACATGGCCGGTGATGCCATCGAGGCCGGCCGCTTCGGCCGCTTCCACCGCGGTGAGAAGAACGGCCGCGACAAGGACGATGACAACGATGTCAAGGACTACGGCAAGTCGTTGCGCGACGGCATGCACTCGGCCCGCGCGCCGCACCACCGCATCGCCGCGCTGAGCCTGTTCACGACCCAGAGCGCCACCACCGATCTGCGCAAGATCCATCGGCAGATCAAGCACTCGCACCCGGCGCCGGCCAATTTCATGATCGCCAATGGCGGCACGGCGCGGGCGGCGTTTGCGCTCGCCGACCTGAAGGGCATCCAGTTCCATCGCCAGACCGGGACCGTCACGACCGCGACCAACCCGGAGTTCACAGACTCCTTCCTGCCCACGCCGGCGCTCGACGTGGTCAAGGGCTCGATTGCCGGAATCGCGTTCGGCAAGTTCACCTCGCCCGACTACCAGAACGCCGCCAAGCTGATTCCCGCCACGCCCACGCTGACCGGCCACCCGCACCCGCTGGGCAGCAACGAGCTGGTGTTCGAGCTGTTCGTTCCGAGCGGCGACAAGCCGGCCGGCGGCTGGCCGGTGGCGATCTTCGGCCATGGCTTCACCGACAGCATGTACGGCGCGCCGTGGACCGTGGCTTCGGTGTTCGCGTCCAAGGGCATCGCCACGATGGCCATCAACGTCGTCGGCCACGGCGGTGGCGCCAAGGGCACCCTCAACGTCATTCCGGCCGCGGCGGGCGCGCTGCCGGTGGTGGTGCCGGCCGGCGGCCGCGGGTTCGACCAGGACGGCAACACCGTGATCGACTCGACCGAAGGTGTCAACGCCGCACCGCCGGCCACCATCGTCGGCAGCCGTGACGGCTTGCGCCAGACCGTGGTCGACCTGATGCAGCTCGTGCGCCAGATCGAGGTCGGTGTCGACATCGACGGCGACGGCCACGCCGACCTCGACAAGCACCGCATCTACTACGCCGGCCAGTCCTTCGGCGGCATCTACGGCACCATCTTCCTGGGCGTCGAAGACGGCATCAAGGCCGGTGTGCCCAATGTGCCGGGCGGCTCGATCACCGAAGTCGCGCGGCTGGGGGTGTTCCGCTTCCTGACCGCCATTGCGCTGGCCACGCGCCAGCCGCAGTTGCTGAACCTGCCGCCCACACCCAATGTGCCGCTGCCGTTCAACCTGAACTTCAACGAAAACACGCCGCTGCGGGATCAGCCGGTCGTCATCAACACGGTGCCGGGCGCCACCGCGATTCAGCAATTGCTCGAACGCAACGAGTGGGTGCAGCAGTCGGGCAACCCGGTGTCGTATGCGTCCAGCATCGCCAAGAACCCGCCGCGCGGGCACGCCGCCAAGCCGGTGATCATCCAGTTCGCCAAGGGCGACACGACCGTGCCCAACCCGACCAGCTCGGCGATCCTGCGGGCCGGCGGGCTGAGCGATCGTGCGACCTACTTCCGCAATGACCTGGCTTACGCGCAGAACCCGCAATCGACCGCCAATCCGACCGGCGTGCCGAAGAACCCGCACACGTTCCTGACCAACATCGGCGCGGCCGGAACGGCGCCATACGCGGTGATGGCGCAGACCCAGATCGCGATCTTCTTTGCGACCAACGGCGCGCTGGTGGTCGACCCGGATGCGGTCGCTCCGTTCTTCGAAGTGCCGATCGTGTTGTCGATTCCCGAGGGGCTGAACTACATCCCCTGAACTTGCCACTCTGAAAAAAACGGCGCCGTTGATTGCGCCGTTTTTTTGGCGGCCCGCGTTGCTTGCAGCGTTCATCGCCGGCACTCGGCAAAATCCGAAGCATGACGACGCGTTCTTGTTTCGGGGCGCTCGCGCTGGCGACGATCGGCGCCCTGGCGGGCCGGGCGCACGCGGCCGAGTTCGCCCGCATCGATTCGATGGCGCAGCGCATGCAAGCCTGCGCCGCCTGCCACGGCCGCGAGGGCCGGGCGGCGAGCGACGGCTACTACCCGCGCATCGCCGGCAAGCCCGCGCTGTACCTGTACCGGCAGCTGCTCGATTTCCGCGATCGGCGGCGCGGTTATGCGCCGATGACGCACATGGTCAAGAACCTCTCCGACGACTACCTGCGCGAGATCGCCGGCTACTTCGCGGCGCTCGACCTGCCCTACGCGGCGCCGCAGCCGGGCCCCACAACGCCGCAGGGCATGGCACTCGGCGCCGACCTGGTCCGGCTCGGCGACAAGGTACGCGGCATTCCCGCCTGCGCGGCCTGCCACGGCTCCGCGTTGACCGGCGTGTTGCCCGCGACACCCGGCCTGGTGGGGCTGCCGCGCGACTACATCAATGCGCAGCTCGGCGCCTGGAAGAGCGGCCTGCGACACGCGAGCGCGCCCGACTGCATGGCGCGCGTGGTGGGGCGGCTGGGCTCGCCAGACATTGCCGCAGTCTCGATGTGGCTGGCATCGCAGCCGGTGCCGATCGCATCGAGGGCCATCCCGCCCCCCGCCCCGGACCCATCGGCGCCTGGCCCTTGCGCTGGCCTGCCGGGCCTTGACGGCAAACCGTGATGTGGCGCGTGGTGTCGGGGTGCGTGCTGGCGGCGCTGGTGGCCGCGGTGGCCATCGTCGCGCTGAACCTGCGCGATGAAAGCCCGGGTCTTGCAACGGCCGCGGAGCCCCGCGCCGCGCTGGTCGAACGCGGGCGCTACCTTGCGATCGCCGGCAACTGCGCGGGCTGCCACACACTGCCCGGTGGGCCCGCGTATGCCGGTGGGCTGGGCATTCCCACACCGTTCGGCGTGGTGTTCGCGGGCAACCTCACGCCCGACCCGCAGACCGGGCTGGGCCACTGGTCCAGCCATGACTTCTGGCGCGCGATGCACAACGGCCGCTCGCGCGACGGTCACCTGTTGTACCCCGTTTTCCCGTACACCCACTTCACGCGCATCACGCGGGCGGACTCGGATGCGCTCTTCGCCCACCTGCAGGCCGTGCCGGCGGCCAGGCTGGCCAACCGCCGGCACGAACTGGCCTTTCCGTACAGCACCCAATTTGCGCTGGCGCTGTGGCGGGCGCTGTATTTCAAGCCCGGCACCGAGCCAACCGACCCGAGCAAGAGCGCCGAATGGAATCGTGGCGCCTACCTGGTGCGCGGCCTGGGGCATTGCGACGCCTGTCACGCCCCGCGCGGCCCGCTCGGTGGCATCGACCCCAGGCCCGAACTCCAAGGCGGGCTGATCCCGCAACTCAACTGGTTCGCGCCGGGGCTGGCGCCGGTGCCGCACGGAGCCTCGAAAAGCGAGCAGCAGGCACGCCATGTCGCGTTGCTGAAGACTGGCCTGTCGGACCGCGCTTCGGCCAGCGGGCCGATGGCCGAGGTGGTGTTCAAGAGCACGCAGCACCTGCATGACGCCGACCTTCAGGCGATCGGCCTGTACCTCAGCGAACTGCCGGTTCGTGCGCCGCCCGCAGCGCACAGATCGGAGGCCGATCCGCCCGCACCGTCATGGTCAGATGCAGGCCGCGCCCTGTACAAGGACCGTTGCGCCGGATGCCATGGCGAGGCGGGTCAAGGCGCAGCGGGCGCCTACCCCGCGCTGGCCGGCAACACGACCGTGCTGATGGATCCACCGGCCAACCTGGTGCGCATGATCCTCGAAGGCGGATTCGCACCCGCCACCGCCGGCAACCCCCGCCCCTACGGCATGCCGCCGTTCGGCCAGGCCTTGTCGAGCGCGGAGATCGCCGCCCTGGCGAGCTTCGTCCGCAGCGCCTGGGGCAACCGGGCGTCTGCCGTGTCGGCGCTGGAAGTCAACCGCTATCGCTGAGGCGTGGGCCGGATCACCGGGCTGACCCTCACCAACGCGGCGCCATTCGCGCGCCCGGCAAGATGTCGTACGGGTCGCCCCAGCCTTCAAGGCCACGGATGCGGTCGAGCCAGCGCGCGATGTGGGCATGGCGCTCGATGAGCCCGCAACCGCTCTCTTGCTCGGGATAGAACAGGTAGCCGCACATCGACAGGTCGGCGATGGTCGGCGCGCCGCCAACCATGAAATTGCGACCGGACAAATGCTGGTCGACGATCGCAAACGCGCCGTCGATGCGGCCTTTCAACCATGCTGCCACCGCCGGGTCGGGCGGGCTCGGCGCAAACGACTTCATGAACCGGTAGCTGGCCAGGTAGCTGGTGAACTTGTGGTTGTCGAACAGCAACCAGCGAAGAACCTCGAGCCGCTCGGCTTGGTCGGTGCCGCCCAGCGCCAGGTGCTTGGCCGCCAGGTGGGTCAGGATCGCACCCGACTGGGTCAGCCGCAGCGGGCCATCTTCCAGGATCGGCACCTCGCCCAGGGCGTTGAATTCTTCGCGCCACCGCGGCGTGCGCGTGGCGCCGTTCATGAAGTCGACGAACACCGGTTCCCACGGCTGGCGGAGCACATTCAACGCCAGCGCCACCTTGTAGCTGTTGCCCGATTGAGAGAAACAATGAAGACGGACCACGGAACCTCCGCTGCGCGAACCTGCGATGAAAACTGAATCCGCGCCGGAGGGCGGTGCCGCTCAGGCGCCCTTGCTCGTTTTTCGAGCGGCCTTCTTGGCCGGTGCCTTGCTGGCCAGCGTCTTCACAGCGGCTTTTGCGGCCGCCTTCTTGGCCACGGGCTTTTTCGCCGCCGCCTTTTTCGCCGCCGCCTTTTTCACCGCTGCCTTCTTGGCAGCCGGCGCTGGCTTGGCCGCGACCACGGGCACCTCGGGCTCGGAGCTGTCTTGCCAGCCGCGGACCAAGGGCTTCATGTTTGCGGGCAAGACATGAATCGACGGTGCGCGCGCGCCGCGTGTCAACGGCGCGTCGGCGATGAAGCCGTCGGTCAGGACCCGCTTGGCCGATTCAAAATACTTCACCCGCTCGGCCGCGCCGGTCTGGCCACCATTGATCTTCTGGGTGATGGCGGTGAACTCCGAACGATCGGCCAGCTCGTTCAATCCGTTCGTCTTCCAGTACAGCGCCGCCACCTGGAACGCGACCTCGGGAGATTGAACCAGTTCGGGCTTGCCCATCAGGTCAAGCCCCAGCGCTTCGCCGGCGCGGCGGTACCCGTCGCGGCCGGTCAGCTGGATCACACCGCGGCCGCGGTACCTGAAACCATCGCCCGTGGCGCTGTTGCCGTTGCCCATGCGATCGGCATAAACGAAGTTGCCCAGCTTTTGCTCGTTCCGCAGGTAGGGCAGCGCCGACGCTTCGGTCGGAAAGCGCTTCTTCCAGGTCGACATCAGCCCCGCCGCCTTGGTGTAGTACAGGCTTTCCAGCATGCGCGTGAACTCGGCCGACTCGTGCGCCGTTTGCGCCACGAAGGCGGCCGTGCGCAACAGCGTGTTGACTTCGAACGCCCGCATCGCCTCGTTCAGGTGCGGCCTGAACTGCTGCAACTTGGGCAATGGGAGCTGCGGCAGGATCTGACGCAGTTGAGTCTCGGTCAGCATGGCAGTCTTCCGGTCTGGTGATGGGCCAGCTTATGAGACCGCGAGGCGCTTGTCCATAGCCTGCAATACCGAGCGCCCCCGGTCAAGGCCGGGCCAGCACCTCGGGGTTCAGCGCCGTCGGCGGTCGGCCCTGGTTCGGGCCCGCGCCCAGCGCGGCGAGCAGGTTGTCCACCGCCAGATTGGCCATCGCGCGACGGGTCGGGATGCTGGCGCTGGCGATGTGCGGCGTCAGCACGACGTTGGGCACGCTCAACAAGCCGGGGTGGACGCCCGGTTCGCCTTCGAACACATCGAGCCCGGCGGCGGCGATGCGCCTTTCTCGCAGCGCCAGCGCCAGCGCGGCATCGTCCACCACGCCCCCGCGGGCAATGTTCGTGAGGGTGGCGGATGGCTTCATCAACGCCAGCTCGGCCTCCCCCACGAGGTGGTGCGACGCGGCGCTGTAAGGCACCACGATCACCAGGTGGTCGCACTCGCGCAGCAACTCGTGCTTGCCGACCCAGCGGGCGCCGAGCTGCGCCTCGACGCCAGCGTCCAGCCGCGAGCGGTTGTGATAGATCACCTTCATGCCGAAACCCAGGGCAGCGCGCCGCGCAATCGCCTGGCCGATGCGGCCCATGCCCAGCACGCCGAGCGTGGCGCCATGAATGTCGGCGCCGGCGAACATGTCGTAGCTCCACTGGGTCCATTCGCCGCGGCGCAAGAAATGTTCGCTCTCGGTGATGCGGCGGGCCGTGGCCATCATCAGCGCGAAGCCGAAGTCGGCGGTGGTTTCGGTCAGCACGTCGGGCGCGTTGCTGACCAGCACGCCGCGGGCGGTGCAGGCGGGCACGTCGATGTTGTTGAAGCCCACCGCCATGCTGCACACGGCGCGCAGATCGGGGCAGGCGGCCAGCAGCGCAGCGTCGATTTTTTCGCTGCCGGTGACAAACACGCCGGCCTTGCCCTGCAGGCGGCGGATCAGTTCCGGCTGCGGCCAGATGTTGTCGGCCTCGTTGGTGTCGACCTCGAAATGCTCGCGCAGGCGCGCGACCACATCCGCGAACACCGCGCGTGCCACCAGCACCTTGGTCGTCATGGTTGCACCTGCCCCGCAATCACCGGGCTGGCTGAGCCACCGACGCCGGCGCCGCACTGCCGCGCGGGGTGCTGCCCGGATGGAAGCCGATCAGCGCCAGCATCACAAAAAACCCCACCACATAGGCCACCGCAATGAACCAGCCGTGCCGCAGCCACAGCCCGACGGAGCGCGCCTGCGGGTACATGTTGGACAACGCCACACCGGCCGACGACCCGAACCAGATCATCGAGCCGCCGAACCCCACCGCGTAGGCCAGGAAACCCCAGTCGTAGCCGCCTTGCTTGAGAGCCAGCGCGGTGAGCGGAATGTTGTCGAACACGGCCGACAGAAAGCCCAGGCCGAGCGCCGACTGCCAGGACGCCGCGGGCAGTTGTTCGACCGGCATCATTGATGCGCTCAGCACGAGCGACAGCAGGAACACCGAGCCCTTGAAGGCGCCCGGCAGCAGCGACCAATCGGGCTTGCGCAATGCGGTCGTGAGCAGCAACGCCAGCCACACCGCGGCACCGAGGAACGGGAATGCGTCGGAGACGGCGTTGAACCGGATGTTGACCAGGACATTGACGAACACCGCGGCGACCAGGATGAACGCAACGACGCCGACGCGCGGCCAGTCGATGCGCGTGCCGACGCTTTCATCGCGCTGGATCGGCGAGTAGGCCTGCTGCTGCAGCGCTGCGGGAATACCGAAGATCACCAGCGCGACCGATGACGCAATGAACGCTTCGAGCACCTCCAGCGGGCTGATGCCGGCAATCCACATCATCGTCGTGGTGGTGTCGCCCACCACACTGCCTGCCCCACCGGCATTGGAGGCCGCCACGATCGCGGCCAGGAAGCCGATGTGCACCTTGCCCCTGTAAACCGTGTTCGCGATCGCGCCACCGATCATCGCTGCGGCGATGTTGTCGAGAAAACTCGACAGCACGAAGATCAGCACCAGCAGCACGAACGAGCCTTTCCAGTCGTCGGGCAGGTAGCGCGGCAGCACGGCCGGAACCCGCGTCTCTTCGAAGTGCTTGGCCAGCAGCGCAAAGCCCAGCAGGAGCAACAGCAGGTTGACCAGGATCACCCATTCATGGCCAAGGTGCTGGACGAACCCGCCCAGGCCGGAGCCTGACTTGAACGGCGACAGCGCGATCTTGTAGAGCGCAATCACCAGTGCGCCCCCCAGCGCGATCGGCAGCGTGGCGTTGTGAAACAGCGCCACGCCCAGCAAGACGCCGGCGAAAAGCACGAACTCGACTGGAACCGGGCCGATGGCGGGGCCGGAGAAAGGGGCGTTTGAGGCGTACACGGGATCGGCCAGCAGGCCGAGGGCGAGCACTGCGGCCAGCCCGCCGATCAGGCGGGCCGGGGAACGGGACTGTGTCATCGTCTCTTGGCTATTGTTGTTGGCAGGCGGAGACGATTCTAAGAGGCTGTCGGGCTTTGGGTCGGGCCCCCGCCCCACCCAAAGCGCGACCGCCACCCACCGGCCCCAGATCGCGGTCTCAGTCGAGAAAGCGCGCGAACCCCGCCACCCGCACACGGTCGGTGACG
>JANORB010000223.1:0-10068 GCA_031415135.1 Methylibium sp.
GCGCCGAACACGATGTTTCGCTTGGCCATCGAAGAGATCGAGGCTTGGTACCTGGGTGATCAAACTGCCGTGGTAGGCGCCTACCCTCGGGCGAAACGGGTTGTCCTCGACAGCTATGTTCAAGACAGCGCCTGCGACACATGGGAACTGCTGGCCAATGCGGTCTACCCAGGTGGATCGGCGGCCATCAAGAAAGCGGGTTGGCCCTTACCGGGGCAGATCAAGCATGAATGGGCCGAGAGAATTGGCCCGCTGATGACTCCGGAAAACAACGCCTCACCCAGTTTCGGCAAGTTCCGCGAGGGACTGCGCCATTTGCTCGCGTAGCGCGCCATGGATCTCGTCGAACTCTGCGCCGGCGGCCCGCAACTCTCACCCATCGTCGCGGGCGCGTGGCGCATGGCCGATTGGGGCTGGGACGCGCGGCAGCGCCTGCGCTGGATCGAACAGTGCGTCGACCTCGGGGTCACCAGCTTCGACCATGCCGACCTGTACGGCGGTTATTCGGTCGAAGGCCTGTTCGGTGAGGCGCTGGCGCTGGCGCCTTCACTGCGCGAGCGCATCCAGCTCGTCAGCAAGTTCGGCATCCGTCTGGTGTGCGGCGCCAGGCCCGAGAACCGGATCAAGCACTACGACACGTCGGCCGCGCACATCGTCCGCAGCGTCGAGAACTCGCTGCGCGAATTGCGCACCGATCACCTGGACCTGCTGCTGATCCACCGCCCCGACGCGTTGATGGACGCCGACGCGGTGGCAGGCGCCTTCGCGTCCTTGCGCGCGGCCGGCAAGGTCGCGCATTTCGGCGTCTCCAACTTCACGCCGGCGCAGTTCGAGCTGCTTCACAGCCGGTTTCCTTTGACCACCAACCAGATCGAACTGCACCCCTTGCACCTGGCACCGTTGCTCGACGGAACGCTGGACCAATGCCAGCGCCTGCGCGTGCGGCCGATGATCTGGTCGCCGCTGGCTGGTGGAGGCTTGCTGTGGCGCCAGGACGATGCGGCGCGCCGGGTTCAGGCGGTGCTGGGCTCGCTGGCGCAGCGCCACGGCACGAGCCCGGCAACACTCGCCTTCGCGTGGCTGTTGCGCCACCCCAGCGGCGCCGTGCCCGTGGCGGGTTCGCGCCGCATCGAAGCACTTCGCGAGGCCGTCGCCGCGCTGCACCTCAGGCTGGACGCGCAGGACTGGACCGACATCTGGCAAGCCGCGGCCGGGCACGAGGTGGCCTGAACCCGGGCACCGGCGCGCTCGGGAGCCGGCTTCACAGCGGGCTGCCCTTGTCCAGCACCACACGCCAGACGCCCGGCGCCTCCTGGCGCCAGACCGAGTTGAAACGGGCGATCGGCTTTCCGCCGGGGTCGCGCACCGGCCCGCTGGAATGCGCCAGCGTGCCGTCACCCAGCACTTCGACCTGCTCCGGCTCCCACGAAAACGGGGCCTGCGGGCCGTCGAAATAGCCCTTCCACCCGGCCGCGACAGCCGCCTTGCCCCGCAACGCCTGAGCGCCGCTGAAGAACACGGCCTGTTCGGACAAATGCTTCGTGAACGCCACGTGGTCCCGGTCGGCCATGCTGCGGGCAAAGGCGCGCTCGGCCGCTTCGACCTGCCGGCGCAGCGATTCCGTGGCGTCGCCCTGCGACCCGGCGCTGACCGTCACCATGGAACACACCACCGCGAACAAGCCAGCCAGAAGTCGACGCGCCATGGGAGCCTCCTTTGCAGCATGGATCGCATTGGATCACTCGATTTCGGCCTCCGCCCGCGGAACGGTGATCGCGTGCGAAGCACACCTGACAAATGCGAGCATTTACTTCCAAACTTTCTCTGGCGAAACATCCTTGGCCGCTGATTCGAGGGTGCTTGCGCTCGATCAGCACTCTATTGGGTCGAGTGCTAAAATGGGCGGAACAAAAGGAGTTTCGGCATGTCTGACGCCTCCATGAATACTTCCACCGCTCTGACCTTGCGCGACCCATGGGCCGTGGTGCCCTCGCTGGGCAATCTGGACGCCTATATTTCGGCGGCCAACCGGGTGCCGCTGCTCACTCACGAGCAGGAAATCGCGTTTGCGACCCGCTTGCGCGCCTCCGGCGATCTGGACGCCGCGGGCAAACTGGTCGTGTCCCACCTGCGCCTGGTGGTGTCGATCTCGCGCCAGTACCTGGGCTACGGGTTGCCGCAGGGCGACCTGATCCAGGAGGGCAATGTCGGCCTGATGAAGGCGGTCAAGCGCTTCGACCCGACCCAGGGTGTGCGCCTGGTGAGCTACGCCATGCACTGGATCAAGGCCGAGATTCACGAGTACATCCTGAAGAACTGGCGCATGGTCAAGGTGGCCACCACCAAGGCCCAGCGCAAGCTGTTCTTCAACCTGCGCTCGATGAAGCAGAGCCTGAAGGACGACGCGGCAGGCGCCGACTCGCACCGCTCCACGCTGACCCAGACCGAAGTCGAGACCATGGCTCGGCGGCTCAATGTCAAGCGCGAAGAAGTGCTTGAGATGGAAACCCGCCTGTCGGGCGGCGACGTGGCGCTGGAGCCGCAGTCCGACGACGGTGAAGAAAGCTACGCGCCGATTGCCTATCTGGCCGATGACACCAGCGAGCCCACCCAGGTGCTCGAGGCCAGGAATCGCGACTGGCTTGCCGGTGATGGCATTGCGCTGGCGCTGGACGCGCTGGACGCGCGCAGCCGGCGCATCGTTGAAGCACGCTGGCTTCAGGTCAACGACGACAGCTCCGGCGGCCCGACGCTGCACGACCTGGCTGCCGAGTACGGTGTCAGTGCGGAACGGATCCGGCAGATCGAGGTGGCGGCGATGAAGAAGATGCGCAAGGCGCTCGCCGAAACGGCCTGATGCGGCTGCGGAGGCGCCGGCAACAACGGCCCTGCGGGGCCGTTTTTTCGTGAGCCTGGAACCGGTTCACCGGCTCACCCGTTTGCCAGCAACGCCTTCAGATCGGCGGTCAATGCCTCGGGGCCGCTGCCGTAACGCACGAACAGACGCACCTTGCCCTGCGGGTCGAACACAAACGAGCCGGCCGTGTGGTCCACGCTGTAGCTGCCCTCGGTCTTGCCGGGCACCTTGCCGTAGAACACCTTGAACTCCTTGGCCGCCGCCTTGGTCTGCTCGGGTGAGCCACGCAACGCGACGAAGCTGGCATCGAAGCTGGCAAGGTAACTCTTCAGAATCTCCGCGCTATCGCGCTCCGGATCAACGCTGACAAAGACGCCCTGCACGCGCTCACCGTCCGTGCCCAGGGCCCGCTTGATCTGCGCCAGCTCGGCCATCGTGCCCGGGCACACGTCGGGGCATTGGGTGTAGCCGAAGAAGACCACGACGACCTTGCCCTTGAAGTCGGCCAGGCTGCGCTGCCGGCCGTTCTGGTCGGTCAGCGACAGGCTTTTTGCATAGTCGGCGCCGGTGATGTCGACACCGCGGAACGAAGGTTTGGCAGACGATTCGCCAAACCGATCGCAGCCGGCCAGTACCAGCAAAAGTGCCAGCAGCGCGGAGCGACGAACGTGATTCACAGCAGCGGCCCCAGGTAGTGGTCCAGCAGCAGCGCGGCAAACAGCAGCGACAAGTGAATGATGGAGAAGCGAAACGTCTTGCGCGCCAGGGCATCGGAATACTCGCGCCACAGCTTCCACGCGTAACCGGTGAACCCCGCCCCCAGCAGCACCGCGCAGACCAGATAGATCACCCCGCTCATGCCCGAAATGAACGGCAGCAAGGTGGCCGCGAACAGCACCAGGGTGTAAAGAAAGACGTGCAGGCGGGTGAACTCGAATCCATGTGTGACCGGCAGCATCGGCAGGCCGGACTTGCGATAGTCCTCGGCGCGGTACAGCGCCAGGGCCCAGAAATGCGGCGGGGTCCACAAGAAGATGATCAGGCACATGATCAGCGCCTCGGGCCCGACCTCGCCGCGAATCGCCGCCCAGCCCAGCACCGGCGGCATCGCCCCCGACGCGCCACCGATGACGATGTTCTGCGGCGTCAACGGCTTGAGCACCACGGTGTAGATCAGCGCGTAGCCGATGAAGGTGGCGAAGGTCAGCCACATGGTCAGCGGGTTCACCGCGAAATAGAGCAACGCGCTGCCGGCGCCGCACAACAGCGCCGAGAACGTCAGGCTTTGAGCGTTGCTGAGTTGCCCTCGCGCCGTCGGCCGCCAGGCGGTGCGGGCCATCTTGGCGTCGATGGTCTGCTCGACCAGGCAGTTGAACGCCGCCGCGGCCGCCGCGACGAGCCAGATGCCGGCGGTCGCGGCCAGCACGACGCGCCAGTCGGGCAAGCCGGGGGTGGCCAGCAACATGCCGATGACGGCGCAGAACACGATGAGCTGAACCACGCGCGGCTTGGTGAGCGCGTAATACTGGCGCGCACGCGATGTCAGCGACGTGGCGGGCGGGGCGGGGCGGGCGAGGGTTTCAGACATGAAGGCACCGATTCTACGAAGCCGCTCGCACCGCGCCGCCGATCGAATGGCGGGCAGGCCTGGCGGCGCCGGCCTGATGGGCCCGCACCAGCATCGTCGTGAGCAGGATCACCAGCGCAGCGGCACCCCCGGTGTGCGCCACCGCCGCCCACAGCGGCCAGCCCAGAACCACGTTGCTGAGCCCGCTGATCAGCTGCCACAGCGCCACCGCGCCGAGGCGCCGGGCCCAGCGGCGCAGCGCCGGGTCGGCGCTGGCATGAAGTTGCCACGCCAGCACCGCCATCGCCGCCAGCACCGCGTACGCGCCCAGGCGGTGGGTGTAGTGGATGGCGGTGAGAGCGGCCACGGACAGCAAGCCGCCGTCGCTGGCGACCCCGAGATGGCGCAGCAGCGAAAAACCCTGCGCAAAGTCCATCTCCGGCCACCAGCTTGCCTGGCAGCGAGGGAAGTCGCTGCACGCCAGCACCGCATAGTTGGTGCTGACCCACCCACCCAGCGCCATCTGCGCGACGCTGAGCAGCGCCAGCCCCCACAGGGCGGTGCGCAGGGCGGTGCGCATCGGCAGCGGCCTGTGCACGTCGACCTGGCTCAGTGCGGCCAGCAGCGCCAGCAGGCCCAGCCCGCCCAGCAAGTGCAGCGTGACGATGGCGGGGTAGAGCTTCATCGTCACCGTCAGCGCACCGAACAGCCCCTGCATGCAGACCCAGACCAGCGTGGCCGTGGCCCACCAGGGCGAGACCACCGAACCGCGCTGCCGCGCCAGCACCCAACTGGCCAGCGCCAGCACGGTGATCAGCACACCCACCCCGGTGGCCAGGTAGCGATGGGTCATCTCGATCCATGCCTTGGTGGGGGAGACGGGTCCGGCGGGCATGGCCGAATGCGCCGCCTGAATCTCCACTCGTGCGCCGAACGGGCTCGCGCTGCCGTAGCAGCCCGGCCAGTCGGGGCAGCCAGGCCGGAATCGGTGAGCCGGGTGAAGGCACCGAACAAGACCAGGTCGAAGGTCAGAAACAAGGTCAGCAAGGTCAAGACGCGCAAGCGCGTGGCGGGGTCGGCGCCGCGGTGGCGAATCCACACCCACGCCAGCGGGCCGATGGCCAGCACCACGCCCAACAACGCCAGCCGGGCGATCGGTGCGAGGTCGAGCAGGGGCTGCGGGTTCATGCGGCGGCGGTCACGATCGGGGCGGTGGCGGTGCGGTCCGGCAAGCCCGGCTCATCGGCCCGGCAGGTCCCACGACGCCGACGCGCGAAGCAGCTTTTCGATGTCTCGCTTGAGCCGCGCCGGGTCGGGGTCGGCGGGCACACGCATCATCCATTCGCCCAGCGGATCCACGATCATCATGTGCTGATGCAGTGAATGCCCTTTGGCCGGCTCCAACCAGCGCGCCAGCGCCGCCTCGGGAACCCGCAGCACCGTGGCGCCCGCCCCGGCGCCGATGGCCTGAAGAAGCTCGCGGCGCGGCGCAGCCTGGTCGGTGATGAGCCAGACCTTGTCGAGCCGGTCTTTCTCGCGCCCCAGGGCTTCACGCAATTGCCGCTGCACCCACAACTGCTTCTCGCAAACCGCGTCGCAGGCACCCCCCGAGGCCACGATCAGCAGCCACTGGCCCTTCAAGCTGGCGGGCCGGACCGGCGCGCCATTCAGGTCAGACAGCGGCAGTTCGTCCGGCAGCGGCCGGGTCGGCCGGATCAGGTCGCTGTAGTTGGTGCGGCCTTCGGGCCGGATCACAAAATAGGTCAGGTACGACGCGATCACCGGCGCCGCGCACACCAGCAGCACCAGCAGCATCTTGAGCCGGCCTTGCGCCGTGCGGCGTGATTCCTCCGCCATGCGCGGGGAGGGCATGGAATGCACCGTCATGCCCAGCGGCGAGACCTCGTCAGGCGTGGCGACGGAGCCGGGGGCGGACGAGTTGGAACCAGACATAAAGACCTGCCATCAGTGCCCCCAGTGCAAACCACTGGAAGGCGTAACCATAGTGCTTGTGGATGTCGATCGCCGGCAGCGGCCAGTGCCGCAACAAACCATCGCCCGCGGTGGCAGGGGAGTCGCTTTGCAGAATCGACAAGGGGCGCAAGGGCAACCCGGTTTCGCGCGAAAACGCGTCCGGGTCGAGATTTTGCCGGATCGAGCCGCTGCCCTGCGCCGCGAACTCATACAGCCGTGATGGTGGCGGGGCGATGATGCCGGTCACCTCCACCATGTTGGTGGTCGAGTGAACCTCGGGCAATAGCGTTCGCTCGCGAATGTCACGCGGGGCCCAGCCGCGCTGCACCAGCACAGCCTCCTTGTCGCCCACCAGGCGCAGCGGCGTGACGACAAAGAAGCCGACCCGGCCTTGCATCGGCCGGTTTTCAAGGAACACCGTGCGCTCGCTGACCCAGTGACCCAGCAAACGAACCGGCCGGTAGTGCTGCGCCGCCGCCTGCTCGGGCGTGCGCGCCAGGCTTTGCACATCGATGGCCGGCAAGGTGGCGCGCGACTCCTGCGCCGCCTGAAGGGCCGCCTTCTGGGCGGCTCGCCCCAGTTGCCACAGGCCGAGCTTGGCGGCCGCCGCCACGCACAGCAGTGCGGCCATCAACACCAGCAGGCTGCGTCGGCGCGGATAATCCAGGCCCATGAACTACCTCATCGCGGTCGCATTCGTCGGCATTCTCGGCGCCCTGGGCCTGGCCGGAGTTTTCATGCTGCGCGACGGCCGCAACGGCAAACCCAAGTCCGACAAGATGATGCGCGCGCTGGCCTTGCGGGTGGCGCTGTCGGTGCTGCTGTTCACGTGCATTCTGCTGAGTTACTGGTTGGGATGGATCCAGCCGACCGGCGTTCCGCTGGGCAAGTGAGCACTGCGCCCGGCCAGCAAAAACGCCGCTGAGCGCGGCGTTCCTGGGTGATCTTGGCGGACTGGCGTCGCGCCCTCAGGTCCAGTACACGATGATGTAAAGACCGAGCCAGACCACGTCCACAAAGTGCCAGTACCAGGCGGCTCCTTCGAAGCCGAAATGGCGCTGCGGCGTGAAATGCCCACTTTGCAAGCGCAAGGTGATGAACAACAGCATCAGCATGCCGACGAACACATGGAAGCCGTGGAAGCCGGTCAACATGAAGAACGTCGAGCCGAACGCGCCGGAGCTGAGCTTGAGGTTCAAGTCGGTGTAGGCATGGCTGTACTCATAGGCTTGAACGCCGAGGAACGTGGCGCCGAGCAGCACGGTCAGCCACATCCAGCCGATCGTCTTGGCCCGCTTGCCGGCGATCAACGCGTGGTGAGCGATGGTCAGCGTGACACCCGAGGTCAGCAGCAGCGCAGTGTTCACTGTCGGCAGCGGCCACGGCCCGATGGTTGAAAAAGGCTGCACGATGCCGGCCGGCGAACCGGTGAAACCACCGCCCGCGCTGGGCCACACGGCCTTGAAGTCGGGCCAGAGCACGGCGTTGTCCAGGCTGCCCAGGCTGGGCAGCGCGTGCAGCCTGGTCCAGTACAGCGCGCCGAAGAACGCGCCGAAGAACATCACTTCGGAGAAGATGAACCAGCTCATGCTCCAGCGGAACGACGCGTCGATGCGGTCGCTGTACAGGCCGCCTTCGCTTTCGCTGATCGCCTGGCGGAACCATTGCTGCAGCACAAAGGCCCATAGCACAAAGCCGGCGAGCAGCACATACGCGCCCCAGCCGTGCCCGTTGACCCACTGGCCCGCGCCCACGATCACCAACAGCAGCCCCAGGGCGGCCATTGCCGGGTGGCGCGAAGGCGCCGGCACAAAATAGTAGGGCTGGTGCCCGTGTTGCGTCGCTGCCGACATGTTCTCTCCTGGTTGCCAAATACTTTCAATACCGGGTGACGGCGCCGCACCGCCGCACGGCTCCGGGCCCCATCCCATTCAATCAACTCGCCACGCCGCTGGACAACACCCAGCTCACCAGCGCCACCAGCGCCAGCACAAACATCGCCGCGCCCAGCACCCCGGCAATGACCACATGCACCGGGTTGAGCTGGTCGACGTCCTTTTCGTATTCGCTGCCCTTGCGGATGCCGAAGAACGACCACGCCACCGCCCGCGCGGTTTGCACGAACGACCCCTTGCGCCGGACCGCCTGTTTCAGCCCGTCCGGGGCCTGGCTCATGACTTCGGCTCCAGCGCCAGCGTCGCGGCCGACTTTGCCAGCGGCGCAACCGGTTCGGGCGGAACCTTGCCGCCGACTTCGAAGAAGGTGTACGACAAGGTGATCGTCTTCACATCCCTGGGCAGCTTCGGGTCGATGACGAACACCACCGGCCACTGCCTGGACTCGCCGGCCTTCAAGGTGTATTCGCTGAAGCAAAAACATTCGAGCTTGTTGAAATGCGGCATGGCCTGCATGGGCGCATAGCTCGGAATCGCCTGCGCGGCCATGGTCCGGTTCTGCGCATTTCGAAACTCGTACATCACGCTGGCCATCTGGCCCGGATGCACGTCGAGCGAACGCCTGGCGGGCTTGAACTCCCAGGGCCCGCGCGCGTTGGCGTCGAACTCGATGGTCACGGTGCGCGACAGGTCGACCTGGGTGTTGCCGGCCGGTGCGCGCGACACGCCTGACGTTTCGCGTTCCGACAATGACAGCACATTGATGCCGAGCGCCGAGCAGATGGCGCGGTACAGCGGCACCAGCGCATAGCCGAATGCGAACATCAGGGCCGCGACCACCAGCAGCTTTCCCACCATGCGCAGGTTGTCCGTGCGCAAAGCGGCCACCGGGCTGGGGTCGACCTGATCGGACATGGTGCGCGGATGCCGGCTGACGCTCACAGGCCGCCGAAGGCGCCCTTGAGCATGAAGCCCACGAACACCAGCACGGCAATCGACGCCAGGATCAAGCCCAGGCGCCGGTTGCTCTTCTTCTGTTCGGGCGTGATCGGTGCCATCGATGTGGGCTCAGCCAATCACCTTGGTCGCCGCGGCATTCAGCTTGGGCGGGTTCTCGAAGGTGTGGAACGGCGCCGGCGACGGCACTTCCCACTCCAGGCCTTCGGCGCCCGCGCCATCGGGGTCATTCCACGGGCGCTGCGGGGCGGGTTGGCCCTTGCCGCGCATCATCGGCAGCACGACAAAGAAGAAGAAGTACACCTGCATGAAGCCGAAGCCGAATGCGCCGATCGACGCCAGCATGTTGAAGTCGGCAAACTGCATCGGGTAGTCGGCGTAGCGGCGCGGCATGCCGGCCAACCCGAGAAAGTGCATCGGGAAGAAGGTCACGTTGAAGAAGATCAACGAGCCCCAGAAGTGAATCTTGCCGCGTGTCTCGTTGTACATCACGCCGGTCCACTTCGGGGCCCAGTAGTAGTAGCCGCCGAACATGCCGTACAGCGAGCCGGCCACCAGCACGTAGTGGAAATGCGCCACCACGTAATAGGTGTCCTGCAACTGAATATCGACCGGCGCCATGGCCAGGATCAAGCCGGTGAAGCCGCCCATCGTGAACACGAAGATGAAGCCCACGGCCCACAGCATCGGCGTCTCGAAGGTCATCGAGCCGCGCCACATGGTGGCGATCCAGTTGAAGATTTTCACGCCGGTGGGCACCGCGATCAGCATGGTCGCGTACATGAAGAACAGCTGGCCCGTCACCGGCATGCCGGTGG
>JANORB010000224.1:0-2626 GCA_031415135.1 Methylibium sp.
ACTGCTTTTCGATTTGCGCCAGCGCGGCTTGTAAGGCCTTGGCCTTTTCGCTGTTGAGGGCCGGGTTGCTGGATTTGGCGGTTGCGTCCATGCGGTTCTCCTGAAGGTTGGCGCCATTATCGCAAAAGCTGGATATTTGTACAGTGAATCGCACAATGTTTTGGCGCGGCCGGGGGCCACGGGCTTCCCCCGGATTGCCTCGGGGGTCCGCCTCTAAAATGAAGCCCGCCCCATTCCCCGCCGCAGCCGGAGACCCGCCATGCGCGTGCTGATCGCCGAAGATGATCAAGTGATTGCCGATGGCCTGCTGCGTGCGCTGCGCAACGCGGGCTACGCGGTGGACCAGGTCGGCAGCGGCACCGAGGCCGATGCGGCGCTGGCGTCGCACGAATTTGATCTGTTGATCCTGGACCTGGGCCTGCCCAAGCTGCACGGGCTGGAGGTGCTGCGCAAATTGCGCGGGCGCGGCTCCAGCCTGCCGGTGCTGATCCTGACCGCCGCCGACAGCGTCGAGCAGCGTGTCAAGGGGCTGGACCTGGGCGCGGACGACTACATGGCCAAACCGTTTTCGCTCCAGGAGCTGGAGGCGCGCGTGCGAGCCCTGACCCGGCGCGGCCTGGGCACGGCGTCGACGATCCTCAAGCACGGCCCGCTGACCTTCGATGCCACCGGCAGGGTCGCCTACCTGAACGAGCAGATGCTTGAACTCTCGGCGCGCGAGATCAGCCTGCTGGAGGTGCTGCTGCAGCGGGCGGGCAGGCTGGTCAGCAAGGACCAGCTCGTGGAGCGGCTGTGCGAGCGGGGCGAGGAGGTGAGCAACAACGCCATCGAGGTCTACATCCATCGCTTGCGCAAGAAGATCGAGCAGGGGCCGGTGCGCATTGCCACCGTGCGCGGGCTGGGTTATTGCCTGGAAAAGATCGCGGCCTGAAGCGCCGCCAAGAGGCAACTCCTCGATCGCCCCCGCAGGCCCCATGCTCAACCCGTTTGCGCGCCCACCCGAGCAGCATTCCCTTTTCGGTGAAATCCTCGACTGGTTGCTCGCGCCGCTGCTGCTGCTGTGGCCGCTGAGCATTGCCTCGATCTGGCTGGTGGCCCAGGGCATCGCCAACGGGCCGTTCGACCGCGAGCTGGGCGAGAAGGCGCGCGTGCTGTCCAAGCAGCTTTCCGCGCCCGCCTCTCGAACCAGCCCGGTGGTGACCCGGTTCACGCTGCCTCCGAGTGCGGCCGAGCTGCTGCGCACTGACGAGGCGGACGACATCTACTACCAGGTGCTGGGCCTGCGCGGCGAGTTCCTCAGTGGCGACCGCAGCATGTCGGTTCCGGTGGAAGGCCAGCGCCGGCCCGCCGGCGAAGTGCGCTACCGCGACGACGTGATCAGCAACAACGATGTTCGCGTGGCTTATTTGTGGGTCGATCTGCCGGGCCGCGAGGCCGAGGGAGTCTGCCTCGTGCAAGTCGCCGAGACCCTGGGCAAGCGCTCGCGCCTGGCCACCGAGATCTTCAAGGGCGTGATCCTGCCGCAGTTCCTGATTCTGCCGCTGGCCGTGTTGCTGGTGTGGCTGGCGCTGACGCGTGGCATCGAGCCGCTCAACGCACTCCAGCAGCGCATCCGCCGGCGCGAAAGCAACGACCTCAGTGCGATCGACGAACGCGAGGTTCCCGAAGAGGTGTCGCCGCTGGTGCGGGCCATCAACGACTTGCTGGCCCGGCTGGACCAGTCGCTGCGCACCCAGAAACATTTCCTGGCCGATGCCGCGCACCAGCTGAAGACGCCGCTGGCCGGCCTGCGAATGCAGGCCGAGCTGGCGCAACGCGACATCGACGCCGGCGAGCGCGACCCCACGGCGATGAAGAAGTCGCTGCGGCAGATCGCCCGGTCAAGCCAGAGCGCGGCCCACATGGTGAACCAGTTGCTGGCCATGGCGCGTGCCGACGACAAGGAACACGCCGCGCCGCTGCAGGCGGTGAACCTGGCTCAGCTGGCGGTCGAGACGGTGCAGGACTTCGTGCCGCGCGCGCTCGAAAAGCGCATCGACCTGGGCTTCGAGGCGCCGGGCGCCGAGGCCGCTTCACGCCATCCCGAAGGCCCGATCGTCAGCGGCCGCCCGGTGCTGCTGCGCGAGTTGATCCGCAACCTGGTCGACAACGCCCTGCTGTACACGCCGGCCGGCGGCACCGTGACCGTGCGGGTGGTCGACGACCCGTTCGGCCAGGTGGTGGTGCTGCAGGTGGAAGACTCGGGCCCCGGCATTGCGGCGGCCGAGCGCGAACAGGTGTTCCAGCCGTTCTACCGGTCGCTGGGCAGCAACGTCGACGGCTCCGGCCTGGGCCTGGCCATCGTGCGCGAAATCGCCCTTCAACATGGCGTCGAGGTGGCGCTGGAGGACGCCAACCTGCGCCACCGCGCCGGCTTGAACGAGCAGGCCGGCGCGGCGTTCGGCCCCGGCG
Source organism: Methylibium sp. (assembly GCA_031415135.1). GTDB lineage: Bacteria > Pseudomonadota > Gammaproteobacteria > Burkholderiales > Burkholderiaceae_C > LGRD01. The sequence continues at coordinate 2,452 of JANORB010000224.1, forward strand.
CGCGCTTCACGCTGCGCTTCGCGGCAGCGCATTCGCCGGGGTCGGCCACAAGCGTTGTGGACAGCGCCGCCGCCTGACTCAGCTTTGCATCAACCGGCGGCTCCTGGAAATGGACATCAGGATGCCCAGGCCCAGGCCGAGCGACACCATCGCCGTGCCGCCGTAACTGACGAAC
>JANORB010000225.1:0-15936 GCA_031415135.1 Methylibium sp.
GCCAAGACGAACCTTCGGAAGCACGGTGTCAGCTTCGCTTACGCCGAGCAGGCACTTCGTGATCCGATGGCTTTCACCATCGAAGATCCGGATTCCCTGCGTGAACAGCGCTTTGTCACTTTGGGCACCGATGCACTGGGCCGGGTGCTCGTGGTCATCCACACCCAGCGCGAAGAGCGGACGCGCTTGATTTCCGCTCTCAAGGCCAGTCGCGGCGAAGCGGACCGATACCATGCGTGACGAATACGATTTCAGCAAAGCCAAGCGCGGGGCGGTCATCCCGTCACCTGGCAAGACCCGCATCACCATCATGCTCGATGACGATGTCATTGAACACTTCCGCGCGCAGGCGGAAGCTGAGGGCGTCGGCTATCAAACGCTCATCAACGCCCTCTTGCGCAAGGCGGCTGTCGGTACGAGCAAGACAAAGCCGGAAGCCAAGCCATTGACGGTGGCAACGCTGCGTCGGGTGCTGCGGGAAGAGCTTCACACTTCCTGATCTGTGATGATTTCAGCAATGATGATGACAAAAGGCACACGGTGGCGTAACATGCCGTGATGAAGCCGTTTCGGTGGAGTTCGGAGAAGAACGAGACGCTCTTGGCCGACCGGGGCATCTCTTTTGAGGTGGTCGTCGTGGCAATCGAGTCTGGTGGCCTTCTCGACATCCTGGCTCACCCGAATCCGGCGACGTATCCGCGGCAGAAGATCCTCGTGGTGGCCGCAGACAACTATGCCTACTTGGTGCCGTTCGTCGAGGAGGATGACTACTTCTTCCTCAAGACCATCATTCCCAGTCGCAAGGCGACGAGGGACTATCTGAACCAGGGTGAAGCCGATGCCGAAGACTGATGCTTGCGAACAAGAAGTGATCGCCGCTTTCGAGAAAGGCATGCTCAAGTCCGTGGCCAGCAAAGCGGAGCTTGCCAAGTTCAAGGCGGCTGCTCGCGCCACGGCCATCAAGGATCGGCGGGTCAACATCCGCCTGTCGTCGGGGGACCTGGGCGACATTCAAGTCAGGGCGTTGGAGGAGGGCGTTCCGTATCAGACGCTCATCGCCAGCGTCTTGCACAAGTACGTCACCGGCCGCCTTGAGGAGCGTGCTATGCCGCGTGCCAAGCAAGCACCCCGCCGTGTGGCGAAGCGGCGCACGCCATCGGCGAGTTGATGGTGCGCCGGAACAGCGTCCTTTTTCTTGGCCGCGCACGCTGGACGGCGATGGCGATGCGTGCGGCTGCGGCGCGCGACCGGGCTGTCGAGGGCTGGCTTCGCGGTGGCGTGGCTGCCGTCTACGATGCACTGCCGTCCTCATTGCTGGCAAGCGCAGCTCGGCTGTGCTGGTCTCTGAGGAAGACTGGAAGGCGATTCAGGAAACGATGCACTTGCTGTCTGTGCCTGGCATGCGCAAGTCCATTCGCGAAGCCATGGCCGAGCCGCTGGCCACCAGCGCGAAGGCGCTTCGCTGGTGAGCCGGGGACTCGTCTACTCGAAGCAGGCGCTCAAAGACGCCAAGAAGCTCAGGTCGGCGGGCCTGAAGCCCAGTGCGGAGGAGCTTCTCGACTTGCTCAAGGCAGATCCGTTTCAAAACCCGCCCGCGTTTGAGAAGCTGGTGGGGGATCTGGCCGGAGCCTATTCGCGGCGGATCAATATTCACAACCGTCTGGTCTATGAGGTCTTCGTCAAGGAGAAGACCGTTCGGGTTCTGAGGATGTGGACGCACTATGAATGAGGCGCAGACCGTAGGCGACTGATCGGCGCAGTCGGCGCAATCGGTGCAGTCAGTTCAATCGGCGCAATCGGCGCAGCCATCCATTCACTTGTGACTTTCAGGTAGTCAATCCCCAGGGAATGCCCGCATGCCAGTGCGCTTCTTGTTGCCTACATTAGTTGTATACAAGCTTGTGCCCAACTTCTGAGCTTGTTCAACCCAGGAGACAAACCATGCCCAAGTTCCTACGTTCGCTGTTCGGCCAGGTGGTGCTGGCGCTTGTCGTCGGTGTCGTCATCGGCGTCGTCTGGCCCGACTTTGGCGTCAAGCTCAAGCCGCTGGGCGATGGCTTCATCAAGCTCATCAAGATGATCATTCCGGTGCTGGTCTTTTGCGTGGTGGTGCACGGCATCGCCGGGGCGGGCGACCTGAAGCGGGTGGGGCGGGTGGGCATCAAGGCGCTGATCTACTTTGAGGTGGTGACGACCATCGCGCTCGGCCTGGGCCTGGCGCTGGCGTTCTTCTTCGAGCCCGGCGTGGGCATGAACGTCGACCCGAAAGCGCTGGACGCAAAGGCGATGAGCGCCTACGTCGACAACGCCAGCAAGCTCACTGGCGGCGGCACGGTGGAGTTTTTGATGAAGCTGATCCCGACCACGGTGGTCAACGCCTTTGCCACCGGCGACGTGCTGCAGGTGCTGCTGTTCGCCGTGCTGTTCGGCTGCGCGCTGGCGATGCTGGGCGAGCGCGGCGCGCCGGTGGCGACCTTCATCGACACGCTGAGCCATGTGCTGTTCAAGATCATGGGCATCATCATCAAGCTGGCGCCGCTGGGCGTGTTGGGTGCCATCGCGTTCACGGTCAGCAAGTACGGCGTCGGCTCGCTCAAGCAACTGGGCATGCTGGTGGTGCTGTTCTACAGCGCGGTGATCATCTTCGTCGTGGTGGTGCTGGGCGCGATCATGCGGTTCTCGGGCTTTTCGATCTTCAAGCTGCTGCGCTACCTGCGTGAGGAGTTGATGATCGTGTTTGCCACCACGTCGAGCGACAGCGTGCTGCCGCAAATCATGTCCAAGCTCAAGCGCATGGGCATCCGCGACTCGACCGTCGGCCTGGTCATTCCCACCGGCTATTCGTTCAACCTCGACGCGTTCTCGATCTACATCACGCTGGCCGCGGTGTTCATCGCCCAGGCCACCAACACGCCGATCACGATGACCGATTTGCTGACCATCCTGGCGATCTCGCTGGTCACGTCCAAGGGCGCGCACGGCGTGCCGGGCTCGGCCATCGTGGTGCTGGCGGCGACCTTGCAGGCGATCCCCGCCATTCCGGCCATCGGCCTGGTGCTGGTGCTGTCGGTCGACTGGTTCATGGGCATTGCCCGCGCCCTGGGCAACCTGATCGGCAACTGCGTGGCGACCGTGGCGGTGGCGGCCTGGGAGGGCGACATCGACCGCGAGCGCGCCCACGCGGTGCTCGACGGCCGCCCGGTGCCGGCGACCGAGGATGACGCCGATGTGATGGCCGCTCCGCTGCCGGCCAGGGCTTGAACGGCGGCGCCGCTACAGTCCTTGCCCATGGCCAGCCAAACCGACATCGCGCAACAGGTCGTCGAATCGATCCTGGCGCAAAAGCTCAGCCCCGGCGAGCGCCTGGGCGAGCAGCAACTGGCCGACCTGTTCGGCGTCAGCCGCACGCTGGTGCGCGAGGCGCTGATGCAACTGCAGGCGCGTGGTTTTGTCGAGGTGCGCAGCCGCAAGGGCTGGTACGTGGTCGAGCCTTCGTTCGAACAAGCGCGCGACGCGTTCGCGGCCCGCCGGGTGATCGAAACCGGCATGCTGCGCGAGGCCGGCAAGCCGCTGCAGAGCGTGATTCGCCGTCTGCGCGAGCATGTGGCGCAGGAGCGCCAGGCCATCGCCGGGGCCGATGCGGCCACTCGCAGCTTCTTGCTGGCGGACTTTCACGTGTGCCTGGCGCAATGCCTGGGCAACCGCTTGCTGACCGACGTGATGCGCGACCTCACGGCGCGCACCACGCTGGTGGCCACGCTGTACCAGTCCGAGCAGAACGCGAGCCAGTCTTGCGACGAGCACGACGCCATCGTCGCCGCGCTGGCTGGCGCCGACCTGGCCAGTGCCGAGCGCCTGATGGCCGCCCACATCGGCAGTGTGCAGGAGGCGCTCGACGAGTTCGCCGTGGCCCGGGCCGATCCGAACGAACGCCTGCGCGCGTCGATGACGCCGCTGCGGCCGCTCAAGGCCCCGGCCCGGCCACGCTGAACCGCGCCCGGCGGCGCCCGGCCAGGTAGCACAAGCCCATTGAAACGATGCACCGAATCGGCTGACAATCGACGCATGAGCAAGCTCTCGCCCCACACCGATCCGCGCGGTTTTCTGCGGGCCTTGTACGACGCCGCCGTGACCCGCGCATTGCCGGCCGAGAGCACGCGCGCGAGCCTGCCCGAGCCGCCCAAGGGCCGCACCGTCGTGCTGGGCGCCGGCAAGGCCGCGGGCGCGATGGCCGCCGCGGTCGACGCGCTGTGGCCGCGTGAAGCGCCGCTGTCGGGCCTGGTGGTCACGCGCTACGACCACGTGCCGCCCGCCTACCGCTTGAAGCCCGGCCGCATCGAGGTCGTCGAAGCGGCCCACCCGGTCCCCGACGAAGCCGGGCGCAAGGCCGCCGAGCGCATCGCCAAGCTGACCCAGGGGCTGACCGAAAACGACCTGGTGCTGTGCCTGGTCTCCGGCGGCGGCTCGGCGCTGCTGGCCCTGCCCGCCAAGGGCATCACGCTGGAGGACAAGCAGGCCATCAACAAGGCCTTGCTCAACAGCGGCGCGGCCATCGACGAAATGAACTGCGTGCGCAAGCACCTCTCCGCCATCAAGGGCGGCCGGCTCGCCGCGATGTGCGCGCCGGCCCGGGTGGTGACCTTGCTGATCAGCGACGTGCCGGGCGACGCGCCCGAGGTGATCGCCAGCGGCCCGACCGTGCCCGACCCCACGACCTGCGCCGACGCGCTGCGCATCCTCGCGCGCTACGCCATCGAGATTCCGAAGGCCGCGCGTGCCGGGCTGGAAAGTGGCGCGTTCGAGTCACCCAAGCCGGGCGATCCGCGTTTTGCCGGGCACCTGGTCCACCTGATCGCCACGCCGCAAGAGTCGCTCGAAGCGGCGGCGGCGCTGGCGCGCGAGGCCGGCATCGAGGCGCACATCCTGAGCGACCAGATCGAAGGCGAGTCGCGCGAGATCGGCAAGATGCACGCGGCGCTGGCGCGCCAGGTGGCGATGCGAAACCAGCCCTTCGCGCGGCCCTGCGTCGTGCTGTCGGGCGGCGAAACCACCGTGACGGTGACGACCCGCGGCGGGCAGGGCGGCCGCGCCACCGAGTTCCTGCTCGGCTGCGTCATCGCGCTGCAGGCCGAGCGCGGCGTGTACGTGCTGGCGGCCGACACCGACGGCATCGACGGCGTGGAAGACAACGCCGGCGCCATCGTCACGCCGAGCACCCTGGTGCGCGCCAAAGAGGCCGGCTTGAAAGCGCAGGACTTCCTGGACCGCAACGACGCCTACAACTTCTTCCGCCCGCTCGGCGACCTGGTGGTGCCGGGGCCCACGTTCACCAACGTCAACGACTTCCGGGCACTGCTGATCCTGTAGCCGCGCGCCCTTGCCGCGCACCGGTTCGCAAGGGTACTTCCCGAGTCATTGCGAGCGCACCGACCCTATCATCGCCGGCACAGTGCGCCCAGCGTTTTCGCGCACCCCTCAACCCGATTCAGGAGTGTTTCGATGAAGTTCAAACTGCTCGCCACCGTGGCCTGCGTGGGCGTCGCGATCATGGTTTCCGGGCCGGCGCAGGCCCAGGAAACGCTCACCGTCTGGTGGGGCAAGGGCTTCTACAAAGCCGAGGACGACGCGCTCTACGCCGCCATCAAGAAGTTCGAGGCCAAGTACCCGAAGGTCAAGGTCGACTTGTCGTTGTATGCGCCGCAGGAAATGATTCCGAAGTCGGTGGCCGCGCTCGACGCCGGCAACCCGCCCGACGTGGCCTATGGCGACGTGTACGACTTCCAGGTCACCGCCAAGTGGGCCTACGACGGCAAGCTCGAAGACATCTCCAGCGTCATCGACCCGCTGCGCGCCAAGTTCGAGCCATCGGCCTTGTCGACCACCTTCCTCTACAACAACGCCAGCCAGAGCCGCGCGTATTACGCCTTCCCGATCAAGCAGCAGACCATGCACATCCAGTACTGGAAGGACATGCTGGCCGAAGCGGGCTTCAAAGACACCGACATCCCGAAAGACTGGAAGGGCTACTGGGATTTCTGGTGCGACAAGGTGCAGGCCGGCTACCGCCAGAAGAGCGGCAACCGCGCGTTCGGCACCGGCTTCCCGATGGGCGTCGACTCAAGCGATTCGTTCTTCTCGTTCCTGACCTTCATGGACGCCTACAACGTCAAGCTGGTCAGCGATTCGGGCAAGGTGCAGGTCGACGACCCGGCGGTTCGCCAGGGCCTCATCAACGCGCTGACCGACTACACCGCCGTCTACACCAAGGGCTGCACGCCGCCATCGGCCACCAACTGGAAGGATCCGGACAACAACGTCGCGTTCCACAACAAGACGATCCTGATGACGCACAACGCGACCATCTCGATCGCCGCCAAGTGGCTGGACGACATGAACAACGCCACGTTGACCGAGGCCCAGCGTGCCACCGCCAAGGCCAACTACACCGAGAAGATCGCCACCGCCGGCTTCCCGAACAAGCCCGACGGCAGCAAGATGACCTACCGCGCTGCGGTCAAGACCGGCGTGATCTTCAAGGACGCCAAGAACAAGGCCACGGCCAAGCAGTTTGTTGCGTTCATTCTGGACGAGGCCAACCTGACGCCGTATGTCGAAGGCTCGCTGGGCCGCTGGTTCCCGGTCACCAAGACGGCGCAGCAAAGCCCGTTCTGGAAGAGCGACCCGCACCGCGTGGCGGTCTACAACCAGTTCATGGCCGGCACCACGCCGTTCGAATTCACCAAGAACTACAAGTTCACGGTGCTCAACAACGAAAACGTGTGGGCCAAGGCGATGAACCGCATCCTCAGCGAGAAGGTGCCGGTCGACAAGGCCACCGACGAGATGATCGCCCGCATCAAGGCGGTCGCCAACTGAGGTCGCGCGCACGCCGCCAGCCCTGCCCTTGAACACCGCTGTCGCCACCGCTCCCACCGTTCGCAAGCCCCTGAACCGCTGGGAGTTCTGGGGGCGTGCGTTCGTGGTGCCCTACCTGCTGGTGTTCGTGGTGTTCGTGCTGTACCCGGTGGGCTATGGCCTCTGGCTGGCGCGCCACCCGGAGAGCTACACCAAGCTGTTCGACGACCCGATCTTCTTCCGCACGGTCATCAACACGGCGGTGTTCGTGATCGTCGCGGTCAACCTGAAGATGGTCATCGCGCTGGTGTTGTCGGGCTTTTTTGTCAAGACGCGCTGGTGGATCAAGGCGCTGTCGCTGTTGTTCATCCTGCCGTGGGCGGTGCCGTCGATTCCGACCATCCTGTCGGTGCGCTTCATGCTCAACCCCGAGTGGGGCGTCATCAACAGCACCATCTTTCGGCTGACCGGGCTGGACGGGCCCAACTGGCTCAACGACGCCACGCTGGCCTTGAGCTTTTCGATGCTGATGCACATCTGGAAGTCGCTGCCGTTCTGGACCCTGATCCTGATCGCCGGGCGCCTCGCCATTCCTACCGAGCAATACGAAGCCGCCAGCGTCGACGGCGCCACCGGCTGGCAGAAGTTCCGCTTCATCACCTGGCCGGCGATGAGCGGGCTGTACTTCACCTCGACCATCCTGTCGATGATCTGGACCCTGGGCGACTTCAACAGCGTGTACCTGCTCACCGGCGGCGGCCCGGCCGACCTGACGCATGTGCTGGCCACGCTGGGCATCCGCTATCTGCGGCTGGACCAGATCGAACTGGCGATGGCGTCCATCGTGGTGGCGCTGCCCCTGGTGCTGCCGCTGGTCTACGTGATGATGAAACGCTTGTCCAAATGAGCCGCGCCTTCACCTGGCGAAAAGTCAGCGCCGAAGCCAAGCTGCTGCTGATCGGCATTCCGGTGCTGTTGTGGACGCTGATTCCGGTCTACCACCTGTTCCTGTTTGCCATTTCCGAGCGCGACTCGGCCACCTCCGGCCGCCTGTGGCCGAAGAACCCCACGCTGCAAAACTTCGAAACGGTGTTCCAGCAAAAGCACTTTTATCTCAACCACTTCTGGCTGCAACTCGGCAACTCGCTGATGATCGCCGTGGCGGTGGGCCTGATCACGCTGTTCGTCGCCACCACGGCGGCGTTTGCGATCAGCCGGCTCAAGGTGCGCGGTGGGCGCACGGTGATGAACATGGCGCTGTTCACCTACTTCATCCCGGCCGCGTTCCTGGCCGTGCCGATGTACAAGACCATGGCCAACTACGGGCTGCTGAACAACCGCTGGTCGCTGGTGCTGGCGATGGTGACGATCGCCTCACCGTACTGCATCTGGGTGCTCAAGCAGGCCAGCGACAAGCTGCCCTGGGAACTCGACGAAGCGGCGCGCATCGACGGCGCCACGCCGGTGCAGCTGTTCCGGCTGGTGTACGTGCCGCTGATGGTGCCGTCGCTGGTGGCGGTGGGCACCTATGCGCTGCTGCTGGCCTGGAACGAATACCTGTACGGTTTCCTGCTGCTGTCCAAGGAGACCGACCTCACGCTGGCGGTGGCGCTGGGCAACTTCCTGGCGGCCGACGATTCGCCCTGGGAGCTGTTGATGGCCACCGGCTTCATCTACGCGCTGCCGCCCGCGGCGATCTACTACGCATTCAAGCGCTACATGGTGTCGGGCCTGACGGCCGGCGCGGTCAAGGCATAGGGCATAGGGCATAAGGCACAGGTCATCTCACCATGGCATCCGTCTCGTTCCGCAACATCCACAAGGCCTACGGCAAGACCCGGGTCATCCACGGCATCGGCTTCGATATCGCCGACGGCGAATTCGTCGTGCTGGTCGGGCCGTCGGGCTGCGGCAAGAGCACCTTGCTGCGCATGCTGGCCGGGCTGGAAGAAATCACCGGCGGCGAGATCCTGATCGACTCGACGGTCGTCAACGATCTCGAATCCAAGGACCGCGACATTGCGATGGTGTTCCAGAGCTACGCGCTGTACCCGCACATGACGGTGCGCGAGAACATGGGTTTTTCGCTCCGCCTGCGCAATGCCGCGGCCAAGGTCACCGCCGAGCGCGTGGCCAACGCGTCGCGCATCCTCAACCTCGACCCGCTGCTCGACCGCTTCCCGCGCGAACTCTCGGGCGGCCAGCGCCAGCGCGTGGCGATGGGCCGCGCGATCGTGCGCGACCCCAAGGTGTTCCTGTTCGACGAGCCGCTGTCCAACCTGGACGCCAAGCTGCGCGTGGCGATGCGGGCCGAGATCAAGGCGCTGCACCAGCGCCTGAAGACCACCACCGTGTACGTGACGCACGACCAGATCGAAGCCATGACGATGGCCGACCGCATCGTGGTGATGCACGACGGCATCATCGAGCAGATCGGCACCCCGCTGGAGCTGTTCGACCACCCGGGCAACCTGTTCGTCGCGCAGTTCATCGGCTCGCCGGCGATGAATGTCTTCCCCGGCATCTTGCGCCGCCAGCCGGGCCGTTCGTGGGTCGAGGCGGGGGGCAGCGAGTGGCCGGTGGGCGAGCTGGCGCACGGCAAACACGGCCAGGCGGTTCACTATGGCATCCGGCCGGGCGATGTGGACCTCGGCGCGGCCGGGCGGGGCATCGCGGCCAAGGTGATCGTGGTGGAACCCACCGGCGCCGAAACCGAATTGCTGCTCGATGTCGGCGGCGCCAAGATGATCGTCGTGCTGCACGGCCGCACCGCGGCGCAGCCCGACGATGCGGTGGGCCTGCAGATCGGCGCCGCCAAGGCCCACCTGTTCGATGCGGGCAGCGGGCAGCGCATCACCTGACCACGCTGACCGCCGTGCCCAGCTTCGACAAGACCGTGCTCTACACCGACGCCGACGGGCGCGCCCGGTTCCGCCACGAGACGATCGCGCTGACCGAGGGCACAGCGCAGGCGATGCTCTCGGCGCTGCAGGCCTCGGGCGGCTACCAGTTGCGCCACAGCCCGGTCGGTTTTCGCAGCCCGTTCCACTGCACCGTCACGCCGCAATGGGTGTTCATCCTGGCGGGGCAGATGGAGATCGGCCTGCAGGACGGCAGTTCGCGGGTGTTCCATCCCGGTGAACATTTTTACTCGGCCGACCGGCTGCCCGACGGCGCCCACTTCGACCCGCAACTGCACGGCCACTGGAGCCGCCAGGTCGGCGGCGAACCGCTGGTCACGCTGTTCGTGCGCGACTGAGAGAGTGAGAGTTTTTCTGCCGCGACCGTACTTGCTCCCTCGCCCCTTTGGGGAGAGGGTTGAGGTGAGGGGCTGCGCCGGGCACGATGGTGTTTTGCGAGCCCTCACCCCCACCCTCTCCCAGAGGGCGAGGGAGTCAATTCAAAAAACTCTCAGCCTCTGAGCCCGCGCGCCGCGCTTTGGCACCGGGCACGTTGGCACCGGGCACGTTGGCACCAGGCACGTTGGCAGCAGGCAAGCGCATGGCCAGTCTCAGCGACAGCGAAGTCCGCCACTATGCCGAGCGCGGCTACCTGGTCCCCTCGTTCCGCTTGCCGCAGCCTCGCGTCGACCACCTGCGCGAGTCACTCGACCGGCTGATCCGCGACAACCCCGGCGTGCGCCCTGAAAAACTGGTCAGCGCGCATGTGGTGGGGCAGGGTGGCGCGGCCAACCCGGAGGGTGTTAAAGGGAGCCGGGACTTTCTGGACCTGGCGATGCAGCCCGACATTCTCGACCTGGTCGAACGACTGATCGGCCCCGACATCATCCTGTGGGGTTGCCACGTGTTTTGCAAACCCGCCGGCGACGGGCACGAGACACCGTGGCACCAGGACGGCCACTACTGGCCGATCCGGCCGCTGGCCAATTGCACGGTGTGTGTGGCGCTGGACGAGTCGATCACCGAGAACGGCTGCCTGCGCGTGATCCCGCGCTCGCATGCCGCCCGTGTGACCCACCCGCACCTGCATGAAGACCGCCAGGACCTGGTGCTGCAGCAGCGCACCGCCGACGACGCGTTCGACGCGCGCGAGGCCGTCGACCTGCAGTTGCAACCCGGCCAGGTGTCGATGCACGATGTCTACATGATCCATGGCGCAAAGGCCAACACATCGGCCAGGCGCCGCGCCGGCGTGGCGTTGCGCTACATGCCCGGCAGCTCGCTGTTCGACCGCAGCCTGCGCCCGGTCGACGGCAAGAGCGGCGTGCCGGTGTCGTTTGCCACCCGGCCGCTGTGGCTGTTGCGCGGGCGCGATCGCACGGGCCTGAACGACTTTCAGGTCGGGGCGCGCTGAAGCCGCTGATCAGCACCAGGCCGCGTAGACCCGCTCCCACAAGCCGTGGGTCAGGGCCCAGCCGGACAAGGCCACCAGCACCGCGCCGCCCAGGCGTGCGGCCATCAGCGGCCCGCTGGCGGCATTCAGCCGGCCGCCGCTGAAGCGCCACCACAGCGCCGGCCCGGCCCACAGCCCGACGCTGGAGCCGGCGGCGAACGATGCCATCACCGCCGCCCCCTGCCACGGCCCGTCGCCCAAAGCGGCGACCACCAGGGCCGATTGCAGCAGGCCGCACGGCAAGCCCACCCAGGCCGTGCCCAGCAGGCCGGCCTGCCACAGCCGCCCGGCGCCGGGTGGCGTGCGCCGCACCTGCTGCTGCACCCGGTGCGCGACCCGTTGGCCGAACAGGCGCAACCAGTCGGGCGCCTGGCCGCGCCACACCAGCCACAGCCCCAGCAGCAGCGCGCCCAGGTGAACCGCGCTCCACAGCGGCCGCAGTGCCGGCGTGCCCGCGCTCCATGCACCGAGGGTCGACACACTCGCCGCCGCCAGCGCCCCCACGGCGGCGTAGCTGAGCAGGCGGCCCAACTGCAGCGCGGCCATGGCGCGCTGCGGATGGTCGCCGCCACAGGCGCGCGCCGCACCGCCGCAGGCGCTGCTGCACATCGCCACGCAATGGGGCGCACTCGCCAGGCCCATCAGCAAGGCGCCGGCGCTCAGCGCGGCGCTCATGGAACGCGCGAAAAATGGCCGCGCCCAGCAGCGGCGCGCAGGTGGCGGTCGAAGGCGTCGACACAGCGGTCCGCCGTCGGGCCGGACGCCTGGCGCGGGCCCGGCACGTCCAAGCGGCGCAACAAGGCCTGCGTGGCACGGGGCGCAGGGGCGATGCCGGCCAGGGTCGTGGGTTCGCTCATCAAAGCCCGTGTCGATGCGCGCCGCTTGGGTCAGGGCGTGATCGCCACCTTCAGCACGCCGTCACGCTGGTGCCCGAACAGCTCATACGCCTTCTCTATGTCGTCGAGCTTGAAGCGGTGCGTGACCATCGGGCTCAGGTCCACGCGGCCCGACTGGATCACCGACATCAGCCGGCGCATGCGTTCCTTGCCCCCAGGGCACAGCGTGGTCACGATCTGGTGGTCGCCCAGCCCGGCCGCGAAGGCGCCCAACGGAATGGTCAGGTCGGTGGAGTACACACCCAGGCTCGACAAGGTCCCGCCCGGCCGCAGCACACGCAGGCAGGCCTCGAACGTCGCCTGCGTGCCCAGCGCTTCGATGGCGACGTCGACGCCGCGGCCGCCGGTCAGCCGCATGATCTCTGCGACCGGGTCGACGCGGCTGCTGTCGATGACGTGGTCGGCACCCATGCGGCGGGCGATCTCCAGGCGGTTGCCCAGACGGTCCACGCCGATCACCGTGGTCGCGCCGCTCAGCTTGGCGCCGGCCGTGGCGCACAGGCCAATCGGCCCCTGCGCGAACACCGCCACCGTGTCGCCGATGCGGATGCCGGCGCGCTCGGCGCCGCCAAAACCGGTCGACATGATGTCCGGGCACATCAGCACCTGCTCGTCGCTCAACTCGTCCGGCACGGCGGCGAGGTTGGCCATGGCATCTGGCACGAGCACATATTCGGCCTGGCAGCCGTCGATGGTGTTGCCGAACTTCCAGCCGCCCAGCGGCTTCCAGCCGTGCGCCGTGCCGGCGCCGTCCTGCGAGCCGTAGCCGCACTGGCAGGCGTTGCTCCAGCCGCTCGGCGTGATGGCGCCGGCAATCACGCGCTGGCCCTCGCGGTAGCCCTGCACGGCCGAGCCCAGCTGGTGAATGACGCCGACCGGTTCGTGCCCGACCGTCAGGCCGCGCGCCACCGGGTATTCGCCTTTGAGGATGTGAATGTCGGTGCCGCAGATGGTCGTCGTGCTGACCTTGATCAGCGCATCGAGCGGGCCGACATCGGGAATGCGTTTGTCTTCGAGCACGATGCGGCCGGGCTCGATAAACACCGCCGCTTTCATCATCGCCATGGTCATCTCCTGGGGTTCGTCGGCAGCTCGCGCAGATCAGCGGCCGCGGCGCGCCGCAGGCGTGCCCTGACCTGCCTTGCGTTGACTTGCGTTGCGTTGCGTTACCTTGCGAGAAGCCAGACTATGCGATGCCGCGCGCCCGGGCTTGATCGGCGTCAATGCAAGCTCAGGGCACGCGGGCCTCTGGCAGGCGTGCGGGCCTGGCCAGTCGCTCATGGCCTCAATGCGACATGAGAACCGGCACGGTCATCGAGCCGAGCATGGTCCGTGTCACGCCGCCCAGCACCAGTTCATAAGTGCGCGTGTGGCCGTAGCCGCCCATCACGATCAGGTCGGCGTCGATGTCGGCGGCGTGCGACAACAGCAATTCGGCAATCGACGCATCGACAACGGTCGGTGTCAGCATGCGCTCGCCGAAGGAGATCTCGCGCAGCGGCTTGACGGCGCCGGTGGCCGACACGCCGTGCGCTTGCAGGTAAGCCACGACGCCATCCAGCGGCTCGCCGGCACCTGGCGGGCTGGGGCCGAAGCGCAGCACCTCGACCGCCGCCGCCCGTTGCAGCATCGGCAACGCATCTCGCAACGCCCGCGCGCTTTCCCGCGTGGCCGACCAGGCCACCAGCACGCGCGTGCCGCAACGATCGACGGTCCCGGTGGCTGGAACGAACAGCACCGGACACGCTCCGGCCACCAGCAGCTTCGAGGCAAAGCGCCGCGACGGGCCATCCGTGTCCCCGTCGGACGGCTGACCCACCAGCGCCAGATCGGCCACGCGCAAACGCGCGCTCATCGCCTCCACCGGGTCGCCGGCCGGGCTTTCAAATGCGATGCCCATGCCGTTCGCCCGGCTCGCCTCGCGCACACGATCGCGTGCCTTTGCCGTGCGCACCCGTTCGAACTCCCGGCCGACCTGGGCGGCGGTCATGTCGGACTCCGGGCTGAGGCGGACCCCAAGGTAGAGCGGTTCGACCGCATGCACAGCACGCAAGCTCGCACCCTGTGCGGCGGCCACCATGGCGGCACAGGACAACACCTGGCTCGACCGCTCGCTGTCGCTGACATGCACCAGCACGTTCCGGTAGTGGTTCATCGTGCCGAGAAGTCAGTCCACAGGCCGCGCACAGGTGGGTGGACTTTGGCGTCGGCCGGCCAGGCGGGCAGCGCGATGCGGTAGCGCGTCAGTCGTGGCATCTCGTCTCGCCAAAGTTGGGATGCACATCATTCTGGCGCGCAAATGCGTTCTCGCATTGAGCGATATCAATCGAGGATGACGACCGCGCGGATCGCGTCAGTGACCCCGGTTTGTTCGCAGCGAGCCATTGGATCAGGGGCCTCAGCGGTCCGTCACGACCGACGCCGCATCCCGCGCCGCCTGCGCTGCCGTCCATGCAGCAATGCGGTCAACATGATCCCGCTGGCCAGCGCGTGCCGGGGCGGGCGCGTGGAATGCGCCAGCACGTGGCGCAGCGCTGAGCCTGCCGCCAGGCGGAGCCCGTCGGTCAACCGCCACATGCCAAGCGGGAACACGCCGATGCAAGCCGCTGCATGCACATACGGCATCGTCTTCGGCCCGGGTGCCGGCCAGAAGGTGTTGAGCCCGCGGGGCGCCATGCCGTGAGACGCCGGCTTCAAACAAGCGCTGTGCGCGAACAGACAAGGCTTCAGCCTGCCGCACCACCGACGCGACCCGGCCTTACGGACGCCCTGAACCGCGCTCTGCGGCCGCGCGCTGCGGCTGGATGTCCTGGACCGCCCAGGCATACGGGCGCTCGCAACGCAGCAACTCTTCCATTTCAACGGCCGGCACCGGGCGGCTGAACAGGAATCCCTGCATCAAGTGACAGCCCTGGGCAAGCAGCAGCTTCGCCTGCGCCACCGTTTCGACGCCCTCGGCGACGATTTCGCGCTTCATGCTGCGGCCCAGCGAGATGATCGCGCCGGTGATCGCCGCGTCGTCCGGGTTGTTCGCCATGTCGGTGACAAACGATCGGTCGATCTTGAGTTGATCGACCGGGAACCGGCGCAGGTAGCTGAGCGACGAATAGCCGGTACCGAAATCGTCGATCGACAGCTTGACGCCCAAGGCGTGCAACTCGTGCAGCGTGTTCAAGGTCATGCCGGCATGCTCCATCAGCATGCTCTCGGTGGCCTCGATCTGGAGTTGGCTCGGGTGGATGCCGTAGCGCTCGATCAAAGCCATCAGGTTGGCCACCAGATTCGCCTTCCGAAAGCTCGGGGCCGCCAGGTTGACCGCGACCCGAATCTCGCCGAGGCCGGCGCGCCTCCATTCGGCAACCTGCCGGCACGCGTCTTCCAGCACCCAGTCGCCGATCTGCGCGATCATCCCGATCTCTTCGGCCACCGCGATGAAGCGCGCCGGCGGCACCAGCCCCCAGGTCGGGTGGTTCCAGCGAATCAACGCTTCGACGCCGGCGATCGCGCCGGTCATCGCGTCGACCTTGGGCTGGTAGTGCAGCACCCACGGCGGGCGCTCGACGGCCAGGCGCAGTTCGTTCTCGACCGTGAGCTTCTCGAACGCGACCTTGTTCATCTCGACGCTGTAGAACTGAACCGTGTTGCGACCCAGGCTCTTGGCGTGGTACATCGCCGCGTCGGCGGCCTTCACGAGCTCGTCGGCGTTGTCGCCGTCAGTGGGGTGCATCGCGATGCCGATGCTGGCGGTGACCACCAGTTCGTGGCCGTCGACCAGAAACGGCAGCGCCAGGGCCGTGACCATTCGCGTCGCGATGATGGCCGCGTCGCGCGG
>JANORB010000226.1:0-69416 GCA_031415135.1 Methylibium sp.
CGGAATGAAGATCTTGCCGCCCGCGTTGAAGCTGCCCTTCTGGCCGCTGATGGCCATCACCGTGGGCTCGGCCAGCACCTTCACCAGGCCGTCGGTCTTCTGCATGTCCAGGCCGATGGTCGAGGTGCCCTTGCCCGCGGCAAACGGAATCTGCGGGTTGTCGCCGATGCGCGCGTCGCCCACCTGCCCGGTGTAGACGCTGGTCGACTGGCCGTTGGTGCTGGAGCCGACGACGCCCGCGCCGATCCGCGCGCCGATGGTGCCGCTGATCTGCCCCACCAGCCCGCCGGCACCGCCGAAAATGCCCGACAGGAAGCGGATCATCGAGCCGTCGCCCGGCACGTAGGCACGCGCGAAGTTGATGCCGAAGCGGTCGAGCAGTGCCTTCGACACCTCGGCCACCTTCACCTCCAGCATCACCTGCTGCGGCGCGCCGGTGGACAGCATGTTGACGATGCGCGGGTTGGCGCCCACCACGCTGGCGCCGGCGCCACCGCCCGCACTGCGCACATACGCGTTGGCCAGGTCCATCACCCGGATCACCGCGCCGCCGTCGGTGACGGTGCCGGTGAGCACGATGGAGTCGAACGCGGAGGAAACTCGCACGCTCTTCTCTTCGGGGAGCAGCTGGCCGATCACCGTCTGCAACGCGCCGGTGTCCATGTTGACCACCACGTCGAACGCGGTGCACTGGCCGGCCTGGTCGAGCAGCACCACGTTGGTGGAGCCGATGGACTTGCCGAGCAAATACACCTCGGTCGGGCTGAGCAGCAGCACATCGACCTCGGCCACGCCGGGGCGCATCTTGTCTTCGGTCATCGTGACGTGTTCATTGCCCTTGTCGTCCTTGCCTTTGCTCTCGACCGGCCGGGCCGCGCGCGAGCCTTCCGGGTTGCCGAGCAACACCCGGGTGATCGGGCTGGGCGGGCGCAGCACGGTGGACTTGCCCACGCTCACCTGCACCACGGGCGCGATCTCGACCCGGCCACAAGGCGCGGTGGGAAACACCGAGGTGGTCACGCGGCCGGATGCGGGCGCCGTTGTCAGCGGCAGCGGCGCGTTGGCCGCCAGCTTCAGCGGTGCGGCCTGCGCGCCCTTGGCAACCGCGCCGGCCTGGCCCAAGGCGGCCGGCGCGAGCAGTGCGCCGACGGCCAGTGCGAGAAGGGATCTTCCCGACGAACTTGGAGCGGGCGGCGTCAAAAGACGTGGGGTGCGCATGGGGTCTCCCGTGTTGAGCTGTCGCGGTTCAGAAGCATTCGTTGGTCTTGACGGTGCCGCGGATCACCTCGACGCAGGTTCTGCGCTCCGGTGCCGGTGGCGCCGCCGCCACCGTCACGGTCACGGCCTTGGGTGCCGGAGCGCGCCTGACCACCGGCTTCGGCGCCGGTGCCGAAGCGGCGACCACGACCACCGGCGGTGGCGTGTGGTCTTCCTTCAGCAAAGTTGATTTGGTCGCGCCTTCGGTCTCGCCCATCTTCGGGTCGACCTGGTTGCGCAGCACCAGCGACAAGGTGCCCACGCTGCGCGCGAGGTCCAGGTTCTCGGCTTGTTCGGGTGTCACTTCCAGCGTGACGGCATTCACCACCTTGGGCTTGGTCTCGTCGCGGCTGGACTCTTGCGCGATGGCCAGCACCAGGATGCGCTCCAGCACGATCTTGCTGATGGCTTTGTCCTTGTCCTGCTCACCGCGCTTGCTGCCCTCGTTTTGCGTGTTGACCATGATGTCGACAAAATTGCCGGGCAGCGCGAAACCGGCCACGCCCACCACGTCGTTGACCCGCACGGTCATCGCGCGCTTGCCCTCGGCCACCACGGCGGAAAGGCCGCCCTTGGTGCCCGCCGGCGCAAGCTTGCCTTCCAGGATGGGCTCGCCGCGGGTGACCGATGTCTTGACGACCCGAGCGTCGAGCACAGCCACCTCGGTGAACGCACCGACCGGCACGTTGCCGGCCGGCCACTGAACCATGCGCAGCATTTCAGGCGTGATGCGGCCACCGAGTTCGATGTCCACGGCAGCGACCGCGATCTGCCCGCCGCCTTGCGACTGCGCCTGCATCCAGCGGCTGGCGAACATGACCGCGGCGCCGCCCGCGAGCAGCGCAATCAGCAGCATGAACAATCCCTTGGTGCCTCTCATGATGAGTTCTCCTGGCTTGCGGCGTCAGGCGCGCGCCGGCTCGGTTGCAAAGTAGTTGTGCCAGGCCCAGTGCAACAAGTCGGCCGAGAGTTCCGGCGCCTTGCCGTGGTAGGCGGCGTAGTCGGCGATCTGGCTCACCAGGTCGCGCGGGTAGCAGGCCAGCAGCGGGCGGGCGTGCTTTTCGTGGAAGTGCTCCAGCAGGTGCTCGAAGGCTTGGTCGCTGTAGGGCACCTGGTAGGTGGCGCACACCTCGCGCAGGATGCGGCGATAGTCTTCGACACCCACCGCGCCGACATAAATCTTGTAGCCGATGCGGCGCAGGAAGGCGTCGTCGGCCACGTCCGACGGCACCATGTTGGTCGAGAAGAACAGCAGCGTGTCGAACGGGATCTGGAACTTGCCGCCGCTGCGCAGCATCAAGTAGTCGTGGCGCTGCTCCATCGGCAGGATCCAGCGGTTGAGCAACTGGCGCGGCGTAATCAACTGGCGGCCCAGGTCGTCCACCAGGAACAGCCCGCCGTTGGCCTTGAAGTGCGGCGGCGCCTGGTAATAACCGGCGCGCGAGTCGAACACCAGGTCCAGCATTTCCAGCGTCAACTCACCGCCGGTCACGACCACCGGCCGTTCGCACAGCATCCAGCGGGTGTCGGCCCGGTGCCGGTTGTCCAGCGTCGGGCGCTGGTCGTCGGGTGTTTGAACCGGGTGGTGCACCAGCGGGTCGTAGACGCGGATGATCTCGCCGCTCACCTCCACCGCATGCGGCACGGCGATGTGGCCCGCCAGCATGCGGGCCATCTGCTCGCACAGGTAGGTCTTGCCGCCGCCGGGCGGGCCGTACAGCATGATGGCGCGGCGTGAATTCATCGCCGCGCCGAGCTGGTCGCGCACTTCGGGGCGGATCACCAGGTTGCCCAGCGCGCGCGTCAACCGCATCTGGGTCACCCCCATGGCGCTCACGCTTTGCAGGCGGACCTGCGCGGTGTAGGCCTCCAGCGGCACCGGCGCCGCACCGCTGTAGAGGTTGCGCGACAGCGCTTCGGCGGCGCGCGTGCGGCCGGCCTGCAGCAACTCGTAGGTCACGTCGCCATCCAGCGCGCCGCGCCGGCGCACCTCAACGAGGGATTCCTTGCGCAGTTGCAGGAACAGGGTTTCGAGCAAGGCGGCACTGAGCTTCAGGTGGCTTGCCAGTTCCTGCAACTGCGTCAGCCCGTGCTGGTACATCACTTTGAGCAGCAGGTCGATCAACAACAGCAGCGGCAAGCCGGTTTCTTCCGGCGTGCGCGGCGCCGCAGGCAGCTCGCCCGAGCCGCCGGCCGGGGCCGTGGGGCGGCGCCACGGGCCGGGTGCGCCCTTCAGGTTGCGCGCCGGCTCGTCGTGCGGTGTCGGCAGCGGGATCACGGTGGAGGTCATCGCCGCGTTTCGTGGTTCAGCGGGCGACGGCCAGGCGAAGCAGCTCGGCGCCTGTGCCGCAGGCGATGGCCACCGCAAAGGGCAAGCGCCCCGTCGTGCGTGCGGGCGCCTCGACCGCCAGGCCGGTGCCGCCTTGCACCTTGATCAGCGTGGCCGTCACCATGAAGCGCAGGTTGGCCAGCACCTGCCGCAACACACCGGTGCACAGCGCCACCGCCAGCGAGAGCACGCCACCGGCCAGCAGCGTCCACAGCGCCGCCTTCACCACATGGGGGGCGCCCAGCCAGACGCCAACCATGGCCAGCAGCTTCACGTCGCCGGCGCCCATGGCGCGCAGCGCGTAAAGGGGCAGGAACAGCGCCAGCCCCACCAGGCCGCCCAGCAACGCCGGGACAAATCCCAAAGCGCCTGCGGGGCTGCCGAACAGACCGGCACCGGACGGGGCGACGGTTTGAAAAAAGAGCCCCAGCACGATTCCCGAAACCACGAGGGCATTGGGAATCCGCCGGGAGCGCAGGTCGCTCACCACCGCGGCGATCATCAGCGAGGCCAACGCAAGCAAGGAGAGGGGCGCGAAGAAGTCCATGCGGGCCTCGGGTGCTGTGCTCATTCCGCGGTGCTGCTGAGGGCGCGTGGGCCTGGCTCAGGTCTTGAGCTGCGTCGAGATGTACGTGAACAACTCATTGAGGTTGGTCCCGACCAGCGTCGCGCCGCCGATGATCACGATGGCGATCAGCGCTGCAATCAGGCCGTATTCGATGGCTGTGACGCCGTCGTCATCACGCCCGAAGTCCTTGATGAATTTGATGAGTTTCATATCCCTGCCTTTTCTGTCATGAAAGCGCACGTCGCATCCCGCACGAGTGCGATGGAATCTTGCAGATTCAAGCGAACCCGCAAGCCCATGCGGGAGTCGCTTGTTGTGCGTGATCACCCTGATATCCCGCAATGCCGGCGCGGATCAGGTCTTGAGCTGCGTCGAGATGTACGTGAACAACGCATTGAGGTTGGTGCCGACCAGCGTCGCGCCGGCGATGATCACGATGGCGATGAGCGCCGCGATCAGGCCGTACTCAATGGCGGTGACGCCGTCTTCTTCGTGGCCGAAGTTCTTGATGAATTTCACGAGTTTCATGTTGCTTCCTCTCCAGTTGACAAAATGCCGTTGCCGGCTCCATAAATCAGCCCAGCTGTGGCTGAAATCCCTGTTGACTCGCTACAGCGCACCGAGCACCGCGCCGACCCAATACAAGTACATCGCGGTCAGCTGTGTGCCCAGCAGCTGAAACGCCACGATGCAGGTGATCGCGATCAACGCGGCCAGCAGCCCGTACTCGATGGCGGTGACGCCGTCTTGTTCGCTCACCAGCCGCTGAACCATTGCCGGTGGGGTGATGTGCCCGTCGCTCATGACCGTTGGCCCTCGCTTGCGTCTTGTTTCATTGATGACCACTGTAGGGAGCGCCACGCACCGGGGCATCGGCGCTATTGCCCGTTGCCCATGGGTGCTTGCTCCCCGAGGGCATGGGACAAACCGACTCCCGCATTCGCGGGGATGCCCTCGATCTGGAGTTCGCCCTCGGGCCGGACCGACAGGATGATGGCCATCAGCTCGGCCGCCGGCGCCGTCTTGTGCAGGCAGGCGCGCGCGCCAAGCCGGCGTGCCTGGGCTGCAACGCTGGGGTCGGCCAGGCTGGTCAGCACGATGACCTCGCAGCGGGTGGCGCGGTGCAGCGCGGGCATCAGCGCCAACCCGTCCTCGCCGGCCAGGTTCACGTCGAGGACGATCACGTCGGGTTGGTGCTTGCGCGCCTGCGCCATGGCTTCGCTCGCGGTGGCGGCGGCGCCGACGGCGCACAGGCGCGGGTTCTCCGACTCGACCAGCGTCATGAGCCCGGCGCGAATACCGGCATGGTCGTCGACGATGAGCACCCGGATCGGGCGTTGCAAGAGCATGGTGTCTGGCCTTTGCTGCAAGGTGCGCCCCAACGGCGAACCCGTGCTAGCAGACTAAGGACTGGCACGTGTTGCCGCGAGGGCGATTGCACCCGGATGGGGCAGGAGTTTTGTCCTGGGTCGGCTGCGCTGTCGGTTGCGCGCTCAGCGACTGGAGAAGCGCAACGCGTCGATGATGTTCACGTAGTCGTCGCTCCAGACTTTTCCGGCACGCGCGGGCGGAAGCTGCAACCAGCGCGGGTCGTTTGCCAGGCTGCCGAATGAGGCTTCGTCGGCCGCCAGCACCACCACTTGCGCCGGGCTTTCAAGCAGCGTGCTTTGCGTTCCGGTGGTATCGACTCTTGAAACACGCCCCACCAGTTGTGCGTCCTGCGCCAGCCGGCTCAGTACCGGCAACAGATCCAGAAAGCGGTTGCTGATGTGCACGGCCAGCACACCGTCTGGCGTCAGCTTTTTTCGGTAGGCCGACATCGCCTCCCGGGTCAGCAGGTGGGTGGGTATGGCATCCGAAGTGAAAGCGTCGATCAACAGCAACGAATAGCTGGCATCGGTGGCGTTGCGCAGCGTGACCCGGGCGTCGCCGATCACGACCCGGGTGGTCGGCGGGCAATCGCGCAGGAACGTGAAATGCCGTGGGTCGCGCGCGATCTGTTCGACCAGCGGATCGATCTCATAGAAAGTCCACTGGCTGCCCTTGGCGCCATAACACGCCAGGCTGCCCGAGCCGAGCCCGACGATGGCCACGGCGCGCTGGCCGAGCCCGGGTGCAAGCGCGCGGAACATCTGGCCGAACGAGCCGTCGTGGTGGTAATAAGCACCGGGCTGGTTGGCTTTTGAGGGGTCGATGAACTGGGTTCCGTGGATGGTTGAACCGTGCACGAAGATGCTGAGCCCGAGGTCGGTATGGCGATACACCTTGTAGACCCCGAAGAAGCTGCGGGCCGAGGTGATCAGCTGCCCCATCGCACCGCTCGATGCGTGGCTGGACAACAGCGAAGCGATCGAAAGCGCCGCGACCCCGAGCGCGAAGCGCAGCGGCCGGGTGCTGAAACTGAGCAACGCAATGGCGAGCAGAGGCGCTGCCACGCCGAGCAGTGCCACGCGCCAAAAGACCGGGGCGTCAGCCAACATCACGGTGGATCTGAGAAGCAAGCCGACCGCCAGCAGCAAGAGGCAAGGCAACAGGATGTCGCGTCGCCACCCGTTCTTCACGCCGCCGGGCGCCACCGGAGGCCGCAGGAGGCAGGCCAGGACGAGCGCGAGCGGGTATTCGGCAAGCCCGCTGAACACCAGTGGCGCAAGCAATGCCGTCAGCACGCCGCCGAGCACGCCACCGAACGAGAGCCAGAGGTAATACTCGGTGAGGTGCGAGGGATCGGGGCGTGAACGCGCCAATTCACCGTGGCATACCAGCGCAGTGAGAAAGAAGCCCAGCAAGTGCACCCCGATCCATGGCCAGGGAAACGCGGCCGAAACGAACGACACCAATGCGCCGACGGCCACCAGCGTGACCACAAAAGCCTGCGCGCGAAGCGCCACGCCGTGCGCGATCGGGGGGCGTTGTGCAAACACCAGGATGAAGGTCAACAAGTACAGCGCCAGCGGAACCACCCAGAACAGCGGCACGGCCGCCACATCGGTGGTGATGTAGGAGGTGACGCCCAGCAACAGGCTGGTGGGGGCCAGGGACAACAGCACCCAGCGCAGGCGCTGGCCGTGGGTCACGCCGGCAACATGCTCTGACGGTCGCCGCACCGCAACCACGCCGGTCGCAGGCACGCAGTCGCGCCAGAACAGCCAGGCAGACCCGGCCAACAACCCAAACAACACGACGAGGCCCACGCCCCACGCGTGCCATTGGCTCTGCAGCCCCACGAGGGGTTCTATGACCGTCGGGTAGCCGATCAAGGCCAGCAGGCTGCCCAGGTTGCTGGCCGCGTACAGGAAGTACGGATCGGCGGCCGCCGGGTGACGCGTCTGCGCAACCCATTTTTGCAGCAGCGGCGCGGTGGCGGAGATCAGGAACACCGGCACGCCGATCGAGAGCACAAGCACCTGGAGCAGCCAGGCGATGGGGTGGGCGACGTCGGGCGACGCGATGCGCTCGCCCAGATTGAAAGGCAGCATCAGCAGCGCGGCGGCGGCCAGCACGAGGTGCAGCAGCGCCTGGCGCTTGAGGCCGAGGAACTTGCCGGTGAAATGGGCGTGCAGATAGCCGGCAAACAGCATGGCCTGGAAGAAGACCATGCAGGTGCTCCACACCTGCGGCGTGCCGCCGAGCCCGGGCAGCAAGGTCTTGGCCACCATGGGTTGCACCATGAACATCAGCAACGCACTGCAGAACAAGGCGGCGGAGAAGACCCCGATGAACAGACCCGGCGCGGCACCGGCGTGGGCCCGAACGGGCGCGGAAGTCGACGTTTCGGTGCTCATGGGTCGCCTGCTTTCACGCGGTGGGGGCGTCGATGAATGGCCCGCTGCTTTGGAATCGCGCACAGAGCAGCCAGCCGGCTTTGCTCAGACTAAAGGCAAGTGGGGCCCTGATGGCAGGGCGAATGTGACGGGCTGGGCAGGAGATTTGTCCCGGTCCGGCAGGCCGCGGTCTCGGCCCCAATCTCAGTAGACGAGCGGGACGATGCGGTAGCGGACCGAGGCGCGATAGTCGCGGTAGGCGGCGCGCTGGTCCCCGGTTTCGAGCACGGACTCCTCGCGCCGCATGCGCACGTCCTGGGCCAGGTACAGCACGACCAGCACCGCGAGGTTCTGCACCGAAAAACTGGCCAGCAAAAAGCCGATGTGCGAAATCAGGTACCCGAGGTAGATCGGGTGACGCACCACGCGGTACGGTCCGCCGGTCACCAGGCCGCGCGTGGCGGGCAACAGCCCGAAGCAGCGACCGAGCTTCAGCTTGGCAACCAGGACCCACACCATTCCGGCCGCCTGGAAGCTCGCGCCGAGCCACTCGGGAGCCAGGCGCTGCGTGTCGCCCAGGCTGAAGAGCACGAAGCACAGGCAGGCATAAACGGTGGCGATGACCGCCACCGGCGACATGTCGCGCACCAGCGCGCGGCGCGCGAACAACACGAGCAACAGCGTGACGCTCTCGGCCAGCACCAGCAGCAACAGCGTGTAGCGGCTGGTGTCGGCCCACCAGACCCGGGCCACGTTGGCGATGAACCAGCCCAGCAGCAGCAGCGCAAAGGCCCGCAACAGCCACTCGGTGAGGCCGCTGTCGCGCGACGTGGCGTGCGGCGTTGCGCTCAGCGGCGATGCGGGGTCAGGCAAGCGAGCCCCAGGCCGATTGGAGTTGCCCCCACTGCGAACCGGCGCTCGCGCCGCGCCCACCCGCTGCCGACGCTGCGAGGCGGTGCTCGAGGGCATACACGTACAGGTTGAGCTTGCCCTGCACATTGAGCTTGCTGTAGATCACCGTCAGGTGGTTGCGCAGCGTGTGTTCGCTCATGCCCAGCGCGTCGGCCACCACCAGGCTCTTGGCGCCACGGTGCTCGACCATCGCCTGCACGACCTGGCGTTCTTTGGGGGTCAGGGTGTCGATGCGGCGGGTGGCGTCGCTCTTGGGCTCGGTGCGCGCGCCGGGCAGGCCGGGCAGGCCGCCGAGCAGCATCGACATCAGTGAACCGTCGAGCCACACCTCGCCGGCGTGCACGCGCTCGATGGCTTCGATGATGTGGTCGGTGGGCTGCGACTTGATCACCACTCCGCGGGCGCCGCGCAACACGGCTTCGCGGTGGTGCCCCGGGTTCAGGTCGCCGGTGAGCAGCACGACCTTGACGCGCGCTTCACTGACCAGGTGGGCCACGCAGTTGATGGCGTTGGCGTCGCGCAGGCCCAGGTCGAGCAGCACCACGTCGGTGTGTGGCAGCGCCGGGTGAGCGATCAACTCCGCACAGGTGCTGGCCGTGCCGGCCACACTCATGTGAGAAGCACTTTCCACCAGTTGGCGCAAGCCCCAAAGCGTGACGGAATGGTCATCGGCCAGCAATACGCGAATCGGTTGGGCCGGAGCCAGCGCGGCTGCGGGTTTGAGGGCTGCAAGGGACTTCATCCGATGGTTCCTGCCAGGGGCAGCGTGATTACGATTTCGGTGAAGTCTGGCTCGTGATTGACCGTCACGCCACCCCCCAGTTCAGTGGCCCGCTGGGTCAATGACAGGGGCAAAAAGTCCGGCGGCAGGGTTTCCCCATGGCCGTGGTCATTGCGCAGGCGCAGCACCACGCCAGACTGGTTCACGTCCAGCAGCACGGTGACTGCGGTGGCCGAGGTGTGCCGGCGCGCGTTGGTGAGCGCTTCGTTGACCATGTGCAGCACCGCCTTGGCGGCCGAGCCGCGCAGCCGCAGCGCGTTCGACGCGAAGATGTTCACCTTCAAGCCATAGAGTGACTCGAATCGCTGCGCCTCGCGCTGCAAGGCCGCGAGCGGCGCGCCGTCGGCCTGGGACGGGTCGTCGCCGCGGCGCAGGCCGCTGATCACATCGCGCAGGGTCTGCAACTCTTCGGTGGCCATGTGCACCAGCTGCTTGATGTGCGGGCTGACCGGGTTGGCGGGGCCGGCCTGGCGGGCCAGCGCCTCCAGCCCGTACTTGAGCCCGAGGTAGGGCTGGACGGCGCTGTCGTGCAGATCGCGCCCGATGCGTTCGCGCTCGCGCGAGGCGGTCTCGCGCTGCAATTGTTCGAGCAGGTCGCTGCGTTCCAGCAAAGGCATGGTCTCGCGCATCACGTCGTTCAGCCAGCGCAGGTGCGCCGACGTGAACGGCGGCTGGGCGCGGCGCAGGCACAGCGTGCCCATTGGCTGGCCGTAGCTCATCAGCGGCAGCGCAAGCGCCTGGGCGCCGATGTGCTCGAGCGCCCGCTGGGTTCCGTCTTCGAGCAGCCTGGAGCGCCCCCCGGTCGCCGGGTCGAAGGCGGCGAAGGTGGGCGCCGCCGTGCCGTCGGCGGTGCAAATGCAACCTTGGTTGCGCGGCAACAGCGCCAGCCGCTGGCTCCACTTCGAGGCCTCGGGCTCGGCCATTTGGGCGGTCTGCGAGCCGGCCTTCCACTGGAAGATGCGCGGCTCGGGGCCCTGCAGGCTGATGGTGGCGGCACGCAGATCGAAGTGCGCCGCAAGCTGCTCGAACAGCATGTCGACGTGGTGGCGCAGCCCCTGGCGCGGGTCGGATCGCTCGTTCAGAGAATCAAGCAGGCGCAGGCGCAGGCGCAGATCGCGGCTCGGACGGGCCAGCAAGGAGGCCGCCGGCCCGAGCGCCAGCACGATGATCGGCACGATGACCGGCAAGGGCGGCAGCGTGCCAAGAGTGTGCAATGAGCCGGTCAGCGCGAGCATGGCCGCCACCGTGGCGATCGACAGCGCCAAGGCCGGGGCCGCCCCGGCGAGAACCGCGAGGGCAACCACCGGAAGCACCGTGGAGATGCCGAACAGGGGCAGCGCCTTTGCCACCAGCTGGCTGGTGATCAGGAGCGCGGCCGCGTCCAGCCAGAGCCATGCCTTGGAGCTGGCATACGGCCAGCCGTCCAGCGTTTTCCACATCAGGTTGGCCGACCACGCCAGGTACGGGACGACCACGATCAGATCGAACCCCCAGTAAGAGCTTGGGTCGGCGAGCAGCACAATGCCGACCAGCGCGGCCAGCAGGGCGCGGATCCCGGCGATGAAACGCAGGAACGCAAACTCGGACGGCACCAGCCGCGCCCGCTTGAGCGGTGGCGTCATGGCGGGCGGCAATGGCTGGGGGCTGCTGGCGTGCTGCGAGTTCATGGCGTTCAGGTTGTGGCGGGCGGCGCGCTGTGCGTCAAGAGTGCGCACCGGTTCACGGTGCGCCTCGGCGCGCCGCCGGAGCGTGCCGGACTTTACCGCCGCAGTCTCTGATCAGCCACAGCCTGGGGGCGATGCTGTTCGCGTCGGTCTATCCGGCGCTGACGCTGACGTTCTGAACGACTGCGTCTGGCGTCGGCGTCAGTCGAGCCGCCGGGCGGCCACGCGGCCGAGTGCTTCGAGCGTCTTCAATGCCGCGCCGCGGTCGCGCTGCGCAAGCTCGGCCGACATCAGCATCACGGTGTGCTCGCCCCGGCGAATCGACAGCAGCGAGCCGTCGCTGAGGATGCCGCGCCTGGCATCTGCCGGTTCGACAAAGGCCGCCGCTTCGCCGGCCATGCCGTTGAAGGTCTCGACCCGAACGTTGCGCCGGGCGGCGGGGTTCAGCGGGTCGGTGAACCCCATGGCCATGCCTTGCACGTCTTGCTTGGCGCTGCCGCTGGAGTACGACTCCTGCACGGCCAGCACGATCTGGCCGTTCGCCCCTTTCCAGCCGCATTCGGTCAGGCCGTACTGTTCCAGGCGCCGATTGCGCTCGCCGGCCTTGGCGCCGGGAAAGGCCTTTTGCACCTCGGCCGTCGACAACACGGCGCAGGGGTCGCCGCTCGGAAGCCTGGCCGCAGGCGGCTGCGCGCCGGTGGTTTGCTGAATTTGCCTGGCGGTCTCGGTCGCTGCCTTGAGCGCCGATTCATTCTTGGTGGGCTGAGCGACGGCACAGCCGATGTGCACTGCGGCAAGCATGGCAAGCCACTGCGCGGACACACGGCACAGTGCGGCTGCGCGAATGTTGCGGGCGGGCTGAGGGCAGCAGGTGGGCATGGTCTTCCTTTTGAATGGCGTTGAGTTGCAGCGCGGCACGCAGGGGTTCACACCTTCGCTATCGACCACCGGGCAGGCCAGCCGCGCTCACGCCGCGGGCGCGGGCAGCACGACCACACCATCTTCATCGGCATACAGCCAGTCGCCCGGCCGCACCCACACGCCCTGCACTTGCACCGCCACATCGCGCTGGCCTTCGTTGCGCTTCTCGGTGGGCCACGGCATCAGCGCCAGAGCGCGGATGCCGACATCGCATTCGGCCAGTTCCGCCGCGTCGCGCACGCAGCCGTCGACGACCACGCCGGCCCATCCGTTGCGGGCCGCCGCCGCGCCCAGGTTGCCTCCCAGCAGCGCGCGGCGCAGCGAGCCGCCGCCGTCCACCACCAGCACCCGGCCCTGCCCCGGCGAATCGACCGCCGCCTTCACCAGCGAGTTGTCTTCGAAGCACTTCACCGTGCTCACAGTCCCCGCGAATTTGCGGCGCCGGCCATAGTCTCGGAACACCGGCGGCAACACGCGAAACTGACCACGGGTGTCGTTCTTGTGCGCGTCGCACAGATCGCAGGTTGCGAAGCTCGGGGGTTCGGCCGGGTTCATGCGTTCACCCTCTTTCGGAGAATTCGGCTGTCGTGGGGGTCCGGATCAGGGCTCAAAGTGATCTCCTGGAAAATCCTTGAAAGTGGCGGCATTCTGCGATCGAAAAGGCGAACATGCCATGGCAGCGTTGGCGCGGCCTTCATGCGATAACGTTCCACTTCGGCACCTGATCGAACCCTGACCCATGAGCACACTTGCACCGCCCGGTTCTCGCGGCGCGCCCGCCACGCCCTCGCTGCCCATGCCGCCGCTGCTGATCCTGTGCCTCGTCGCCACCTGGCTGGTGTGGGGCTCGACCTACCTGGCCATCAAGTACGCGCTGCTGAGCTTTCCGCCGTTCTTCCAGATGGGCACAAGGTTCCTCTTTGCGGGCGTGTTGCTGCTGCTGTGGATGCGCTGGCGCGGCGCGGCGTGGCCGGACCGCACCGAGTGGCGCAACGCCTGGATCGTCGGTGCCTTGATGCTCGGCGGCGGCATGGGCGGCACGGCGCTGGCCGAAGTCACGGTCGGTTCGGGCCTGGTGGTGGCCTTCATCGCGGTGGTGCCGCTGATGATCGCCGGGCTCAACCTGCTGTGGGGCGTGGTGCCGGGCCGGCTTGAAGCGGCGGGCATCGGGCTCGGCCTGGTGGGGGTGCTGATGCTGACGCAGGGGGCCGGCTTTCAGGCGTCGGCGGCCGGCCTGGTGGCCATTGCCACCGCGTGTGTCACCTGGTCGGTTGGCAGTGTGTTGAGCCAGCGCAGCTTGCCGCTGGCCGCCGGGGCGATGGGTTTTGCCAGCGAGATGGTCTGCGGCGGCGTGGTGCTGCTCGGCTTGAGCGCCGTGGCCGGCGAAAGCCCCGCCTGGCCACCGCAGCCGCTGGCGCTGGCGGCCTGGTTCTACCTGGTCGTGTTCGGCTCGCTGATCGCCTTCAACGCCTACATGCTGCTGCTGGCGCGGGCCAGCGCGGGGTTGGCGTCGAGCTACACCTTCGTCAACCCGGTCATCGCCATGTTGCTGGGGGTCGCGGTGGCGGGCGAGGTGGTGACGCGTTTCGAGTGGGCCGCCGCCGGTGTGGTGCTGCTCGGCGTGGTGTTGATGCTGCGCGGCGCGGCGGTGGCGCGCGCTTGAGTCCCGGCCGGCGCGTCACCGGCCCGCTTCGAAACGCGTGCCGCGCAGCAGGCCGCGCCCGTCGGCGTCGCGCAGTTCCAGCAGGCCGTCGTCACGCACCTTGGCGCTCACCGTCAGTTCGAGCGCGGTGAGGATGCGGTCCTCCTGCTCCAGCTGCAGCGCGGCGCAGGCCAGGCGCGTGGTGACCACCGGGCCGACCTTCAAGGCATTGCCATCGAGCGTGTAGCTGGCGGTCATGGTGTTGCAACTGGTGTGGCCGGTGAGCGTGCCATCGGCGCCGAAGTCAAGGCGCGCCCGGCGTTTGTCGAGGATCGGTTCGCTGCGCGCCTGCTCGATGCGCCACAGGCCGGGCACGGCGTCGGCGGCGGCCGATGGATCGCTCGCTCCCCACAGCGCGGCCACGCCGCACGCGACAACAAGCCGCGCCACCATCGCCGGGGCGCTGCGCTGGTGCGCGGCTTCGCGGATCGCCCCGAGCGTGGTGCGCGTGGTGCTCACGTCGGCGTCGAGCACCAGGTGCAGCAGGGTCGGCCGGCGGCTTTCAAGGGCGGCTGCGAATGCCGGCTCGAACTGCACTGTTTCATTCAGGCTCGAGGCGTTCCAGCCGTAAGCCCGCGCGAGCGCGGCGAAGTCGGGGTTGAACAGATCGCTGCCGCTCACCCGGCCCGGAAAGTCGCGCTCCTGGTGCATGCGGATCGTGCCGTAGCTGCCGTTGTCGACCACGATGCTGATCAGCCTGCCCACGCCGGTGCCGGCGCCGTACGCGCTGGCTGTGGCAAGTTCCTGGCCGGTCATCAGGAAGTCGCCATCCCCGGCGATGTTGATCACGGTGCGGCTGGGGTACAGCAGCGCGGCGGCCACGGCGGCGGGCACGCCGTAACCCATGGCGCCCGAGGTGGGTGCCAGTTGCGTGCGGCCGCCGTGCTGCAGGCCGGGATAGCGGTAATAGCGGTGCAGCCAGCCGCTGAAGTTGCCGGCGCCGTTGGTCAGCACGCTGTCGCCGGGCGCCATCGCGGCGATGAGCTTGACGACTTGAGCCATGTCCAGCGGCGTGACCGGCGGGGCGACCTGGTTGGCTTCGTAGTCGGCGTGCGCTGCTTCTGTCCATGCGTTCCAGGGCAAGCCGGCTGGCGGGGCCAGCGTCTCGAGCGCTTTGGCGGCGCAGGCCATCGCCGACTGCAACAGCAGATCGGCGGCGTACACACGGCCCAGTTCTTCGGGCCCGGCGTGAATGTGAATCAGTTTCTGATCCGGTCGAGGCGCCTTCAGCAAGCTGTAGCCGCTGGTGGTCATCTCGCCCAGCCGCGCACCGATGGCCAGCACCAGGTCGGCGTCGACGACTCGCTGCGCCAGCCTGGGGTTGATGCCGACGCCGACATCGCCCGCGTAGTTCGGGTGCCGGTTGTCGAACAGGTCCTGAAACCGGAACGCGCACGCGACCGGCAGATTCCAGCCTTCGGCAAAGCGCTGCAAGGCCCCGCAGGCATTTGCATCCCAGCCGCTGCCGCCAACGATGAGCAACGGCCGCTGCGCCGCCAGCAGCAAGCTGCGCACTTCGCGCAGCGCGCCGGGTGCCGGCCAGGCCAGCACCGGCTCGACCCGCGGCAGCACGGGCGCCGTGGTCGATGCGGCCAGCATGTCTTCGGGCAGCACCAGCACCACCGGGCCGGGGCGGCCCTGCAGGGCGGTGTGGAAGGCGCGCGCCACGTACTCCGGCAAGCGCTGCGGGTCGTGCACTTCGCCGACCCACTTCGCCATCCCCAGCGTGCCGGGGCCGAACATCTGGCGGTAGTCCAGCTCCTGAAACGCTTCGCGGTCACGCTGGCCGCTGGCGACCTGGCCGATGAACAGGAT
Source organism: Methylibium sp. (assembly GCA_031415135.1). Taxonomy (GTDB): domain Bacteria; phylum Pseudomonadota; class Gammaproteobacteria; order Burkholderiales; family Burkholderiaceae_C; genus LGRD01. Next base: position 15,711 of record JANORB010000226.1, read on the forward strand.
CATCGGCGTGCTGTCCTGGAACGCCGCGTGCAGGCCGATGGCCGCGTTGGCCGCACCCGGCCCGCGCGTCACGAAACAGATGCCCGGGCGGCCGGTCAGCTTGCCCTGCGCTTCGGCCATGAAGGCGGCGCCGCCCTCCTGCCGGCAGGCGATGAAGCGGATCTGCTTGCGGTGTTCATGAAAGCCGTCCAGCGCGGCCAGGAAGCTCTCGCCCGGCACACCGAAAACAGTGTGAACGCCTTGCTGAACCAGCGCTTCCACCAGCGCGTGGCCGGCGATTCGGGAGTTGACGGGGTGGTTCATGTTCAAGCGGGGATGGGGTAATCGTGAGGGGCAATCGTGAGGGGCCAAACGGCGGCCGCCGAATGCGCCCAGTGTGCCCTGATCACCGCCGCGCGGTTTGCCGCGGTTTGACGCGGTCTGGCGCGGTTTGAATCAGGCCGTCGCGGGCGCCAGGACCGTGCGCCGCACGCGCCGCACATTGAACGCGCTGACGATCAGCACCGCCTGCACCAGCGCGATGCCCAGCCACACCATGGACGGTTGATGCAGGTCCATCAATGTGCCGAACACCAGCGGCGCGATGGCCTGGCCGATGTCCAGCCCCGAATACACCACGCCGTAGACGCGGCCGGTGGCGTTGTCGGGGGCGGAGCGCTTGACCAGCAGGTCGCGCGACGGCCCGGCGATGCCGGCGCCGAAGCCCATGGCACCGAACAGCAGCGGCACGGCCAGCGCGGGAATGCTTGCAAAACCGATCACCAGCGCGATCGTCGCAGCCACGCCGAAACCGGCGCCGACGATGCGCTCGCAGCGCGCCGGATCGGAGGCGAGAAAACCACCCACCACCATGCCGCCGGCGCTGCACACCATGTAGATCGTCAGGCACATGGCCGCGGCATGCTCGGGCACGCCGTGCAGCAGCTTGGCGGCTTCCGGCGCAAATGCCTGCACCCCGCTCAGTGCCGCGGCGTAGAAAAAGAAGAACGCAAAGCACATCCACACGGCGGGGATTTTCAGGAACGCCAGCTTGCCCTCCGCCGCCTGGCCCGCGGCGCCATCGGCTTTGGCGGCGGCCGGCGTCATCTCCAGCGCCAGGCGTGCCCGGTTGAACCACAACAGCGCCAGCACCGCGAACGCCAACACCCCCGCGCACACCAGTGCCACCCGCCACGAGTAGGCCAGGGTCAGCGGCACCAGCAGCGCCGGCGCCAGTGCCCAGCCCAGGCTGCCGGTGATGCCGTGCACGCTGAAGGCATGGCCCAGACGCGACGGATGCACCTTGCGGTTCAGCAAGGTGTAGTCGACCGGATGGAACACGCCGTTGCCGGTGCCCGCCACGACCGAGAACAGCGCCAGCATCCAGTAGCTCGTGCTCGCGGCGTAGCCGAATGCGGCCAGCCCCAGCAGCGCGAGGCCGGCAAACAGCACGGGCCGGGGGCCGAACCGGTCGACCACGAAGCCCGACGCGGTCTGGACGATGCATGACGTGACAAAGAAGATCGACATCAGCAGCCCCAGCTCGGCGTAGCTGGCGCTGAAGGCATCTTTCAGCCACGGGAACAAGGGCGCCAGCAAAAGCTGGCTGAAATGGCTGATGCCGTGGGCCAGGCCGACCAGGCCGATCAAGGTGGCGTCGCTGCGCAGCGGCGCGGCCGGCGCGGTCAGGGTGGTCATGAAATCTCTGCCTCTCGTGCGCCAGTCTGTGCGCTGGATCGTCGGTGGACCCAATGGTAGCGGCGGGAGAGGCCGGCAAACCGATGGTTTCATGCAACACGCCAGCCTTGGCGGGGTTCGGCGGCGAGGCACATTTGCATACACTCGCGAACTCGGAGGCTGGCCAGGCGCCCATGGGCGCCGCGAACGGCACTGAAAAAAGGACCTGCGATGCTGAACTCGCTCTTTGGCGACCTGGGCTCGATGCTCGATCCGTTCGGCAAGAAGGCGCGCGCAGCGGAAGAGGCGGCCCGGTCGTTTGCCACCACGTCGATCATGGGAGCCCTGGCGAACGAGGGCGATGACCCGCCACAGGTGGTCGACCGCCATCAGCGCGACCTGGTGGTGACCGGCTCCCCCGCCCATGCCATCCGCGAGCACTTTGCCGCGGCGCGCGCGGACATGGACACCACCAGCCGCGTCATCACGCTGCTCGACCCGATGGGCGTGTGGGCGGCCGCGGTGATCAAGGCGCTGTCGGATGCCGGCGGGCGGCCGATCGAGCGGCTGCAACTGCGCGAGCAGACCACGCTGCGCACGCTCGCGGTGATCGAGCGCGCGACGCTGGCGCGCCGGCACGAAGACACGTTGAAGATTTATCACGCCGACGTGCGCGTGCCAGGCCGCGACAATGCCGACATCCCGGTGGCGCTGATGGAGCGCAGCCACCTGACCACCGTGATCGTGGGTCCGATGGACCCGCTGGCCATCGACTCGCTGCTGCTGTCCCTGCATGCCTCCAGCCAGTTGCCCACCTGGCGCTGCCCGCACCTGCTGTTCATGCTGCCACCCAACGCGGTGTGGATTGCGAACAAGATCATGGCGGTGGCCTGGCCGACCCAGATGCAGGTCCAGGCGTTGAACGAGCCGCTGACGAGCGCCTCGGCGGTGTGGAACGCGATGCTGGGCCAATGGAACCAGATCAAGGCCAGCCCGGGCTGGGCCAGGCCGGCGGGGCCGGCGATGCTGGGGGCGCGGGACTTCCCGATCAAGGTGGCCGATCTCGGGCCGCCGCCTGCGGCCGTGGCGCCGGCCGCCAAGCCCGTGGCCGCGGCCGCGCCAGACGCCGCCACCATCCAAGCCGCGCCGGTGGTGGTGCGCACCACCCGAAGCGATCTCGACGCCGAACACGCACGCAAATCGCTCGCCGAGTTGCTGACGATCGACGGCTTGTTGTGCTGCGCCATCGTCGATTCGGGCAGCGGCCTGGTGCTGGCGCGCGAGCAGCGGGAGACGCAGGACCTGGACATCGAGCGCGCCGCCGCCGCCTGCGCGCAAGTGTTGCGCGCGCATCGCCTGGCCGCCCGCAACATGGGCTTGCCGGATCACATCGAAGAAGTGGCCATCGGCACGGCCAGCCGGCACCATTTGATGCGCACCGTGTCAAGACACCCCGAGCTGTTCATGTTCGTGCTGCTGAACAAGCAGCGCTCCAACCTGTCGCTGGCCCGCTTCAAGCTGATGGAAGTGGAAAAGAGCCTGGTCTGAAGATTCAGCGGCCGACCCAGGGCCGAAAAGCGCGGTGGAACGCCCGCATTTCCGGCCACCACCGGCGCGTGCCGCGCAGGACACTGCCCTCCACTTCCACCCGGTGCACAGGCCCGCCATGACCACGCCATTCGAGTTGATCCACAACCACCACGAGCAAGCGGTGTTCGATGCGGTGAAAGCCGGAGCGCCAGCTTTTGCGCCTGTGGCCGCCGACGAGTTGCTGGCCGACATTGCGTGTGTCGCGTTGAACCGCCTGCCGGCCCGCTACATCCGGCATGGGGTCGATTTTGCGTTCTACCTGAGCGACAAGGAACGCGCCGACACCGAGCGCGCCGTCGCCGAGGCCGTCTCGTTCGCGTTCGAATTTGTCCAGGCCCGGGTCGCCATGCGCGCCCGCGGCTGAGCGCAAAGACCGCCTCAGCCGTGCGCCGGCGCGACCTCGTGCGCTGCGGTTTCGTTCGCGCCCGGCACGCGCTTGCGCGCCAGCAGCGTGTACATGGTCGGCACCACGAAGATCGTCAGCAGTGTGCCGAGCGACATGCCACCGACGATGACCCAGCCGATCTGGCGCCGGCTTTCCGCGCCCGCGCCGGTGGCCAGCGCCAGCGGCATGGCGCCCAGCACCATCGCGCCGGTCGTCATCAGGATCGGCCGCAGCCGCAATGACGCGGCCTCGACCACCGCTTGCAGGGTGTCCTTGCCCTGGTGGCGCAACTGGTTCGAGAACTCGACGATCAGGATGCCGTGTTTGGTGATCAGCCCCACCAGCGTGATGAGGCCGATCTGCGAATACACATTCAGCGTGCCGCCCGACAACTGCAACGCGGCCAGCGCCCCGACCATCGACAAGGGCACGCTGAGCATGATCACGAACGGGTCGACAAAGCTCTCGAACTGCGCCGACAGCACCAGAAAAATGAACAGCAGCGCCAACGCGAACACCAGGCCGAGCGCTCCGCTGGACGACTTGAACTCGCGCGACACGCCATTCAGCTCGGTCGAATAGCCCGGCTTGAGCACCGTGGCCGCGGTGGCTTCCATGAAGGCCAGGCCTTCGCCCAGTGAATAGCCCGGTGCCAGGTTGGCGGTGATGGCCACCGAGCGGCGCTGGTTGAAGTGATTCAGTTCGCGCGGGCTCACCGCCTCGCGCACCGACACCAGCGCCGACAGCGGGATCATCGCGTCGACGCCGTTCTTCTGGCCGCGCACGAAGATCTTCTCGATGTCGTCCGGCGTGCTGCGGCCGCTGGCCTGGGTCTGCACGATCACGTCGTATTGCTCCGCATCGCGCTTGTAGCGCGTGACGTTGCGCCCGCCCAGCATGGTTTCGATGGCGCGCGCCACCTGGTCCACCGCCACACCGGCATCGGCCGCGCGGTCGCGGTCGACCTTGATGAAGATTTCGGGTTTGTTCAGGCGCAGATCGCTGTCGGGCTGCACCAGGCCGGGGTTGCGCGCCATTTCGGCCAGCATCTGCTGCGAAACGCGCGCCAGGTTGTCGTAGGAATCGGAGGTCACGACGACGAAGTTGATCGACCGTTCGCGAAAGCCCTGCCCCAGCGACGGCGGCGTGATCGGGAACGCCGTGACACCGGGAAGCCCAGCGAACCTGGGCTGCAGCTCGCGTGCGAGCTGCAGCGTGCTGCGCGAGCGCTCGGACCAATCGGTGGTGCGCATGAACGAGATGCCCTGCGACACGGTCGGGTTGCCGGTGACGACGAAGACGCGGTCGAATTCCGGGTAGCTTTGGCCGATGCGCTCGATCGCCCGCATGTAGCGCTCGGTGTATTCGAGCGTGGCGCCGTCGGGCGCGTTGACGGTGGCCAGGATCACGCCGCGGTCTTCGAGCGGCGCGAGTTCGCTCTTGGCGGTGCTGAACAACCACCCACTGCCGGCCCCCGCCGCGGCCATCACCAGCAGCACGGTCCAGCGCTGGCCCAGGGTCCAGCGCAGTGCCGCCTCGTAGCGCCCGGTCAACCCCACCAGCACGCGCTCCATGCCGCGGTCGAACAGGTTCGGGCGCGGGTTGTGGCGCAGCAGCTTGATGCACATCATCGGCGTCAAGGTCAGCGCGGTGAAACCCGACACGATCACGGCGCCGGCCAGCGTCAACGCAAATTCGGTGAACAGCCGGCCGGTGCGCCCGGGCGCAAAGGCCAGCGGAGCGTAGACGGCCGCCAGCGTCAGCGTCATCGCCACCACCGCAAAGCCGACCTCCCTGGCGCCGCGCAGCGCGGCCTGGAACGGCTCCAGGCCCGCTTCGATGTGGCGAAAGATGTTCTCCAGCATCACGATCGCATCGTCGACCACCAGGCCGATGGCCAGCACCAGCGCCAGCAGCGTCAGCGTGTTGACCGTGAAGCCGGCCAGGGCCATCAGGCCGAACACGCCGATCAGGCTGACCGGAATGGTGACCAGCGGAATGATCGAGGCGCGCAGCGTGCGCAGGAACACGAACACCACCAGCGCGACCAAGCCGATCGCTTCGGCGATGGTGCGGTAGACCGACTTGATCGAGCGATCGATGAAGACCGAGTTGTCGTTCGCCTGCTGCACCCGCAGGCCGGGCGGCAGGTCGCGCTGGATTTGCGGCATGACGGCGCGAACGCCTTGTGAAACCTCGAGCGGATTGGCGGTGGCCTGGCGGATCACACCGACCGACACCGCCGGCACGCCGTTCAGGCGCACGCTGGAGCGTTCGCTCGCCGCCGCCTGCTCGATGCGCGCGACCTCGCGCAGGCGCACGGTGTAGCCGTTGGCGCTCTTCAGCGCGATCTCGCCGAACTGCTGGGGTGTGGTCAGGTCGGTCTGCGCCGTGACGCTGAATTCGCGCTGCCGGCTTTCGATGCGGCCGGCCGGCACCTCGAGGTTTTGCTTGCGCAGCGCGTCTTCAACGTCCTGCACGGTCAGGCGGTACGAGGCCAGCCGGTCCGGGTCGACCCAGATCCGCATCGAGAACTTGCGGTCGCCGTTGATCTGCACGTCGGCCACGCCCTGGACGGTTTGCACGCGCGGCTTGACGACGCGGTTGATCAGGCCGGTGATCTCCAGCGGCGACAGCGTTTCGCTGCTGAACGCGAGCCAGATCGTGGGCGTGGCGTCGGCCTCCACCTTGGCGATCACCGGCTCGTCGATGGCCGCCGGCAGGCGCGCGCGCACGCGCGAGACCCGGTCGCGCACGTCGGCGGCAGCGTTTTCCGGGCTCTTGTTCAGCTTGAAGCGCACCGTGATCTGGCTTTGCTCGGAGCGCGAGGTCGAGGTGATGACGTCCACCCCCTCGATGCCGGCGATGGAGTCTTCCAGCGGCTTGGTGACTTGCGATTCGATCACCTCGGACGAGGCACCGGTGAGCCGGGTCGTGACGTTGACCACCGGCTCGTCGATGCGCGGATATTCGCGCACCTGCAGGCCCACCACCGACACCGCGCCGACCAGCACCAGCAGCAGCGACATCACGGTGGCGAAGACCGGCCGGCGAATCGATGTTTCGGAAATTTTCATCGGCGCGTCCGCGGTCGTGCGCGTGGCGCTAAACCGCCGAAGCCGCCGGCGCGCGGGGCCCGGCCGCAGGCTGCGACGGGGGGCGCGACGGGCGAGCGGCGGCGTCGGCGATGTTCACCACCTGGATCGGCAAGCCGTCGGCGCGCAGCAGGCGCGCCTGCCCGGCCAGCACGACCACGTCACCGGCCACCAGGCCTTCGAGAATCTCGACCTTGCCGGGCACACGCAGCCCGATGCGGGCTTCGAGGCGCTGCGACAACTTGCCCGCGGGGCCGTCGATCACCTTGATCAGGTACTGCTTGCCGCCCTGCGGCACCAGCGCTTCTTCCGGGACCACGGTGGCGGCATCGCGCACCTCGAACACGATGCGCGCGCGCGCGAACATGCCGGCGCGCAGCATGCCGTCAGGGTTGGCGATGCGGGCCCGCACCAGCAACGAGCGGCCGTTGGCGTCGAGTTGCGAATCGACCGCTTCGACACGCGCCTTGAAATCGCGCCCGGGCAGGCCGTCGAGATTGACCGCCACCCCCTGGCCCGGCTTCAGGCGCGCGATCACGCCCTCGGGCAAGCGAAAGTCGACCAGCATCGCCGACACGTCCTCGACATTGACCAGGTCGGCGCCGTCCTTCACATAGTCGCCGACGTTGACATTGCGGATCCCGGCCAGCCCGTCGAACGGCGCGACGATGCTCATGCGGCTGAGCTGCGCCTGCGCCACCGCCACTTGCGCCTCGGCCACTTCGAGCGCCGCGGCGGTCTGGTCGGCCGCACTCTGGCTGACGAAGTTCTGCGCCACCAGCTCGCGGTTGCGCTGCAGGTTGGTGCGCGCAATGCTGGCCTGGGCCCGGGCTTGCAGCAATTGGGCCTGCTGCAGCGTGGCGTCCAGTTGCACCAGCACCTGGCCGCGCCTGACCCGCTGGCCATCACCGAAGCCGAGCCGCGAGATGCGGCCGCTGACCTCGGGGCGCAACATCACGCCCTGGCGCGAGCGCAAGCTTCCCACCGCCTGGGTTTCGTCTTGCAAGCTCATCACCTCGACCTTGCCGACCTCGACCGGCACCGGGCCGCCGCTGCCCGCGCCGGGGCCGGACGCCCCGGCAGCACCCGCACCGCCCGCACGCCCGGCCGCAGAGGGGCTGGCCGCCATGTCCATCGCGGCCGCAGCCGTGCCGGCCACCGGCTTGTTCTGGACCCAATAGGCCACGCCCCCGGCGATCGAGATGCCGGCCACGGCCACAAGGGTGTGAAGAAGCTTCATCGGTGCCTGCGACTTTAGCGGGTGAACCTGAAACGCGCTCCGCGGCCGTCGGTTCGATGGCCCTATCCCGGGCTGTCGACGCCGCGATTGGCCAGCGCGTCGGCGCGCTCATTGCCGGGGTCGCCGGAGTGCCCCTTGACCCAGCGCCACTCCACATGATGCAACTCGCGCAACGAGTCCAGGCGCTGCCACAGGTCGACGTTCTTGACCGGCTTCTTGTCGGCCGTCTTCCAGCCGCGCAGCTTCCAGCCGTGAATCCATTCGGTGATGCCCTGGCGCACGTAGTTGCTGTCGGTGTAGACGACCACGTTGCAACTGCGCTTGAGCGAGGCCAGCGCTTCGATGACCGCGGTGAGCTCCATGCGGTTGTTGGTCGTCAGCGCCGCGCCGCCGAACAACTCCTTCTGGTGCTCTCCCGTGCTGAGCCAGGCGCCCCAGCCACCGCGCCCGGGGTTGCCCTTGCAAGCCCCGTCGGTGTAGATGGTGACCTGGGGTCGCTGAATGCTGGCGCTGGCGCTGTTCATGGCGGATCCTGGCCGGTCTCGAGGGGGTGGACGTCGTGGTTGTGGTTGTGGTTGACCACCACCGCCGGCGCCGCCTTGATCTTGTGGCGTTGCGCGGGCAGCAGGCCGACCAGGCGCATTCCGCGCACCCGCTTGACCGCGACGACGAAGTAGACCGCACCAAACACCGGCCACCAGCGCTCGCCGGCCTGCTCCATCCATTCCAGCCGCTCCAGCCACTTTTGCGACACCACGGGCGGCCGGTAACAGCCGAAACGCCCGGCCTCGACCTCGAAGCTGAGCAGGCGCAGCCAGTCCCTCAAGCGCCGGTAGCCCATGAAGTCGCCCGTGCCGGGCAGGAACAGCGTGCCGGGGCCGCCGCGGGCGATGCGCTTGCGCAGGTGACCCAGGCGCTGGCGCAGGCCCCACAGGCTGGTGGGATTGAATCCGACCACGACCACCCGGCCTTCGGGCACCAACACGCGCTCGACCTCGCGCAAGGCCAGGTGCGGGTCGCGCGCCAGTTCCAGGCCGTGCGGCAAGACCACCAGGTCCAGGCTCTGGCTGTCGAACGGCAAGGCATCGAAGTCGCAGTGCAGCGCGACGGCGCAACGGGACAAGGCCGCATCGTCGCCCGGAGCGTCGGGGCCGACCGCATCGGTGGCGACCCACCGGTGGGGCATGCGGTTGGCTCGCAACGCGTCGAGTTCGGGCACCCCCAGCTGCAGCGCATGAAAGCCGAACAGGTCGGCCACCGCGCCATCCAGGTGGCGTTGCTCCCATTCCAGAACGTAGCGACCGGCGGGCGTTTGCAGCCACTGCGTCAAACCTATAATCGCGCCACTCTTTTCCATGAACCCGATCGCCCTGCCCGCCTGTTCCAACCACCTCATCCGGACGCTGCACGATGGCCACTCGGCCACCCGTCGATCCGGAGGGCGTCGCACCCGCAATCGCGGCGCACCCGCGCCCACACCTGTGCCCGTGCCCGTGCCTGCGCTGCTGGCGGCGATTCTAGTGACACCCCCGGCCACTGCATTCCCATTCTGTTTGTGGAAGAAGGAACCCCAATGATTCCACTGACCGCCGCGAGACTCGCGATCACCGCTGCGCTTTCACTGCTGTTGCTGGCCGGCTGCGCAACAACGCTGAACCCGAGCGCGATCGACGCTGCCGCGGCCAACCCGGCGCCCTCCAGCGAGCCGGCGCCGCCGGGCGATGTTGGAGTGCGGCCTGCCGAAGAGCTTGCCAGCGCGCCGAACCTCGGCGCCCAGCCCGCACCCGGCGCCGAACCCGGCGAGTCGGCCGCGCCCGAGGTCGTCAATGCGCCCGAGCCGATCGACCCGCTGCGGCCCGAAGTGCGCTTGAATCCCAACGAGGGCGAGGCCCAGTCCGACCTGTGGGCGCGGGTGCGCCGCGGCTTCGCCATGCCCGACCTGGACACCGAATTGACGCGCGGCCGCACGCAGTGGTACGCCAGCCGCCCCGACTATTTCCAGCGCATGACCGAGCGCGGCAGCCGCTACCTGTTCCACATCGTCGAAGAAGTCGAACGGCGCAAGATGCCCACCGAGCTGGCGCTGCTGCCGTTCATCGAGAGCGCGTTCAATCCGCAGGCTCTGTCGTCGGCCAAGGCGTCGGGCATGTGGCAGTTCATCCCCTCCACCGGCAAACATTTCGACCTCAAGCAAAACGTCTTCCGGGACGACCGCCGCGATGTGCTGGCCTCGACCCGCGCCGCGCTCGACTACCTGCAAAAGCTGCACGGCATGTTTGGCGACTGGCACCTGGCGCTGGCGGCCTACAACTGGGGCGAAGGCAGCGTGGGGCGGGCGATTGCGCGCAACAAGGCGGCCGGCCTGCCGACCGACTACACCAGCCTCAAGATGCCCAACGAAACGCAGTACTACGTGCCCAAGCTGCAAGCCATCGAGAACCTGATCAATCGGCCCGAGGCCTTCGGCCTGAGCCTGCCGGTGCTCGCCAACCACCCGTACTTCCTGAGCGTGGCCATCGAGCGCGACATGGATGTCGACCTGGCGGCCCGCCTGGCCGGCATGACGCTGGACGACTTCAAGGCGCTGAACCCGCAGATGAACAAGCCCGTCATCCTGGCCGCCGGAACCGCCCAGGTGCTGCTGCCTTATGACAACGCCAACCAGTTCGTGCGCCAGTTGCCCCGCCACCGCGGGCCGCTGGCCAGCTGGACCGCGTGGGTTGCGCCCAAGACGATGCGGCCGCTTGAGGTGGCCGGCCAGGTCGGCATGAGCGAGGCCCAGTTGCGCGAGGTCAACCACATTCCACCGCGCATGCTGGTCAAGGCCGGCTCCACGCTGCTGGTGCCGCGCGGGCAGCATCGGCAGGCCGATGTGTCGGAGCAGATTGCCGATCACGCGAGCATGGCGCTGGCGCCCGATGGCCCAGTGTTGCGCAAGGTCTCGCTGAAGGCCGGCCGCAATGACAGCGTGGTGTCGGTGGCCAGGCGCTACCGCGTCAGCGCACTCCAAGTGGCGCAATGGAACGGCCTGGGCGCGGGGGCGAAATTCAAGGCCGGCCAGACCATCGTCGTGTTCGCCGCCGCCAAGCCCGCACGCGCGAAGGCCGCTTGGCAAGCCGCGGCGCCGGTTGCTGCGAAAGGCGTGGCGCAAAAGACCCGGGTCGCGGTGGCCCGGCGCGGCGTTCGGCTCGCCAAACACTGAGCGGGCGATCGGACCTGGCCAGTCAGCGCCGATCAGCGCCGGTCATTGAGCGCGTGGGCGATGGTGCCCAGGTCGACATACTCCAGTTCGCTGCCGATCGGCACGCCGCGCGCCAGGCGCGTCACCCGCAACCCGCGCGCCTTGAGCGCTTCACCCAGCACATGGGCGGTGGCCTCGCCTTCGGCGGTGAAGTTGGTGGCGATGATCACTTCCTGCACGGCGGCGTCGCCGGCGCGATCGAGCAGTTGGCGCACGCCGATGTCGGGCGCGCCAATGCCGTCGAGCGGGCTGATGCGCCCCATCAACACGAAGTAGCGGCCACGGTAGCTGCCGGTGCGTTCGAGCGCGGCCTGGTCCGCCGGGGTCTCGACCACGCACAGCTGATGCGGGTCGCGCGCCGGGTCCTGGCAGATGGCGCAGACCGCCGCTTCGGTGAACGTGTGGCAGCGCTCGCAGTGGCGCACCGTGGCCACGGCCGATTGCAGGCTGAGCGCCAGTCGCTGCGCGCCCTCGCGGTCGTGCTGCAACAGATGAAATGCCATGCGCTGGGCCGACTTCTGGCCCACGCCGGGCAAGCGGCGCAAGGCCTCGATCAGCCCGTCGAGCGAGGGTTCGACCATCCCCTCAGAACGGAAACTTCATGCCCGGTGGCATGGGCATGCCGGCAGTGAGCTTGCCCATCTTTTCCTGGCTCACTTCTTCGGCGCGCCGGATGCCGTCGTTGAACGCGGCGGCCACCAGGTCTTCGAGCATGTCCTTGTCGTCGGCCAGCAGGCTGGGGTCGATGCTGACGCGGCGAACGTCGTGTTTGCAGGTCATGGTGACCTTCACCAGCCCGGCACCCGACTGGCCCTCGACCTCGATGCTGGCGAGCTCATCCTGCGCCTTCTTCAAGTTGTCCTGCATGGCCTGGGCCTGCTTCATCAGGCCGGCGAGTTGACCCTTCATCATGTGTGCGCTCCTTGTGCATTCAATGCGGTTTGACCGACCCGGGGACGATGCGCGCGGTCGTGTACTGCGCCAGCAAGGCCTTGACCAGGGGGTCGTCGTGGATGATCTGTTCGGCCTCGGCCTGCCGGCGCGCGCGCTCGGCGGCGTCGCGCCGGGCCGGTGAGTCGAGCGCGGCGCCGAGTTCGACCTCGAGCCGCACCGGCTGCCCCAGAAGGCTGGCGAGCGCCGCCTGCAGCCGGTCGCATTGCGCCGGGGCACGCAACATCTCGCGCTCGACCCGCAGGCGCCAGACCTGGGGCGTCGCGTCCGCGTCGACGGCCAGGCATTGCGCCTGCATCGCCAGTTCGCGCGCCAGCGCGCTGATGCCGCCGGTCTCGACCATCTGTTGGACCAGCCGCGCCCAGCGCTCGCCGAGCGCGTCGGGCGCGCCGGGCGCGCCGGGCACCCCGGCCACCGAAGCGGCCGAACCCACAGCGGGCGAAACCTCGGCCGGATGGATCGCGCCGGGTGCGGGCTCAGGGGATGCGGCGGCAACGGTCGGGCGCATGTCGCGATCCAGCCAGGGCGTGTCGTCGTCCCAGGGCGGCGGCTCGCCGGCGAACAGCGCCGGCACGCGCAGCGCCGCGGCGCTGGCCACCACGGCGGGCTGCGCGGCCTCTCGGGCCGGCACCGGCTTGGGGTTTGCCGCCGGCGGGCTCGCCGCGGCGGCGGCCGCCTTCGGGGGTCGGTGGATCGGTGCCGGCGCGCCCGCCGACCCGGTGGGCCGAAATGCCAGCATGCGCAACAGCACCATCACCAGGCCGCTGTATTCGTCGGGTGCCAGCGCCAGCTCGGCACGACCATGCAGCACGATGCTGTACAGCAGCTGTGTTTCATCGGCCGCCATCGCTGCGGCCAGGCGGGCCAGAACCGCTGCCTCGGTGGCCGACACATCGGCGGCATCCGGCACCGCCTGGAGCACCGCCATCTGCTGCAGCAGCGTGGCCATTTCCTCCAGCGTGCCGGTGGCCGACAAGCCCAGGCCACGCAGCGCATCGACCGCCGCCACCACCGCCGCACCGTCGCCTGCGGCCAGCGCGTCGACGATGCGCACGGCGTGGCTGCGGTCGACGGCGCCCAGCATCTCGCGCACGCCGGCTTCGGACAACACGCCGGCGCCGAACGCGATGGCCTGGTCGGCGAGCGACAGCGCGTCGCGCATCGAGCCGCGCGCGGCGCGTGACAGCAAGCGCAGCGCGCCCGGCTCCGCAGCGATCTGTTCCTGGGCCAGCAGGTCGACCAGATGGGCCTGCACCGTCTGCGGCGCCATCGGCCGCAGGTTGAACTGCAGGCAGCGCGACAGCACCGTGGCCGGCACCTTCTGCGGGTCGGTGGTGGCGAGCACGAATTTCACGTAGTCGGGCGGCTCTTCCAGCGTCTTGAGCATGGCGTTGAACGCGGTCGTCGACAGCATGTGCACTTCGTCGATCATGTAGACCTTGAAGCGGCCCAGCACCGGCTTGTAGACCGCCTGGTCGAGCAGCTGCTTGATCTCGTCGACGCCGCGGTTGGAGGCGGCGTCGAGTTCGACGTAGTCGACAAAACGGCCGATGTCGATGTCGCGGCAGGCATCGCACTGCCCGCACGGGTGGGCGGTGATGCCGCCGGTGCCGTCGGGCCCGGTGCAGTTGAGCGACTTGGCCAGGATGCGCGCCACCGTCGTCTTGCCCACGCCGCGCGTGCCGGTGAACAGGTAGGCGTGGTGCAGGCGCTGCTGCGTCAGCGCGTTCGCCAGGGCCTGCACCACGTGTTCCTGCCCCACCAGCGTCTCGAAATTGAGCGGGCGGTACTTGCGGGCCAGGACGCGGTAGGACATGGATTCATTCTACGGGGGCCCATCGGTGGCCACAGGACGGCTCGCCGCGGGCCTGCCGGATAATCGCGCCACTCGTCATCCACGTCTTGAACGCCACCGCACCATGAGCGCCCCGCCCTTGCCCCACGCCCAAGACACGACGCTCAGCTACCAGCAGGCCGGCGTCAACTACGACTTGATCGATCCGCTGAAAGTGGCCGCTCAACGCGCCGCGGCCGCCACCGGTGTGCACTTGTTGGCGCACGGCTTCAGCGAAGTGGCGGCGTCGCGCGGCGAGTCGGCCTACGTGATCGACGTCGGGCCGTTCTACCTGGCCTCGATCGTCGAATGCCTGGGCTCCAAAGCGCTGGTCGCCGATGAAATGCAGCGCCTGACCGGCCAGAGCTACTACGCAGACATCGCGCAAGACACCTTGGCGATGGCGATCAACGACCTGATCACGGTCGGCGCCACGCCGCTGGTGGTGCAGGCCTATTGGGCCGCCGGCGGCTCGGAATGGTTTGCCGACGCCCAGCGCGCGCAGGCGCTGGTGGACGGCTGGAAGCGCGCCTGCGACCGCTGCGGCGTGGCCTGGGGCGGCGGCGAGACGCCGGCGCTGGCCGGCATCGTGAGCGACGGCCGGATCGACCTGGCCGCGTCGTGCACCGGGATCATCAACCCCAAGGAGCGGCTCTCGGTGGGCGATCGGCTGGCGCCGGGCGATGTGATCGTGCTGCTGGCCTCCAGCGGCATCCATGCCAACGGGCTGAGCCTGGCGCGCAAGCTGGTCGAGCGCCTGCCGGACGGCTACCTGACACCGGTGTCGCCGGGCCTGGGCTATGGCGCCGCGCTGCTGGCGCCGACCGTGCTCTATTCGCCGGTCACCGAAGCGCTGCACAAGGCGGGCATCACGCCCCACTATTGCGCCAACATCACCGGCCACGGCTGGCGCAAGCTGCTGCGCCACCCGGCCCCGCACAGCTACCGAATTCACACCGTGCCCGAGGTGCCGGCGGTGCTGGCCTTCATCCAGCGGCACGCGCGCCAGAGTGACCGCGAGGCCTACAGCACCCTCAACATGGGCGCCGGGTTCGCGCTGTTCGTGGCGGCCTGCGATGCGCAGCGCTGCGTCGAGGTGGCACGCGCCACCGGCGTGCACGCGCTGATCGCGGGAACGGTCGAAGCCGGGCCCAAGCGGCTGGTGATCGAGCCCCTGGGCATCGAGTTCGGGGACGACGCGCTGCGGTTGCGTTGAGGCGGCCCGACACCGCGAACTGGGCCTTTGAGCGCCTCGCCTACAATCCTTTTTGACGGGCCTCCTCGCATGGAAGCGCGGCCAATCGGGTCAGGTCGGGAACGAAGCAGCCCCAACCGTTGTGACCAGTGCCGAGGTAAGGCTCGTCAACCCGCCTGCTTGAAAGCCATCACGGCCTGGTTGCGCAGGGTTCGCAACAGCGACAACTCCTTCTCGCCCAGGTCGATGCCACCCGGCAGTGCCTTGTCGGCATAGATCATGGCGAAGGGTGCGCCCTTCATCAGCAGCGGCAGCAACAAGAACGCCGGGGCATTCACCGACTGCCGGTACCACGCCGGCAAACGGGCCGCGATGTTGGGCACGGTGGCGTCGCTGATCAGCGTGTCGGCGCCCTTGGCGCAGACGGCGGCGAACAAGTCGGTTCCGCCCTTGAGCACCACCTTGAAGGCTTTGGCGACATTGGCGGCGTCGTCGCCGAGGCCGAAGCGCCCGGTCAACATGTCGGTTTTCGGGTCGCGCAGGCAGAACACGATGCGCCGAAAGGCCATCGCCCGCAGCATCGTTTCGAGAATCATGTGCAACACCTGGTTGAGCTTGAAGCTCTCGACCATCGAATTGGTGATGTCCTGGATGCCGGCCGCCATCACCTCGGCGGCCTGCAGCGCCGGCGCTGGCCGCGGCGGCATCGGCAGCGTGGCCGCCAGCGCGTGGGTGGCCAGCGCAAGATCGACGTCGACGTCGACCTCGAGGACGGTGCCCGCCTCGGGGGCGTGCAGCAAGCGCGCCGCGCCCGACCCTGCCAGCGCGGGCAGTTTCATGACCTGGTTGAACTGGGCCAGTTTCTGGCGCGCGCGGCTCAGCGCATCCAGCATCTGCTGGGGCTTGAGATCGAGCGCGCGCGCGTAGCGTTCGGCAACGCTTCGCAACAGGCCTTCGGCCTGCGCGCCGGGGTGCGCCAGCAGCGTGTCGGCGAGTTCGTTGGCCAGGCAGGCGTGCAATCGGGTTCGTTCGGCGGGGTTTTCGGGCGGCGTGCGGGGCGCGTCGCCCGCGCCCTTGCGCATGCAACGCTGCAGCGACGCCGGCAAGCTCCAGCTGTTGGCCACGCCCACCCCCAGGGCTTCGTAGCTCAGCCCCAGGATGTTCGTCGACGCCGTGGTTTCGCTGACCGCTGCCGATTCACCCGTGGCGGCGCGGCCGCCGGCGACCAGCTTGCGGATTTGCGCCGCTTCATCGGCGAGGTAGAACTGGGTCAGCATGCGGCCGAGGTTCTGGAACATCGCGCCGACGAACGCCTCTTCACCGCCACGCGACGACGCGCACAGCTCACTCGCCACCGTCCCGGCCAACAGCGAACGCAGGTACTCCTCCTGCAGTTCGTTGGCATGCGCCTTGTCCTGCATGTGCTCCAGAAAGACCAGGCTCATCGCCATGTTGCGAATGCCGGAAAAACCCACCAGCGCGACCGCGCGCGAGACGGTGCCGATGGAGCCGCCGCCGGCGTTGCCGTAGTGGGCCGTGTTGACCAGGCGCAGCAGTTTTTGGGTCAGCGCGACGTCTTTCAGAATTTCGCTCGACAGGCTGGCCAGGCTTTCGTTCTCGGAGTTGGCCACCCGCTGGATCCGCATCACCGACCCCGACAGCGCCGGAAAGTCGCTCTTGTTGCGCATGCGCCGCAACAGAAACTCCAGCGTGCCGCCACTGCCCGCCGCGCCGGTGGACGGGCCCGGGTTCATCGCGCCGGCCGCAGGCTGGAGCCATTGCAGCAGCGCGAGCCGAAACGCGTCGGCGCTGGCGTGGCGCCGCAGCGGGTCGCGTGCGATCGCGCGCAACACCACAGCGCGCAGCCGATCGTCGACCTCGGCCACCATCCCGGCGGGCAGCTCGAAGTCTTCATCGGCAACGCGCCGCAGCGCCTTGAGCGGGTCGCGCTCATCATTGAGGCGCTTGCCGCTCAGCATTTCAGCCAGCACCAGGCCGGCGGCAAACACATCCATGCCCACGCCAGGGGCGTGGCCCGCCGCCGCCTCCGGTGACATGTAGGCCGGTGTGCCCACCACCTCGGCCGTGTGCGCCGCATCGTGCAAGCGGGCAGCGATGCCGAAGTCCATCACCCGGGCGCGGCCGGCGCTGTCAAGCAAGATGTTCGAGGGCTTCAGGTCACGATGCACAACACCCGCCGCGTGCGCGGCCGACAGCGCTTCCAGCACGCCCAGCATCAGCGTGACGGCCTCGTGCACCGGCAATCCGCCGCGCTTGCGCAACAGCTCGGCAAGCGTGCCACCCGGCACCAGTTCGTAGACAAGGTAGGGCTGCTGCTCGTGTTGATCGGCCTCGAACAGCGGCACGATGTGCGGGTGGGCCAGGCGGCTCACGCTGCGCGCTTCCTGCAGCCACTGACTCACCAGCGGGCCGCGGGCGTCGGCGGCGCGGTGCAGCAACTTGATCGCCACCTCGCGTTCAAGCCGGGCGTCAAACCCGAGCCACACCGTGGCCTGGGCGCCTTTGCCGAGGATGCGGGTCAGCGTGAAGCGGCCGAAGGTGTTTGCGGGGGCCGCGCTGGCCGCGCTGGTATTGGACACGGCGGGTCTCAGCCTCAGGCGGGCGTGCGCAGCGGGGGGCTCGCGTGCGCCGGAACAGGCGGCGCCGGCAGCGCGGGCTCGGCATCGCGCGGCCCGGCCACACCACCCAGGCGTATCGTCTCGCGGGCGCTCTGAACCGCATCCTGAACGTCACGCAAATTGATCTTGAGGGCGCGCGCATAGCGCTGCGCAATCACGTCGAGTGCGCGGATCGCGCGCGCCGGCGGCAACTGGCTGATCGCGTCGACCACCTCGTTGGCGGCGCTGGCGGTTTTGCACAGCGCGTCGATGTCGCTCTGGATCGAGCGCACGCGCTGGTCGACGGGGACGCGGTGGATCATTTGCGCCAGCTCGGGCCCCAGCCCCCAGTGGCGCGCCACGGCCGCGCCGACCTCGTCGAGGTCGACCCCCAGCACCGCGAACGATGCCGCCGCTTCACTCAGGGCCGGCGCGTCCGGCGCTTCGGGGGGAGCGGCGACGCCGGCGTCGGGGCGCGCGGTGAGCTGCTGGATCTGCTCGGCCTCTTCGGGAAAGTGGTACTGCACCATCAAGCGCCCGAGATTTTGCAGCAGCGTGATCAGGTAGATGACCTCCGGGTCGTAGCCGGCCGGGCGCAAGGCCTGGGCCACGCAGCCCGCCAGGCGAACCCGGTCCATCAAGCGTTTGAGGCCCAGCGCGGCCGATTCGCCCAGCGGCCCGGGCCAGCGGCGCAAGCCGTTGGCGGCCTGGCGCACCCCGTTGACGCCGAGCAGCGCAACGCTGCGCCGGATCGTCAGCACCGCGCCATTGCCGGCGGTCTGGGTGTTGCGCACCAGGGCGGAGTTGACCTGGCGCAGCAACTCCAGGCTGAGCGCCATGTCCTGCAGCAGTTCGCCCACCATCGCATCGGTGTGCT
Source organism: Methylibium sp. (assembly GCA_031415135.1). Classification (GTDB taxonomy): domain Bacteria; phylum Pseudomonadota; class Gammaproteobacteria; order Burkholderiales; family Burkholderiaceae_C; genus LGRD01. The sequence goes on from JANORB010000226.1 coordinate 34,393, forward strand.
GGCCGTCCTTGGCGATCAGCCGCTCGACCTGCGCGCCCACGCCCGGCAATGCGGGAAGGTGGCCCACGCTGCGCAGCCGATCGAGCAACAGCGCAAGCGGGCCGCCGTTGTCTTCCGACTGGGTTTGCTGCCAGCCGGTCAACGCGCGCAGCAGGCTGCGGGCGTTCAGATAGCGCTGGCGCTCGTGGTTTGCGGTGCAGCGATTGGCGATGGCGCGCAACGCCACCGGCACCGGGTGCGGCGTGGTCCAGGGCAAGTGCACGATCTCGCGTCCCATCGGCGCCATCCGGGCCATCACCCGGGCGGTGTCGGGCTGCTCCAGCGGCGCCAGGCCGGTCAGCAGCCGGTGCAGCAACAGGCCGCAGGCCAGCACGTCGCGTTCGGCGGCCCTGCGCTGGGCCATCAGGCCATGCGGATCGGACAGCGGTGCCTCCTGGGTCTCGGGCGGCGATTTGCCCAGCCGCGCTTCTTCGATGCCGCTCATGTCACCGGCGCTGGCCAGCGCCATCACGCGCAACACGCCCTGCTCGCTGACGATCAGGTTGTGCAACTGAAGATCGTTGTGCGAGCAACCCGATTCATGGGCGAAGGCCAGGCCGGCGAGCAGTTGGCAGAGCCAGCCCACCGTCTCGGCCGGTGTCGGCGGCGGGTGCGAGGCCAGCCATTCGGCCAGCGTGATGCCGCAGTGGCGCTCGACCACCACATAGGGCCATTTGTCCTGGACGCCGATCTCCAGCACCGGCGCCAGGCTGGGGTGTTGCAGCCGCGTGGCCTTGCGCGCTTCGCGGCTCCACAGCTCCAGCGCCACCGGGTCCGGCGGCTGCACGCGCGGCACGCTGAGCATGACCTCCTGCGACACGCGCTTGTCGTAAGCCAGCCACACGCTCGTGCCGGCACTCTTGCCCAGCAGCTGGCGCAACCCAAAACGGCCGAACGCCCGCGCCGGAACATCGGCTCGGGTCGGGGGCTGGGGCGGTGCGGAAGTGAGCATCGGATCGAAGTGGGGAAACCTTGACCATTGAAACGCCGGGCCTGGGTGCGTGATGGGCGGATCAGGTCGGCTTATCCACGCCATTTCCGCGCGACCCGGCGCTCGCGTCGGCGATTGCGCAACCCACCCGGATCAGTCGACCTCGACCACCGCGCCGGCCCCGGTGATGAACGCGCAGCGAACCCGCTCTTGCGGCTGCAGGCGCTGCACCGCCTGCCGGTAGCGCAGCAGTTGCTGGCGATAGCCGGCCAGCGCGTCGGGATGGTGTTCGAGCTTGTAGTCCAGCACCCACCAGACGCGCTGACCGGCCTCGTCCAATGCCACCAGCCGGTCCAGCCGCAGCGGCTCGCCGGCGTCGCTGACCGGAACTTCATTGCCCGCCCACAGAAGCGCGGCGGCGTCAAAGAAGCGGGCGCATTCCGGGCTGTCCCAGATGCGCCGGGCGATCCGCGCCACTTCGATGGCGGGCGCGCCGAACTCCTGCGCAGCGGCTTCAGCCAGAGAAATCAACGCCGGCGGGGAAGCGGCGTTGGGCTGGCTGGCCCACTCCAGCACCCGGTGCAGCGCCGAACCGAGCCGGGTGGAGAGGCTGTCGACCACCCGGCCGGCCACCGGCTGCGGCTCCGGCGTTGAGCCGGCCTGCGCAGCGCTCAGCCGGGGCAGTGTGAGGAGGGAGAACGAGCTTGCGGGCGGCTGCGGCGCGGCCCGTGCTTCGGCGGGCGCCGGCTCGGAGGCAATCCCCAGCGCCTCGATCCGCTGCCACCAGTTCAGGCCCGCGGACGGGTAGCGCGGCTCGGTCGCGCTGAACACCAGGCGCTCCTTCGCACGCGTCATCGCCACGTACAGGCCATTGAGTTCTTCGCGCCGGCGCGCGGCCACCTCTTGTTGCCGCAGCGCGGCCAGCGACGGCGGGCAGCGCGCCTGCGACTCCGAATACAGGAACGCGCAGCATGTCGGGTGCGCCATGTGCGCCGGCCAGTCGATCAGCAAGGTGGCGGTGTCCGGGTTCTGGGCCTCGGGGTCGCTGTCCATCACAAAAACGACCCGCGCTTCGAGCCCCTTGGCGCCGTGGATGGTCAACAACTGAACCGCATCTCGCTGCGGCGCGACCGCCACTTCCAGGGCACGCTGCTTCAGCGCCCGCACAAACCGATAGGGTGTGGCATAGCGCCCGCCGTCGAGCGTCAGGGCCAGGCCGAGCAAGGCATCGATGGCGCTCAGCGCGGCGGCGCGACGCTCGGCGGGAACGGTGGCCGCCACCCGCTCGCGCACCTCGCCCTGGTCGACGATGCGATCCAGCAGGTCGTGCGGTGGCAGTTGCGCGGCAGCGGCTTGCCATCCGCGCAGCAGGCCCCGGGCGCGCTCGATGGCCGGGCTCGAAGGCGCCGACGCCATCAAGGCGCGCCACCAACGGCCGTCGCCCGCCGCGGCCTGGGCGAGCCACACCAGATCGGCGTCATCGACACCGAACACCGGGCTGCGCAGCGCACGCGCGAGCGCCAGGTTCTGGCTCGGCGAGGCCAGCACGTCGAACAGCGCCAGCAGGTCGAGCGCTTCAGCGGAATCGCCCAAGGCCAGTTTTTCCGGCGCGCCAAACGGCAGGTGCACGGCGGCCAGCGCGTCGGCCACCAGCCGCAGCGAAGCGCGCTTGCGAGCCAGCACGTGGATCTCGCCGGGCTGGGCCTGGCCTTGTTTCACCAGCGCCAGGATGGCGGCGGCGACCTGGCGCGCTTCGCGCATGCGCAGCACTTCCTCGGCTTCGCGCCGCGGCGTGCCAAGGCTGTCGCGCCAGGGCGGGCGTTCGGTGGCGGGTTGGGCGGGCCTGGGTGGCCGCGCGACGCGTGCCAAGGCCCGGACGCCAGCACCCGGCGTGGTGGCCAGTTCGGTGGTGTGGGCGCGGAATCCGGCGAATTCGCCCGCCGTTTGCGCCTGGTCGAACACGGCGTTCAAGCACGCCAGCACCGGTGGCGCATTGCGCCGCGTGTGATCGCACTCGAGCACCGACCCCGCCAGGCCGACGGCGACAAACTCGCGCGCGGCTTGAAAAACGCGCGGTTCGGCACGCCTGAATCGATAGATGCTTTGTTTCGGATCACCGACGATGAACACGCCCGGGGGCTGGTGCCCGCTGCCGCCTCCGCCCGCCCCCGCATACCCCGCAAGCCAGGCGTGCAAGGCGTGCCACTGCAGCGGGCTGGTGTCCTGGAACTCGTCGATCAACACCTGCCGGATGCGCGCGTCCAGCCGTTCCTGGACCCAGCCCGACAGGCTGGCGTCGCGCAACAGCGCCAGGGCACAACGCTCCAGATCGGCCATGTCGGCCAGGCCGTGTTCGCGCTTGTGGGCGGCAAACTCGGACAGCAGCACGCGGCTCAGTCGCACCATGCGCAAGTGTTCTTCATGCGCTTGCTGCTGGTCGCAAGCGCGCTGAATCTGGTTCAGCAAAGCGACCAGTTCCGGCAGCCCGGGCGCGTCCAGCCGCTTGCGAAGTTCACCCTTGGTCAGCAGGGCGTCGCGGGCGGCGCTCAACATGTCGCGGCAATCCGGCCGCTGGGTGGCCTGCTCCAGCAAGGCGCCGCGCTGCTGGGGGATCGCGCCCTTTTGCCGGCCCAGCGTGCGGGCAACGTCCAACAGCAGCGCCTGCGCCGACGCATGGCCAAGCCGTTCGCTGGGGTGGTTCAGCGCGGCGAACTCCGGCGCTATCGTCGCACCGGCCGGCACGCTGGTCTCCAGCGTTCCGGCCGCGTCGGCGAGCTCGAACTCGATCCGCTTGTCCCAGGCCGCATCCAGCCATTTCTCCACCTGCGAGCGCCCGCGCGACAGCGTCAAGGTGTCGTGGTCGGCTCGCAGCGAGGCGTCCGCCAGCACACGAACCCGAAACCGCTGCAGCACGGCGCGCCGGTGATCGGAGATGTCCTCGATCAACTCCATGTCGGGCTGGAGCCGCAGTTCGGCCAGCAGGTCGCGTGGCGCGGCGCGCAACAGCTGCGAGAACCAGGCGTGGAACGTGAGGATTTCAACCGGCCGGCCGGCACGCAGCAGGCGTTCGTGCAAGGCCGCCAACAGGGGGGCTGCGGCTTGCGCCTGCGCTGGGTTCAGCCCGCGTTGACACAGTGCCTCCACGCGCTCGGCCTCGGGGCAATCGGGTGAAGCGAATCGGGCCAGCCATTCATTCAGGCGCGAGCGCATTTCGCCGGCGGCCTTGCGGGTGAAGGTGATGGCCAGGATCTCGTGGGGCTGCACGCCATCGAGCAGGGCTCTGAGCACGCGCGACACCAGCATCCAGGTCTTGCCCGAGCCCGCGCAGGCTTCGACGACGACGCTGCGCGCGGGATCGCAGGCCAGCGCATAGAAGGCGCCCCGGTCGATGAGCCGGCCGTCGACTCGGTAGGCCGGGCCGCTCACGCCGCGCCGTCCATCGCGGCGGGCCAGTGATCGCGCCGGCACAGGCCGCGCGCGTCGCAATGCTCGCAGGCTGTGCCTTCGCCCAGCGCCGGCATGGCGGCTCCGGCGCCGATGCGGCCCAGGTCGCGCCCGATGCCATCAACCAAGGCCAGGGCGCTGAGGTGCACATCGGCGTGTGAGATCTCGAGGATCTTGTCGCTTTCATCGAGCATCAAGTACATCGCGCCAAGATCACCGGGCGCGTTGCTCTGGGCCGCCATCAGGGCTGCGTAGAAGGGCAGTTGCGTGTCTTCGTTGCGCTTGATCGCATCGCGCAAAGCCTGGCCCTGGCCGGTCTTGTAGTCGATCAACTGGGTGGTGGGAACGCCTGCGTCGCTGATGAAATCCACCCGGTCGATCACGCCGTGCATCGCGATGGCGCCCCACTCGGGCGGTTGCGCTGTCAGCGTGCGTTCCGCGTCCAGCCATTGGGCGCCGGCGGCGTCACGCTGGTGCAACCAGGCGATGTAGCGAGGCACCAGGCGCGCGAACGAGGCGCTGTAGGGCAGGAACTCGGCCGCGTCGAGCCGTTGTTCGCGCAGCGCGTCGGCGGCGATGTCATGCAGGCGTGCGCGTTCGGCCTCGGCTTCCATCGGCCGCGCCCGTTCGGTGTGGAATCGCTGCAGAACGGCGTGCAGCCAGGTTCCGTAGTCACGCTTTTCGATGTCGGCGTCGAGTTCGTCTTGCGCCCCGAGCCGGAGCAGGCGCAGCGCGAAGAACCGATACGGACAGGCGCGCAGGGTCTCGCAGGCGCTGGCGCTCAGGCGCTTGGGCAGCAAGCCCGGCGCGCGCGGCAAGGGCCGATTCAACGGCGTGGGAGCCAGCGCCAGGGGCACGCGCAAGTCGGGCGCGGCCGACGGTGCTTGAGCTTGGCGGCGGCGCACGGCCATCGCCAGCAGCTGAACCCAGGGGCTGGGCGCGACGGGTTCGCCTTCATCGGTGGCGCGATGCAGCAGCGTCAGTCTGGGCGAGCGCAGCACCTGGGCGAAGGCCAGCAGCTCGGCATCGGCCCTGGCCTTTCGGTGAGGCAAGCCCAACGCCATGGATTCGCGCTCGCTCAGCAGCCCGTTGGCCAGCGGCTGCGCACCCAGGTGGCGCTCGTCGGCGCCGGGAAAGACGACCGCCGCGAAAGGCCGCAACATGGCCCGCGCCAGCGGGGTGATGATGACGCTCGCCTCGCCGGCCGATTCGGGCAGGAATGCCGCCTGTTCCAGCGTCGCCTCCAGCCAGTGGGTGAAGGCGTCGAGGTCCAGCGTCTCGGCGGCCAGCACGCTGGCCGCCATCGCTGGCCCCGCTGTCAATTGCAAGGCGGTCAGAACCTGGCGGCCCGCCTCGTCGGCCTCCAGAACAGCCCGTTGACCACTGTCGCGCAGCGCCGCCGCCAACGCCGACAGCCAATCGGCCCCGAGCCGGTGGGCGCTGCCGCGCAAGGGCTGAAGCGCGGTTTGGGCGGCACGCCAAAGCGCTGCGCTGCGCGGCGCCAGCCGGCCCGGGTCGACCGACCGCGCATGGCGCAACTTCTGCGCACGCAACGCAACTTCCAGTTCGTCCAGGGCGGCGCGCTCTTCGCGCTTGGGCACTCCCGTTTGAACCGGGCTGCCAAGGCAGGACTTGAGCCAGTCGAGCCAGTCGTCGGTGGAGGCATCATCGCGGACACACCGCAACACGCTGCGCACGCTCGCGCCGGCGCGTGTGGTCGACAGTTTCCAGCCCGTCTCGTCGTCAATGGCGACTCCCTGGCGGGCGAGCAACGCCCTGACCCGGCGCACCAGCAGACGATCCTGCGCGATCAGCGCCACCGGCCGGTCGCCGATCTGCAAATGGCCCAGCACGCGCGCGGCACTGCATTGCGCCTCGGCCTCGAAGTCATCGCACACCGCCACCTCGGGTTTCGTGGCCGGCGCCAACGCCCCGAACGGATCTGCGGTGTCGACGTCAAGATCGAGCCACAAGCAGGGGGTGGTGGGCGCCGCATGCTGCAGCAGGCACCGCGTCAGTGGTTCCGGGCCGCCGGCCTGCAATGCGATCCAGGCGGCCGGGCGCAGCGCAAACAAGGCATCGGTGGCGGGCGGCCCGGCGCTTGCCGCCCACTCCAACGCAATCCGATTGAGGAGCCGCTCCCTGAAACCCGGCATGCCGGGGTCCAGCCCCTGGACCGGCAACAGGGCCCGCCCGCGCTCCCAAAAGTCGGCCCGCTGGCCGGGCGGCATGGCAAAGGCGGTCGCCGCCAAGGCATGGGCCGACTCGACCACATCCTCGACCGCACAGGCGAATTCGCGCTCATCGTTTCGCGCCCAGGCTGCCGCCCAGCTTTGAGCGCGCAGCAGCCGAACGGCGACGATGTGGTCGAGCGCAGTGTCAAAACTCAACTGCCCGGCCGACGCGTGTTCGGCCGGACCGAGACTGCGGGCCAGGGTTTGTGTCGTTTCGACACGAGGCATCCAGGCGCCGGTGGCGCCAAACGCACGGCGGGCCAACGGCAGCAATTGCGCGAAAGGGACGAGAACGATCGCATCCCGGCAGCTCAACCCGTGCACACCCGCCCACGCCGTGGTGACGCGGGCAACTTCGGCCCAGGCATCGGCCGTCGACGGATCAAGTGGGTGCTGGGCTATGGCCGCCATAGATGGAAATGCCCGGGACGAGCCCTTTGCAAGGTCGTGGCCCAGGTGCCTTTGTGTCAAAATCATTGTGCCTTGTTGCCTGCAATGGGCAGCCAACGTCCGAGGATCCCTCATGAGCAGCGAACTGATCAAGCACACATCCGACGCGTCTTTCGACAGCGACGTCCTGCAATCCGACAAGCCGGTCCTGGTGGACTACTGGGCCGAATGGTGCGGGCCCTGCAAGGCCATCGCGCCCCTGCTCGACGAGGTGTCGAAGGACTACGACGGGCGCTTGCGGGTGGCCAAGATGAATGTCGACGAAAACCGGGACATCCCCGCCAAGTTCGGCATCCGTGGCATCCCCACGCTGATGCTGTTCAAGGACGGCCAACTCGCTGCAACCAAGGTCGGCGCATTGTCCAAGGCGCAATTGACAGCGTTTCTCGACGGTCATCTATAATCGGTCCAATCGCCGGGCAATTTGGCATGTGATGCCGGGTTGCCCGGCAGGCAGTTTGCCACCATGCTTGCCGGCCGGGAGCCGGCTTCCAGGTCCGTAACAGCGGCACATGGTTCGGCCCCACTCCAGCGTCTTCATTCTTCGTCCCACGACGACCGGCCACAGCTTCAGAACCTTTCTGTTCGCTGTGATTGCAGCCGATGCACCGACCGCCGCCCCAGGCGCGTCAGCACGTTTCACCCCCAGCCCAAGCACCCCATGCACCTGTCAGAACTGAAAGCGATCCACGTTTCTGAGCTCATCACGATGGGCGAAGGTCTGGAGATCGAGAACGTCGCCCGAATGCGCAAGCAGGAGCTGATGTTCGCCATCATGAAAAAGCGCGCCAAGGGCGGCGAACAGGTGTTCGGCGACGGCGTGCTCGAAGTGCTTCCGGACGGCTTCGGCTTCCTGCGCTCGCCGGATGCCAGCTACATGGCGTCCACCGACGACATCTATCTGAGCCCGAGCCAGATCCGCCGCTTCAACCTGCACACCGGCGACGCCGTCGAAGGTGAAGTGCGGGTGCCCAAGGACGGCGAGCGCTACTTCGCGCTCGTCAAGGTCGACCGGGTGAACGGCCTGACGCCGGAGGAGAGCAAGCACAAGATCATGTTCGAGAACTTGACGCCGCTGTTTCCGAAGGAGCAGTTCAAGCTCGAGCGCGACATCAAGTCCGAAGAAAACATCACCAGCCGCATCATTGACCTGATCGCGCCGCTCGGCAAAGGCCAGCGTGCCCTGCTCGTTTCGGCGCCGAAGAGCGGCAAGACCGTGATGATGCAGAACCTCGCGCACGCCTTGATCGCCAACTACCCCGAGGTTTACCTGATCGTGCTGCTGGTCGACGAGCGGCCGGAAGAAGTGACCGAGATGCAGCGCACGGTGCGCGGCGAGGTGATCAGTTCCACATTCGACGAACCGGCTGCCCGCCACGTGCAAGTGGCTGAAATGGTGATCGAGCGCGCCAAGCGCCTGGTCGAGATGAAAAAGGATGTGATCATCCTGCTTGATTCCATCACCCGCCTCGCACGCGCCTACAACAACGTGCTGCCTTCGTCCGGGAAGGTTCTCACCGGCGGCGTGGATGCCAACGCGCTGCAGCGGCCGAAGCGATTTTTCGGCGCGGCGCGAAACATCGAGGAAGGCGGCTCGTTGACCATCATCGGCACCGCGCTGGTCGATACCGGAAGCCGGATGGACGAAGTGATCTACGAAGAGTTCAAGGGCACCGGCAACTGCGAGATCCACCTCGACCGGCGCATGGCCGAGAAGCGTGTCTACCCTTCCATCCTGCTGAACAAGTCGGGCACGCGTCGAGAGGAACTCCTCCTCAAGCCCGAGATCCTGCAAAAGACCTGGATCTTGCGCAAGCTGCTGTACGCGATGGACGAAATCGAGGCGATGGAATTCATTCTCGACAAGATGAAGGCCACGAAGAACAACCTCGATTTCTTCGACATGATGAGGCGTGGCGGATGACCGGCCGCCGGGCAATTGAGGCGACGCTATAATTGCCAGTTGCCCGCTGCATGACAAGTGCGCCGAACAGGTCGGCGTGGCTCTCACCGCAATGGTGGCAACCAATGGTCAAAGGATTCCCATGAAAGAAGGCATTCACCCCACTTACCGCGAAGTCTGCTTCGTCGATCTTTCCAACGGTTTCAAGTTCGTCACGCGCTCCTGCGCGCAAACGCGCGAAACGGTGAAGATGGAAGATGGCCGCGAGTTGCCGCTGTACAAGGTCGAAACCACCAGCGAGTCGCACCCGTTCTACACCGGCACGCAAAAGAGCGTCGATTCACTGGGTGGCCGGGTCGAGAAATTCCGCAACAAGTTTGCGCACCTGGGCGCGAAGAAGTAACTGCGCTTCGGGTCTGAGGGAAAAGGCAGCTTGGGGCTGCCTTTTTTGTTGGTGCCGCTCTTCCGTGACAGCCGTCCTGCCGTGAACTCACCCAATCCTGCCCTGGTCTCGCATCGGGCCGCCCAGCGTTTGCCGCGAACCGCGTTGCTGCTGTTCTGTGCGGCCTATGTGCTGCCCGGCTTGTTCGGCAGGGATCCGTGGAAGGGGGCAGACATCAGTTCGTTCGGCTACATGCTGAACATCGCGCAGGGAAAAACGCCTTGGCTCGCGCCGACGGTGGCGGGGTTGCCCGCGGATGCCTCGTTGCTGCCCTACTGGCTTGGCGCAATCTTCATCAAGCTGCTCGGGCCGTGGCTGGACCCCGCGCTGGCGGCGAGAATTCCGTTTGCGATGCTGTTGGCCGTGGTGTTGCTCCTGGTCTGGTACAGCACCTACCACCTCGCGCGCACAGAGGCGGCGCAACCGCTGCCCTTCGCGTTCGGCGGCGAGGCTCATCCGGTCGACTATGCCCGCGCCATCGCCGACGGCGCGGTTCTGGCGTTGATCGCGACCCTGGGGCTGTTGCAACTCGGCCATGAAACCACGCCGGAACTGGGCCAGTTGGCCAGCGTCGCGCTGTTCCTGTACGCGCTGGCCGCGAGTCCGTTTCGGTCGCTGCAAGCCAGGGTGGCGGTGTTGGTCGCCGTGCCCGCGCTGGCCGCCAGTGGGGCGCCCAGCATCGCGCTGGCCCTGAGTCTCAGTGGCGCGCTCATCTGCCGGAATTCGAGCTACCCACAGGTGCGCAGCTTCGGCGCCTGGGTGCTGGCGGCGGGCGCGCTCGCCGTTGCTGTCGGCTCCGCATTGGGTGCCTGGGGCTGGCGACTGGGCACTTACAGCGCGGCCATTCAACTCTGGGGCGTGCTGCGGCTGATCGGCTGGTTCACCTGGCCCGCCTGGCCACTGGCGGCGTGGACGCTGTGGCGATGGCGCAAACATCTGTTGAACCGGCACATCTCGATCCCGATGGGGTCGCTGCTGGTCTGCCTTGTCGCCGCCGTTGCGATGGGCGGGTCGGACCGGGCGTTGATGCTGGGATTGCCGGCCCTGGCCGTGCTGGCCGCATTTTCGTTGCCCACTCTGCAGCGCAGCACCGCCGCCGCGATCGACTGGTTCTCGGTGTTCTTCTTCAGCATCTGTGCGATCGCGATCTGGGTCATCTACGTGTCGATGCAGACCGGCTTTCCGGCCAAGCCAGCGGCCAATGTGGCCCGGCTGGCGCCTGGATTCACGCCCAGCTTCTCGGCCCTGCCGCTGGTGCTGGCCGTGTTGGGCAGCCTGGCCTGGCTCGGGCTGGTGCAGTGGCGCGCGGGGCGCAACCGGCATCCGCTCTGGAAAAGCCTGGTGCTGCCGGCCAGCGGCGTCGCATTGTGCTGGTTGCTGTTGATGACGCTGATGTTGCCCCCGCTGGACCACGCCAGAAGCTATCGCCCGCTGGTCAAGCGCATCGCCCAGCACGTTCCGGCCGACGCCTGCATCAGTGCGCCGGGAGTGCAGCGCGGCCAGTTGGCTGCGCTGCAGTACCTGGGCGGTTTTCAAGTCGACGCCGTGACGCCGGTCCAGGCCTCGAAGTGCGACTACCTGCTGCAAATGGAAACCCGACTGAAACCCAGTGACGTGGGCCCAGGGTGGCAATTGCTGGCGCGCGAAAAGCGCAACACCAACGAGGATGAGATCACCGCCGTGTACCGCCGGGCCGTCGGCCCGCGGTGAGCGTGCATTCAGCGGTTTTCTGGCTGCGGTTGTTCCGAGCCGCTGGCGGCAGGGGCAGGCGAACCGGTGCGCCGCGTGCGGGCGGCCGGGAAGATCAACCTGAAGCTCGATCCTTTGCCAAGCTCGCTGCGGATGTCCAGTTCGCCGCCATGGCGTTGCACCACATGCTTCACGATCGACAGCCCCAACCCGGTGCCGCCGGTATCGCGCGAGCGGCTGCCGTCGACCCGATAGAAGCGCTCGGTCAGGCGTGGCAGGTGCTCGCGCGCCACGCCCGGGCCGGTGTCGGCCACCGACAGTTCCCCGCTGCCGTCCGCGCGCGTCCTCCAGACCACATCGATCGACCCGCTTTGCGGTGTGTACCGAACCGCGTTGGTGACCAGGTTGGTGATGGCGCTGAGCAGTTCCGGTTCGGCCCCGGCGATTTGCAGCCCGGCCCCACCACTGAAACTGAATCTGTGACGACCCGCCGAAAGCGCCTTGGCTTCGGTCTCGACCTGCGCCATCAGCGTGCCGATGTCGATCCATCGCTCCGCGGTGGGCCGCGGGCTCCCCTCCAGCTGAGCCAGGGTCAGCAGGTCGTTCACCAGCGTGCCCATGCGCCGCGCCTGCTGCATCATCAGGTCGAGCACACGCCCGCGCTCGACCTCGGTCAACGGCAGGCTGCTCATGGTCTCGATGAAACCGGTCAGCACGGTCAGCGGCGTGCGAATTTCATGCGACACGTTGGCGACAAAATCGCGTCGCATGGCCTCGGAGCGTTCGTGGCTGGTGACATCCTGCGACAACACGATCTTCATGTCCTCGCCATAGCGCCGAATCAGCACCGACAGCATCGCATCCCGGCGCGGCCCGGGAAACCGGACCGGCTCGGAGAACTCACCCGCCTGAAGATAGGCCACGAAGGTCGGCGCCCGCACCAGGTTGGTCACGCGCTGGCGAATGTCGCGCTGCGGGTCGAGCCCGAAGTGATCGGCGGCCGTTGCATTGCACCATTCGATCTGGTCCCCGCTGTCGAGCAGAATCACGCCATTGGGCGACGCCTCGATGGCCGAGAGGAATTGAGACAGCCGGATCCGCTCTTGCGCGGTTTCACGCTCGTGCGTGCGCACCGAGCGCTCGACGCGGTATCCGATTTCGCCCCAGAAGCCAGTGTCGCGCGGCGCCTGGGATTCCTGGGAACCGCGCAGCCAGTGGATCAGGCGGTAGCCGCGCAGGGTGTCGAGAATCGCCAGCACGGCCACAGCGCACGCGCCGCCGATCAGTTCGCTGACAAAAGGCGCTTGCACCTGACCACCGATGTAGTGCCCGGCGAAGCCGCCGAGCACGACGACCAGCACGCCGGTGAGGATGCGCGGCAACAGCCAGGTCATGATGGTCTGCGCGCCAGCCCACTCAGCCCGACGCGACCTGGACTTGCTGGGTCAGGCGGTAGCCGGCCCCGCGCACGGTCTCGATCATGTGGGCGCATTGCACCGGGCTCAGTGCCTCGCGCAGGCGTTTCACATGAACGTCGACGGTTCGCTCCTCGATGAACACATGATCGCCCCAGACCCGGTCCAGCAACTGCGCCCGGCTGTGCACACGCTCCGGATGGGTCATGAAAAAGTGCAGCAAGCGGAACTCGGTCGGACCGAGTTTGACTTCCTGTGCGTTGCCCGAGGCGCGCCGCGTGGCGGGGTCGAGCTGCAACTGCGCCACAGTGACCGCCGCGTCGAGCGACTCGGGGGCCTTGCGGCGCAACACCGCCCTGATCCGCGCCATCAGTTCGTTGGTCGAAAAGGGCTTGGTCAGGTAGTCGTCCGCACCGGCGTCCAGCCCGGCAATCTTGTCCGACTCGTCCACCCGAGCCGTCAGCATGATGACCGGCAAGTCGCGGGTCCGCGCCTGCGCGCGCCAACGCTTGGCCAGCGCCAGGCCCGATTGCCCGGGCAGCATCAAGTCAAGCAACACCAGATCGGGCAGCACGGCGTCCACGGCGCTCTGCGCTTGTTCGGCGTCGGTCGCCAATGTCACCGAGTGGCCGGCGTGGCGCAGGTTGATCGCGATGAGTTCGGCAATGGCGGCTTCGTCCTCGACCACCAGAACGCGGCTCATGAACCCACCCTCGTGTGGCCGCGGGTCATCGGACCAGGGTCTCCACCGTGCCGACCGAGTTGTGCCGTACATCGGTTCCCTTGACGATGTAGATCACCTGCTCGGCCAGGTTCTTGGCATGGTCGCCCACGCGTTCGATCGCCTTGCCGACGAACACCAGATCGATGCTCGACGAGATGGTTCGCGGGTCTTCCATCATGAACGTGATCAGCTTGCGGATCAGCCCTTCGAATTCCTGGTCGATCAGGTCATCGGACTTCAACACTTCCACCGCCTTGTCCACGTCCAGCCGCGCAAACGCGTCGAGCGCCTTGCGCAACTGCGCGACCGCCAACTCGGACTCATGCTGCAAATCGTTGACCGGCAGGCGCAAGCGGCTCGACACGCCGGCGTCGATCAGGCGTTGCACGATGCGCGCAATGCGCGCCGCCTCGTCGCCCACACGCTCGAGGTTGGCGATCGTCTTGGAGATGGCGATCAGCAGCCGCAGGTCGCGCGCGGTGGGCTGGCGGCGCGCGATGATGCTGGACAAGTCCCTGTCGATTTCGACTTCCATCGCATTGACACGCTCCTCGGTGGCCAGCACTTCGGCGGCGACTTCGCTGTTGAACTGCGTGAGCGAATAGACGGCTCGGGCGACCTGCGACTCCACCATCCCGCCCATCTCCAGAACCCGCGTGGAGACCCCGCTGAGTTCGGCGTCGAACTGGGTGGACAAATGTTTGCTGCTCATGGCAATTCCCCTGGATTGTGCGCCGCGCCTTGCGGCGCCGACACGGTGGACCGGCTCAGCCGAAGCGGCCGGTGATGTAGTCTTCGGTATCCTTTTTCCTGGGCTTCATGAACAGGTCGGAGGTGGGGCCGAACTCGATCAGGTCGCCCAGGTACATGTAGGCGGTGTAGTCCGAACAGCGCGCCGCCTGCTGCATGTTGTGGGTCACGATGACCACGGTGTAATCGGCCTTGAGCTCATGGATCAACTCTTCGATCTTGCCGGTTGAAATCGGGTCCAGCGCCGAGCACGGCTCGTCCAGCAACAGCACCTCGGGCTTGATGGCAATGCCGCGCGCGATACAAAGCCGTTGCTGCTGGCCGCCCGACAGCCCGGAGCCGCTTTGCTCAAGTTTGTCCTTCACCTCGTTCCACAGCGCCGCCTTCTTCAAGGCCCACTCGACCCGCTCGTCCATCTCCACCCGTGGCATGGTCTCGAACAAACGAACCCCAAACGCGATGTTGTCGTAGATCGACATCGGAAACGGCGTGGGCTTCTGAAAGACCATGCCGACCTTGGCGCGCATCAGCGACACGTCCTGCTTGGACGTCAGAATGTTCTCGCCGTCGAGCAGTATCTCGCCCTCGGCGCGCTGCTCGGGGTACAGCTCGAACATGCGGTTGAAGGTGCGCAGCAGCGTCGACTTGCCACAACCCGACGGGCCGATGAAGGCGGTGACCTTCTTCTCGGGAATGTCGAGGTTGATCCGCTTCAGCGCCTGGAACTTGCCGTAGTAGAAGTTCAGGTTGCGGATCGACAGCTTGACCTTTTCGCCGACCGGCAGATTGACTTTGACATCCATGGGCAGACCTCGGGCCATCAATTCTTGTTGCGGAACAGAACACGAGCCAGGATGTTCAGCAGCAGCACACCCAGCGTGATCAGGAACACCCCTGCCCAGGCCAGCTTCTGCCAGTTTTCGTAAGGGCTCATCGCGAACTTGAAAATGGTGACCGGCAGGCTGGCCATCGGCTCGCTCAGGCTCGACACCCAGAACTGGTTCGACAACGCCGTGAACAGCAAGGGCGCGGTCTCGCCCGAGATGCGCGCCACCGCCAGCAGAATGCCGGTGACCACCCCGGCGCGCACCGCTTTGAGGGTGATGCTGGAGATGAGTTTCCACTTCGGCGTGCCCAGCGCGTAGGCCGCCTCGCGCAATGCGTTGGGAACCAGCAGCAGCATGTTCTCGGTCTGCCGAATCACCACCGGGATCACGATCAGCGCCAGCGCCAGGACACCGGCATAACCGGAAAAACTCTTCATCGGCGCCACCACCACCGCGTAGATGAACAAGCCGACCACGATGCTCGGCGCCGACAGCAGGATGTCGTTGATGAAGCGGGTGGCGCCGCCGAGCCAGCCCTTTTGCCCGTATTCGGCCAGGTAGATGCCCGCCATCACACCCACCGGCGTGCCGATCAGCGTGGCCGTGCCCACCATCATCAGCGAGCCGAAGATGGCGTTGGCCAAACCGCCGGTCTCTGCTTGCGGCGGAGGCGTCATTTCAGTGAAGACCGCCAGGTTGATGCCGCCCAAACCCAGCCGGACCGTCTCGGCCAGGATCCAGATCAGCCAGAACAGGCCGAACGCCATGGCACCCAGCGACAGCGTGAGCGCCACCGCATTGAGCCGCTTGCGGCGCTTGTGCTTGGCCAGGCGCGCATCGCTGGCCAGACTGGACGCAGTGCTCATGAACGCTCCCCTTCGCGCTTCTTCAGTTGGGCCAGCAACAGCTTGGACAGCGCCAACACCACGAACGTGATGAAGAACAGCACCAGCCCGAGGTAGATCAATGCGGCCTGGTGCAAGCCCGCACCGGCCTCCGCGAACTCATTCGCCAGGGCCGACGTGATGCTGTTGGCTGCCTCGAACAGCGACAGGCTGTTGAGCTGGTTGAAGTTGCCGATGACGAAGGTGACAGCCATCGTCTCACCGATGGCTCGGCCCAGGCCGAGCATGATGCCGCCGATGACGCCGGTCTTGGTGTAGGGCAGTACCACCTTGAACATCACTTCCCAGGTGGTGGAACCAAGCGCGTAGGCCGACTCCTTCAGCATGGGTGGAGTGACCTCGAACACATCGCGCATCACTGCGGCGATGTACGGAATGATCATGATCGCCAGGATGATCCCCGCCGACAGGATGCCGATGCCCACCGGCGCGCCGGACACCAGTTCGCGCAGCACCGGAACATCGACCAGCAGCTTCTGGAGCGGCTGCTGAACGAAGGTCGACAAGATGGGGCTGAACACCAGCAGGCCCCACATGCCGTAGACGATGGATGGAACAGCGGCCAGCAACTCGATGGCCACGCCCAGAGGACGACGCAGCCAGGCGGGCGACAACTCGGTCAGGAACAGCGCGATGCCGAAGCTCACGGGAACCGCAATCACCAGCGCGATGAGCGACGTCATCACCGTGCCGTAGATCATCACCAGGCCGCCGTAGCGGTTTTGCACCGGGTCCCACTCGGTCCGCCACAAGAAGCTCAGGCCGTACTCGCGGATCGCCGGCATGGCGCCGACCAGCAGCGAGATGATGATGCCGACCAGCAGCGCCAGCGTGAGCAGCGCGGCGCCGTGGGCGAGCACCGAAAACACGCTGTCCATCCACGGCGACGACCGCCGGTTGTCGGGGGGTGAGCCGAGGGGGTCGGTGCGCTGCATCTTGTGATTGTCATAGTGCGATGCCGCAAGCGTAGCAGCCACAGGTCCACCCTCCTTGTTCTGACCCGACCGGACGCGGTGCGCCGATGCGCGTCGTCGAACGGTTTACTTGAAGGCGACTTGCTTGCCCGCGCCGTCCTTGATCTCGCCCCACTGCTTGCGCACGAGGTCTTTCACCGCGTCGGGCAAGGGCACGTATTCGAGGTCGGCGGCCATCTTGTCTCCGGTGCCGAACGCCCATTCGAAGAACTTGAGCGTGTTGGCCGCTTGCGCCGGTTTGTCCTGCGCCTTGTGCATCATGATGAAGGTCGCACCCGACAGCGGCCAGGTGTCTTTGCCAGGCTGCTCCGTCAGCACCTGGTAGAACGTCTTGGACCAGTCGGCGCCCGCGGCCGCCGCCTTGAAGTTGGCGTCGTCGGGTGCTGCGAATTGCCCGTCCTTGTTTTTCAAGAGCGTGTAGGTCATCTTGTTTTGCTTCACATACGCGTACTCGACATAGCCGATCGAGTTCGGCAGCCGGTTGACGAACGCCGCCACGCCCTCGTTGCCCTTGCCACCGGCGCCGGTGGGCCAGTTCACGGCGGTGCCTTCACCCACCTTGGATTGCCATTCCGCATTCACCTTCGACAGGTAGTTGGTGAAGATGAAGCTCGTGCCCGAGCCGTCGGCGCGCCGCACCACCGAGATCGCCGCGTCTGGCAACGCCAGACCGGGGTTCAACGTGGTCAAGGCCGCATCGTTCCCCTTGGTGATCTTGCCAAGGTAGATGTCGCCCAGCACCTGCCCGGTCAGCTTGATCTGGCCCGGCTGGATGCCCTTGATGTTGACCACCGGCACCACGCCGCCGATCACGGTCGGAAACTGGACCAGACCGTCTTTTGCCAGGGCGTCGTCCTTGAGCGGCATGTCGGACGCGCCAAAATCAACCGTCTTGCTGCGGATCTGGTTCAAGCCTGCGCCGGATCCCACGGACTGGTAGTTGATCCGCGCGCCGGTGGCCTTGTTGTAGGCGTCGGCCCATTTTGCGTACAGCGGCGCCGGGAAGGTGGCGCCGGCCCCTGTCACGTCCTGCGCGAAAGCAGCGCCGGTGACCGTGGCCAGGGCGACGCAAGCCAATGGAATGCGGGTGGCATGGAAGCTCATGATCAATCCTTTCATTGCGAAAATTCGCTCGGCATTTGAATGGGTTCACTGTAGGCACGGCTTGTGACATCCATGTGACAGCCCGGGTGTGAACGGCAATCAGGAACCGCGCCTGTTCGGCGGTGAGGGCGCGGATCTGCATTCCCGGGTCCTTCACCGTGTTTGCGCCGACCAATGACGCGTTCAAGGCTGTACCCGCCAAGACACTGGAAGCGCTCGGCAAAGATCCCGCATTGCTGAGGTCAATGGGGCGCTGAACAAGGCTGGCGCATTCGTGACGGTTGAAGAAGCGGCCGTGACCACAACCGACGCGCCTGTCAGCAACGGGGTGGTGCACATCATCGACCGGGTGCTGCTCCCGCCGGCACCGAAGTGACTGCCTGAGCCAGCCAGGCGTCTGCTACTTCCCGATCAGCGCAGCGTATCGGCCATTCGTTGGGCACAGCGCTGCGCCAGGATGGCGTCACGTGCCTCGACCATCACCCGCACCAGGGGTTCGGTGCCCGACGCACGAATCAGCACCCTGCCCTGGCCCGCCAGCTCGCGCGTCGCTGCCGATTGCTCTGCGGCCAGGCGCGTATTGGATTTCCAGTCGGTGCCAGGCGCGAGCCGCACATTGATCAGTGTCTGCGGGAACAGGCTCACGTCGTCGAGCAGTTGCGCCATGGACTTGCCCGTGCGCTTGACGGCCTGCAGCACCAGCAAGGCGCTGATGATGCCGTCGCCCGTGGTGTGCTTGTCCAGTGCCAGCAAATGGCCCGAGCCTTCGCCGCCCAGCTGCCAACCGCGGGAGGCCAGCTCTTCCAGCACGTAGCGGTCGCCGACCTTGGCGCGAACCAGTTCGACACCACGCTGGCGCAACGCGAGCTCGACCGCCATGTTGGTCATCAGCGTGCCCACTGCACCGGGCACCGCCAGGCCTTGGGATTGCCGGTCCACCACCATCAGGTACAGCAGCTCATCGCCGTTGTAGAGGCGGCCTTGTGCGTCCACCAGCTGCAGGCGGTCGGCGTCACCGTCCAGGGCCACGCCGTAGTCCGCCCCATGTGCCTTGACCGCGGCCACGAGCGCAGCGGGCGCGGTGGCGCCGAATCCCGCATTGATGTTGGTGCCGTCGGGGCTGCAACCGATGGCAATGACCTCCGCGCCCAGCTCGTGGAAGACGTCGGGCGCCACCTGATACGCCGCGCCATGGGCCGCATCGACGACAATCCTGACGCCCTTGAGCGACAGATCGTTGCTGAAGGTGCTCTTGCAGAATTCGATGTACCGGCCGCGCGCGTCGTCCAGTTTGCGCGCCTTGCCCAGCCTCGCCGACTCCACCCATGCGGCGGGCTGTTCGAGCGCGGCTTCGACCTGCTGCTCCCACACATCGGGCAGCTTCTCTCCACTGGCGGAGAAGAACTTGATGCCGTTGTCGGCGAACGGGTTGTGCGAGGCGCTGATCACCACGCCCAGATTCAGCCGCAACGCGCGGGTCAGGTAGGCCACGCCCGGCGTCGGCAGCGGGCCGGTCAGCAGGACATCGACCCCGGCAGAGGCAAACCCGGCCTCCAGTGCCGACTCGATCATGTACCCGGAGATGCGCGTGTCCTTGCCGATCAGCACGGTCGGTTTCGGATCGTCGGCCTTCAGAACCCGGCCCACGGCATGGCCCAGGCGCAACATGAAATCGGGCGTGATCGGGTGCTGCCCCACGGTTCCGCGGATGCCATCGGTTCCAAAGTAGATTCTGCTCATGTCGATCCATCCTCTTGAGGCGCCATTGTCACTGGCACAGGCCGGCTGAGCGCCACACCTTCAACGCATCGGTCGTCGCCGCGACATCGTGCACACGGATGACGCGCGCGCCATACTGAACCGCCGCCAGAGCCGCCGCCACGCTGGCGGCCAGCCGCTCGGCCACCGCCCGCCCGGTGATCGCCCCAAGGGTCGACTTGCGCGACCACCCCACCAACAGCGGCCGACCGAGCGCCAGAAGTTCCGGTTGCCGTTTCAGCAACTCGATGTTGTGCTCGGCGCTTTTGCCAAAGCCGATGCCCGGATCGAGGACGATGCGGTCGGCCGCGATGCCGACCGCCCCCAGCGCATGCAGCCGCTCGCGCAGGAACGTGGCGACCTCGACCACCACGTCAGCGTACGCGGGCCGCTGCTGCATCGACCCGGGTTCACCGCGCATGTGCATCAGGCAGACCCCGCAGGACGGATGGGCGCGCACCGCCGCGGCGGCGTCGTCTGCGCGCAAGGCACCGATGTCGTTGACGATGTCCGCGCCCAGCGCCAGCGCAGCACGCATCACGTCCGGTTTGGTGGTGTCGATGGAGAGCGGGCAACCCAGTTTCAATGCGCCTTCGAGCACCGGCAGCACACGATCGAGTTCCTGCTGCAACGGCACCGGCTGTGCGCCGGGCCGGCTTGATTCGCCGCCGATGTCAAGAATGTCGGCACCTTCGTTCCGCAGTTGTTCGCAGTGCCTCAGAGCCGCCGCGGTACTGGCAAGCCGGCCGCCATCGGAAAACGAATCGGGCGTGACATTGACGATGCCCATCACGCGAACCCGCGTGAGATCAATTTGAAAACGGGTGGTTTGCCAGTGCATGCCGGGAACCCGCGGGGCCCATCAAATGGCAAACGGGGCCGAAGCCCCGTCTGCCTGGAAAGACAAAGTTCAGGCAGCCGCTGGCGCGCTGCCGGGGGTCACCGGCGGCGGCACGACGCTGGGCCGGGTGGTCGAAGGCGTCCAGTCCTTCGGCGGCCGCGGCGGTTTGCCGTTCATGATGTCGTCGATCTGGTCGGAGTCGATGGTCTCCCACTCCAGCAAGGCGCTGGCCATGGCGTGCATCTTGTCCTTGTTGTCTTCGATCAACTTGCGCGCCAGGGCGTACTGCTCATCGATGATGCGGCGAATCACCGAATCGACCTTCTGCATGGTCTGCTCGGAGACATTGACCTGGCGTGTGACCGAACGGCCAAGGAACACCTCGCCCTCGTTCTCGGCGTAGACCATCGGCCCGAGTTCATCGGACATGCCGTAGCGCGTGACCATGTCGCGGGCAATCTGGGTGGCGCGTTCGAAGTCGTTGCTGGCACCCGTCGTCATCTGGTTCATGAACACCTCTTCGGCGATCCGGCCACCGAACAGCACCGAGATCGTGCTGAGCATGCGCTCCTTGTCCAGGCTGTAGCGATCGGTCTCGGGCAATTGCATGGTCACGCCCAGCGCCCGGCCACGAGGGATCACCGTCACCTTGTGAACCGGGTCGGTCTTGGGCACCAACCTGGCAACCAGGGCGTGACCCGACTCATGGTAGGCAGTGTTCCTGCGCTCCTCTTCGGGCATGACCATGGACTTGCGCTCCGGGCCCATCATGATCTTGTCCTTGGCCTTCTCGAAATCGACCATTTCGACCACCCGGCCGCTGCGCCTTGCCGCGAACAGCGCCGCTTCATTGACCAGGTTGGCCAGATCGGCGCCCGAAAACCCGGGCGTTCCACGCGCCAGGATGTCGGCCCGGATGTCCTGCCCCACCGGAACCTTGCGCATGTGAACGTTGAGAATCTGCTCCCGTCCACGCACATCGGGCAGGGTGACGTACACCTGCCGGTCAAAGCGGCCGGGGCGCAACAGCGCGGGATCCAGGATGTCGGGGCGATTGGTCGCGGCCATCACGATCACGCCGACATTTGTTTCGAAGCCATCCATCTCGACCAGCATCTGGTTCAAGGTCTGCTCGCGCTCGTCATTGCCGCCACCCAAACCCGCCCCGCGGTGGCGGCCGACAGCATCGATTTCGTCGACGAAGATGATGCACGGCGCGCTCTTCTTGGCCTGCTCGAACATGTCTCGCACCCGTGCGGCGCCGACACCGACGAACATTTCGACGAAGTCGGAGCCCGAAATCGAGAAGAACGGCACCTTGGCTTCGCCTGCGATGGCTTTGGCCAACAAGGTCTTGCCGGTTCCGGGCGGGCCCACCAGCAGCACACCGCGCGGAATTCGCCCGCCGAGTTTCTGGAACTTCTGCGGGTCTTTCAAGAAATCGACCAGTTCCTTGACTTCTTCCTTGGCTTCATCGCAGCCCGCCACGTCGCCGAACGTGGTGGTGTTGTTGGCTTCATCGAGCATCCGCGCCTTGGACTTGCCAAAACTGAATGCGCCCCCCTTGCCTCCGCCCTGCATTTGCCGCATGAAATAAATCCACACGCCGATCAGCAACAGGATCGGGCCCCAGGAGGCCAGCATGCTGAGCAGAAACGAAGGCTCTTCGCGCGGTTTGACATCGAACTTGATGCCGTTGTTGATGAGGTCACCGACCAAGCCCCGATCGAGGTAGGTGGCGGTGGTGCGCAATTCCTTGTCGTCGGTGGTGCGAGCCCTGATTTCAGTGCTGCCCCCCGGACCTTCCTGCAACTGCACGGTCTTGATGCGCTTGCTGCGCACCTCTTCCAGGAAATCGGAATACCCGATCATCCCGCCCTGCGCCACCCCGCGGTCGAACTGCTTGAACACCGTGAACAGCACCAGTGCAATCACCAACCAGACAGCGACTTTTGAGAACCATTGATTGTTCAACGCGGCTCCTTCTCCGGGTCAAGACGTGCAGCCGAGCGACAGGACATTCGCTCGCAGTTGTCGGCACATGGGGTCAATTTTAGTCGAAGCAAGCCCGTTGCTTGTGGGCTCGTCCTCGCTGACGGATCGGCTGGATTGCCTTGAATCAAGCAATAGGGCCGAAAACCCGCCTTTCGGTCCTTGGTTTCAGACCGATTCCGACGAGAAAGGTTTCAGCCGACTTGTCACGCGACGCCTTTGGCTTGATGGGCTTGACGACCCGAAAGGTCGACTTGAACAGTTTGGCCAGTTGGCTGTAGCCGCTGCCATGGAACACCTTGCAGACCAGCGCTCCGTGGGGCGTGAGGTGATTGCTGGCGAAGTCGACCGCCAGTTCGACCAGGTCGCTCATCCGGGCCGAATCTGAACTTTCAACGCCGGAGAGGTTGTGCGCCATGTCGGAGAGCACCACGTCCACCACCCTGCCCGCCAGCAGGGTTTCCAGTTGCGCCAGAACCGACGCTTCCCGAAAGTCACCGTGAATGAAGCTGACTCCTTCGATCGGCTCGAAATCCAGCACGTCCAGCGCAATGATGACTCCGTTGAGCGCACCCACCGCCGCGCCACCCGCGCCCGCCTCCTTGGGCGCGAATTTGCGCCGCACGTACTGGCTCCAGGCCCCGGGCACAGCGCCCAGGTCGACCACAAGTTGGCCGGGCCTGAGCAAGTGAAGCTCGTCGTCGATTTCCTTCAGCTTGTAGGCCGCGCGCGCCCGATAGCCCTCTCGCTGCGCCTGCTTCACGTACGGGTCATTGATGTGGTCGTGCAGCCACGCCTTGTTGACTTTCTTGCTTTTGGTTTGAGTCTTCATGCTGAGTCGATAATACGGGCATGCCTGCCATCCACTTGACCCCTGCCCAGCGCAAGGAACATCGCGCCGACGCCCATCATCTTGACCCGGTGGTGATGATCGGGTCTGACGGCCTGACCTCGGCGGTCCAGAATGAAACCGATGCGGCGTTGAATGCCCACGGCCTGATCAAGGTGCGCGTCTTGTCCGACGAGCGCGAAACGCGCGAAGGCATCTTGGCCGCGCTTTCAGAGGCGCTGAATGCGGCGCCGATCCAGCACATCGGCAAGTTGCTGGTGCTTTGGCGCCCGATGCCCCCGAAAGAAAAGGCAGAGCGCACCGATCGCCGGCCCGGCCCCAAGGTGGTGAAGATCCTCAAGTTCTCCAAGAGCGGCAACCACCGCGCCCAGGTCAAGAAGATCAAGGTGCTCGGCAATCAGCGCATCGCCGCGGGCGGTGAGCTCAAGCGTGCCCGCAAGCGGCTGAGCAGCGTCAAGAAGAGTTCTCAGCAGCCCTGATTCAGATGTAGCGCACGTCGACGATTTCGTAGTGCTTGAGCCCGCCCGGGGCCTGCACCTCGGCCACGTCGCCAACCTCCTTGCGGATCAATGCGCGCGCAATCGGCGAACTGATGGAGATTTTCCCCAGCTTGAGGTCAGCCTCGTCGTCGCCGACGATCTGGTAGGTCACGCGCGAGCCGCTGGCTTCCTCTTCAAGATCGACGGTCGAGCCGAACACGATGCGCCCGCCGGCGTCCAGTGTGGCCGGGTCGATGATCTGGGCGGCGGCGAGCTTGCTTTCGATCTCCAGGATGCGCCCTTCGATGAAGCCCTGCTTGTCCTTGGCCGCTTCGTATTCGGCGTTTTCCGACAAATCACCCTGCGCCCGGGCCTCCGATATCGCCTGGATCACCGCATGCCGCTCGACCGTCTTCAAACGCGCCAATTCCTCTTTCAGCTTGCTGGCGCCGCGCAGGGTCAACGGAATGGTGGCCATGATGATCAAACCCTTGCAGTAGAAACGAAACCGCCGCCTGGGGGTCCGGCGGCGGCAGATGAACGAGCGCGCCTAGTTTAGTTCAGTTCGACGTGAAGTTCCTGCAAGGACACGACCACCAGATCGTCCTGATGCTTCATGCCCTCGACCGCCGCTTCGCATCCCGCCATGCTGGTGTAGTAGGTCACGCGGTGGGCCAACGCGGCCTGGCGGATGTGGCGCGAATCGGCGATCGCGGTGCGGGTCTCGTCCACGGTCGTGAACACCAGGTGAATCTCGCCCGCCTTGACCATGTCGACGATGTGCGGGCGGCCGTCCTTGACCTTGTTGACAGGCCGCACCGGAACACCGGCCTCATGAATGGCGGCGGCGGTCCCCTTGGTCGCAACGATCGAGAAACCCATTGTGTGCAGATCGCGTGCAACCGCCACCGCCCGGGCCTTGTCGCCATTTTTCACGGTGATGCACACCGTGCCGCGAGTCGGCAAGCGTGAGCCCGCGCCCAACTGGCTCTTGAGCATCGCTTCGCCAAAGCTGCGCCCGACCCCCATCACCTCGCCCGTGGACCGCATCTCGGGGCCGAGAATCGGGTCCACGCCGGGAAACTTGTTGAACGGAAACACAGCTTCCTTGACGGAAAAGTAGGGCGGAATCACTTCGCCGGGTTCGCGCCCGTTGCCCTGCTTCTGATCGGACAGCTTTTGCCCGACCATGCAGCGCGCGGCGATCTTGGCCAGTGGCTGGCCGGTTGCCTTGGAGACAAACGGCACCGTGCGCGACGCCCGTGGATTCACCTCCAGCACATACACCACCGCGCTGTCGCCCTCGCCCTGAATGGCGAACTGAACGTTCATCAGCCCCACGACCTTGAGCGCCTTGGCCATCGCCCTGGTCTGGCGCCGCATCTCGTCCTGCAATCGCGCCGGCAACGAATACGGCGGCAACGAGCAGGCCGAATCGCCCGAATGGATTCCGGCCTGTTCGACGTGCTCCATGATGCCGCCGATCATCACCGTGCCGCCATCGCTGATGCAGTCCACATCGACTTCGATCGCGTCATCGAGAAACCGGTCCAGCAGCACCGGCGATTTTTCGGACACTTTCACCGCTTCGCGCATGTAGCGCTCCAGGTCCTTGTCGCCGTGCACGATCTCCATCGCGCGGCCGCCGAGCACGTAGCTCGGGCGCACCACCAGCGGGTAGCCGATTTCCTGGGCCAGCAGCAACGCCTGCTCTTCGGTCCGCGCGGTCCGGTTCGGCGGTTGTCTCAGGCCGAGTTCATGCAGCAGCTTCTGAAAACGCTCGCGATCCTCGGCTATGTCGATGCTGTCTGGCGAGGTGCCGATGATGGGAACGCCGGCACGCTCCAGGTCCAGCGCCAGCTTCAATGGCGTCTGCCCGCCGTACTGCACGATCACGCCGACCGGCCGCTCCTTGTCGACGATTTCCAGCACGTCTTCGAGCGTGACCGGTTCGAAGTACAAGCGGTCCGAGGTGTCGTAGTCGGTCGACACGGTCTCGGGGTTGCAGTTGACCATGATGGTCTCGTAGCCGTCTTCGCGCAGCGCCAGCGCGGCGTGCACACAACAGTAGTCGAACTCGATGCCCTGGCCGATGCGGTTCGGGCCACCACCGAGCACCATGATCTTGCGGTTCCGGGTCGGTTCGGCCTCGCACTCTTCGTCGTAGGTCGAGTACATGTAGGCGGTCTGCGTCGCGAATTCGGCGGCACAGGTGTCGACCCGCTTGTAGACCGGGCGAACGCCCAGGCGGTGGCGCGACTGGCGCACGTCGTGCTGGTGGGTTCCCAGCAGCTTGCCCAGGCGCAGGTCCGAAAAGCCCTTTTGCTTGAGGTAACGCAGTTCATCCACCGACAGGCTGGCGAGCGACCTGCCGGCCAACGCCTGTTCGGTTTGCACGAGTTGTTCGATCTGGGCCAGAAACCACGGGTCGATGGCCGTCTCTTCGTACACCTCTTGCAGGCTCATGCCAATGCGGAACGCATCCGCAACGTACAGAATCCGCTCCGGCCCGGCCTCGCCGATTTCTTGGACGATTTCTTCACGATCGGTGCTGCGCTCGCTCAATCCGTCGATGCCGGTCTCGAGCCCGCGCAACGCCTTCTGGAAACTCTCCTGGAAGGTTCGGCCGATCGCCATCACCTCGCCGACCGACTTCATTTGTGTCGTCAAGCGCGAGTCAGCGGCCGGGAACTTCTCGAACGCAAAACGCGGGATCTTGGTCACCACATAGTCGATGCTGGGCTCGAAGCTCACCGGCGTGGCGCCGCCGGTGATGTCATTGCGCAACTCGTCCAGCGTGTAGCCCACGGCCAGCTTGGCCGCCACCTTGGCGATCGGAAAACCGGTGGCCTTGGACGCCAGCGCGGACGAGCGCGACACCCGCGGATTCATCTCGATCACCACCATGCGCCCGTCTTTAGGGTTGATCGAGAACTGAACGTTGGAGCCACCGGTGTCGACGCCGATCTCGCGCAAAATCGCGATGCTGGCGTCGCGCAACAACTGGTACTCCTTGTCGGTCAGCGTTTGCGCCGGGGCCACCGTGATCGAGTCGCCCGTGTGGATGCCCATGGGGTCGAGGTTTTCGATGGCGCAGACGATGATGCAGTTGTCGGCACGGTCGCGCACCACCTCCATCTCGAACTCTTTCCAGCCGATCAGGCTCTCCTCGATCAGCAGCTCCTTGGTCGGCGACAGGTCCAGGCCGCGCTTGCAGATCTCCTCGAACTCCTCGGGGTTGTAGGCAATGCCGCCGCCGGTGCCACCCAGGGTGAAGCTGGGGCGCACCACCATCGGAAAGCCATTGCCACCGATGTCGGCCCGGATCCGCCGCTGCACCGCCAGCGCGTCTTCCATCGAATGGGCAATGCCGCTCCTGGCCGAAGCCAGCCCGATGCCGGTCATCGCATCCTTGAACTTGAGCCGGTCTTCGGCCTTCTCGATGGCCGTCTCGTTGGCGCCGATCATCTCGACGCCGTACTTGGCCAGCACGCCGTGCCGGTGCAGGTCGAGCGCGCAATTGAGCGCCGTCTGCCCACCCATGGTCGGCAACAGCGCCATCTTTTCGTCGGGGAACCGCTGCCGTTCCTTGGCGATGATCTTTTCGACCACCTGCCAGGTGATGGGCTCGATGTAGGTCACATCGGCCATCTCCGGGTCGGTCATGATCGTCGCCGGGTTGCTGTTGACGAGGATGACCCTGTAGCCCTCTTCGCGCAAGGCCTTGCAGGCCTGCGCGCCGGAGTAGTCGAACTCGCAGGCCTGGCCGATGATGATCGGGCCGGCCCCGATGATCAGGATCGATTTGAGATCGTCTCGCTTAGGCATTCTGGCTCCCCGCCGAAGTGCTGCGGTGGGTGTTCATCAGCGCAGTGAAGCGGTCAAAAAGGTAGGCCATGTCGTGCGGTCCGGGCGACGCTTCCGGGTGTCCCTGAAAACAAAACGCCGGGCGATCGACTCGGGCCAGGCCTTGCAGCGTGCCGTCGAACAGCGACACATGCGTGGGTCTCAGGTTGGCCGGCAGGCTGCT
Source organism: Methylibium sp. (assembly GCA_031415135.1). GTDB lineage: Bacteria > Pseudomonadota > Gammaproteobacteria > Burkholderiales > Burkholderiaceae_C > LGRD01. Next base: position 62,174 of record JANORB010000226.1, read on the forward strand.
CTCGTCGACCGCGAAACCGTGGTTCTGGCTGGTGATGGACACCCGGCCGGTATCGAGGTCCTTGACCGGGTGGTTGGCGCCGTGGTGGCCGAACTTCATCTTGAAGGTTCGCGCACCCGAAGCCAGCGCCATGATCTGGTGGCCCAGACAAATACCGAAGGTCGGAACACCCTGGTTGATCAGCTCGCGCATGGCGGCGATGGCGTAGTCACACGGCTGCGGATCCCCCGGGCCGTTGCTGAGAAAGACGCCGTCGGGCTTGAGGGCGAGCACGACCGACGCCGGTGTCTGCGCCGGAACAACCGTCACCTTGCAGGCTCGGCTGGCCAGCATTCGCAGGATGTTGTGCTTGACGCCGAAGTCGTAGGCGACGACGTGAAACTTCGGCAGACCCAGGGAGCCATAGCCGGCCCCCAGCGTCCACTCGCCTTGCGACCACTCGAAAGCTTCGCGCGCAGTCACTTCCTTGGCGAGGTCGAGGCCCGCCATGCTGGGCGCACCGCAGGCCGAGGAGATCGCATCGGAGACGTCCGCAGGCGTGATCTGCTGGCCCAGGGGCCGCGTGAAGATGGAGCCGTTTTGAGCCCCCTTGCTGCGCAGTATCCGGGTCAAGCGCCGTGTGTCGATGTTGGCGATGGCGACGGTGCCTTCGCGCTGCAGGTACTGCGCCAAGGTCAGCGTCATGCGGAAATTCGATTCCAGGACAGGCAGGTCCCGGATGACCAGGCCGGCGGCGTGCACCTTGCGCGCCTCGACGTCCTCGGCATTCACACCGCAGTTGCCGATGTGCGGGTAAGTCAGCGTGACGATCTGGCGGCAGTAGCTCGGATCGGTGAGGATTTCCTGGTAGCCGGCGAGCGAGGTGTTGAACACCACCTCGCCGACCGCCTGGCCCGCAGCGCCAATGGAGACACCATCAAAAACCGTGCCGTCCGCGAGTGCCAGGATCGCCCGGGCTTGAGGTTTGAGCAGTTGCGGCGGCACCGGAATCTCCGTGTCTTGGATGCGCCCAGCTCTGCTCTGCGAGCCTGAGTCTGTCTGGAAAACCGTGGGGGTTTCCGGTCCGGAAACAGCGGGAGTTTCGCCGGGCGAAGGGGTGAAGGATCAAGCAGCTGATTGTAGCCGAGGCATGCTGCCAATCCGGCCCGCGACGAGCGGCCGGACGGTGAACTCACCCTTGTCCGCCGGGTACTTTCCGGCCATCTGGATGGGGAACTAGAATTCAGCCTGCGAGTCATAGCTCCCATCCCAAACACACTAGGAGATCTCATGGATCAAAGCCTGCAACCCACCCGCACCGGTTTTCCCGGTACCGGCGTATCGGTGGATCAACGCAACCGCGTTCTTCGCAACACCTATTGGCTGCTGGCGCTGTCGATGGTGCCGACCGTTCTGGGCGCCTGGCTCGGTGTATCGACCGGGCTGATGCGTGGCATGGGCGTGGGCATGAGCGCCATCGTCTTTCTGGCCGGCGCGTTCGGGTTCATCTTCGCGATTGAAAAATTGAAGAACTCGGCCGCCGGCGTTCCGGTGCTGCTGGCGTTCACGTTCTTCATGGGCCTGATGCTGTCGCGCCTGATCGGTTCGGTGCTCGGCCTGGCCAACGGCGCGGGCCTGATCATGACCGCCTTCACCGGCACCGGCCTGATCTTCCTGGGCATGGCGACGCTGTCGTCGGTCATCAAGCGTGACCTGTCCGCGATGGGCAAGTGGCTGTTCATCGGCGCGATCATGCTGCTGGTGGCGGGGTTGGCCAACCTCTTCCTGCAGTCCAGCGCGCTGATGATCACCATCGCCGTGCTGGCCATCGGAATTTTCTCGGCATTCATTCTGTACGACCTCAAGCGCGTTCAGGACGGCGAGGAAACCAACTACATCACCGCCACGCTGGGCGTGTACCTGAGTGTGTACAACGTGTTCCAGTCACTGCTGGCGCTGTTGGGCATTGCCGGCAACAACGACTGAGCTTCGGTCAAGCCGGCATTGAACGGGGCCCGAGGGCCCCGTTTTCGTTTTATGCCGCCTCGAACACCGCCATGCTTTCCACGTGCGCGGTGTGCGGAAACATGTTCACCGCCCCCGCTGCCGTGCAGCGGTAGCCGGCCTGGTGCACCAGCAACCCGGCGTCGCGCGCCAAGGTCGCCGGATTGCAGCTCACATAGACGATCCGGCTCGGAGGCGCCCAGCCCGGTGCGGCAACCGAGCCCGCACGCAGCTCGACCAGCGCCTTGACCAATGCGAACGCCCCCTCGCGCGGCGGATCGACCAACCACTTTTGAGCCGTGCCATGGGCGATCAGCTCGATCGGGGTGAGCTCGAACAGGTTGCTTGTGCCGAAGCGGGCCCTGCCGCCCAGGCCATTCAACAGCGCGTTGTCCTGGGCTCGGCGCACCAGCGTCGCGCTGCCCTCGATGCCGAGCACTTCGCGGGCTTGCCGTGCAATCGGCAAGCTGAAGTTTCCGAGACCGCAGAACCAGTCGATGACGCGATCGCCCGGCCCCGCTGCCAGCAAGCGGACGGCGCGCGCGACAAGCACCTGGTTGATCTGGTGGTTGACCTGGGTGAAGTCGGTCGGCTTGAACGGCATGCTGATGCCGAATTCAGGCAACGTGTAGGCGAGTTGCGGTCCGCCCTCATCCAGCAATTGCACGGTCTCGGGCCCCTTGGGTTGCAGCCACCATTGAACCCCGTGCGCAATGCCGAATTCGCGCAGGCGCTCGCGGTCTGCCTCGCCCAATGGTTCCAGGTGGCGCAACACCAGGGCCGTCACGCTGTCTCCCACCGCCACTTCGATTTGCGGCAGGCGGTCACGCTGGTCCATGCCGGCCACCAGCTCGCGCAAGGGCACGAGCAGCGCGCTCAGGTGAGGCGGAAGCACTTCACAACTGTCCATGTCGGCCACGAAACTGGACTTGCGCTCGTGAAACCCGACCAGCACCTTGCCCTTCTTGGCAACGAAGCGAACCGACAGCCTGGCGCGATAGCGGTAGCCCCAGGCCGGGCCTTCGATCGGCCGCAGCACCTGTTCGGGCTTGACCTTGCCCAGGTGCCACAACGCATCTTCCAGCGCGCGCTGCTTGGTGGCGACCTGCGCTCCGACGTGCAGGTGCTGCATCTTGCAGCCGCCACAGGTGCCGAAGTGGCGGCACTGAGGTCGCACGCGCTGCGAGCTTTCGCGCCGCATCGCGCTCATCGAAGCCTGCTCCCAGTTGTTCTTGCGCCGCTGCACCGTGACCCGCACCTCCTCGCCAGGCAATGCGCCGTCGACGAACACCACCTTGCCTTCGCGGTTGTGAGCCACGCCCTGGGCGTCCAGATCCAACGACTCAACCTTCAACCATTCATTCGCTTCCGTCATGGGGCGCGATTATCGGGCTCGCAGACTGAGGTCCGATTCGATCGGCCAGACCACTCGCCGGTCTCTGCCGCTGCTACACTTTGCGCGCCAGGAGAGAGCCCTTTGCGGGGCCGCCGACGGCGCAGAGGGTGGTTCAAAAGAACCGGTCTCGAACGCTCAGGCAAAAGGACTGGTAAACGCTTCGTCAGAGGCGATCCTCGCTGGAGAGAGGCTCACCCCGAGTGGGCCCACCGAAGGGGCAAGCAGATGGTGCGCGAAGCGCGCCGGAAGCGAATCTCTCAGGTAAAGCGGACAGAGAGGGCTTTCCCCCGGTGTGGCCAGGCCACCCGGGTTTCAAGATTGCCCTCGGAGAACCGCATGTCCGCTCCCGCGCTTTTGCAGACCCCGCTGCACACCTTGCACCTTGAACTGGGCGCCAAGATGGTGCCGTTCGCTGGCTACGACATGCCCGTGAGCTTCCCCGAAGGCATCCTCAGCGAACACCGCCACTGCCGTGACTCGGCGGCCTTGTTCGACGTGTCGCACATGGGCCAGGTGCGGCTGGTCGGTCCGGAAGCGGCCAGCGCGCTGGAGTCGCTGATGCCGGTCGACGTGCTGGGGCTGGCGGTGGGAAAGCAGCGCTACGGCTTCTTCACCAATGCCGCCGGCGGCATCCTGGACGACCTGATGATCACACGGCGTGAAGACGACCTTCTGCTGATCGTCAACGCCGCCTGCAAACAGGCCGACATCCAGCACCTCGTCACCCACATCGGCCACCGCTGCACGGTGCGGCCGATGCCCGAACGAGCGCTGCTCGCACTTCAAGGCCCGAAAGCGGTGGCGGCACTGGCCCGGCTGAACGCCGACGTCGCCACGCTGACCTTCATGAGCGGCATGCACGCCATGCTGAGCGGTGCGGCCTGCTTCGTGACGCGCTCCGGTTACACCGGGGAGGACGGCTTCGAGATCTCCGTCCCGGCCGAGCAGGCACAGAGCCTGGCGCGCGCATTGCTCGCCCAGCCCGAAGTACGGGCCGGCGGCCTGGGCTCGCGCGACACGCTGCGCCTGGAGGCCGGCATGTGCCTTCATGGCCACGACATTCATGCCACCACCACGCCGGTCGAGGCCGGCCTGACCTGGGCGATTCAGAAAGTGCGTCGCGCCGGAGGCGAGCGCGCGGGCCGCTACCCGGGCGCCGACGTGATCGATGGCCAGCTGGCGCGGGGCCCGACGAACAAGCGCGTCGGCCTGGTCGGATTGGAGCGTGTGCCGGTGCGCGAAGGTGCCGTCATCCACGACGCACAGGGCCACAAGCTCGGTGTGGTGACCAGCGGGACGCTGTCGCCCACCGTCAACAAACCGGTCGCGATGGCCTACCTGGCCATCAACCATTGCGCGCCCGGCCATGAGGTCTATGCCGAGGTTCGTGGCAAGCCGCAGCCCATGCGGGTCAGTGCCCTGCCATTCACGCCGCACCGCTACGTGCGCGGCTGATTTCGTCGACCGTTCAACCCCGGCTTCTGCTGCGGCAGACGGCCGCAACACCCAGGAGAGCCCATGACCACCATGTACACCACCGACCATGAATGGATCAACATCGAAGACCACGAAGCCGCCACCGTCGGCATCACGCACCACGCGCAGGACGCATTGGGCGACGTGGTGTTCGTCGACCTGCCCGCCGTGGGCAGCACCTTCAAGAAGGGCGAGGTGGCCGGCGTGGTCGAGTCGGTGAAGGCCGCGGCCGACTTGTACATGCCGGTGAGCGGTGAAGTGGTCGAGGTCAACGAAGGCTTGCGCGCCGACCCGTCGCTGGCCAACACCGACCCGCTGGGGCACGGCTGGTTTTTCAAGGTGCACCTGAACAACATGGCCGAATTCGAACAGCTGATGGACGGCCCCGCCTACGACCTGCTCGTCAAGAACGCTTGAACATCCCAAAGACCGGCCGCGTCGCGGCAGAAGGCTTTCCATGTTGATGTCCGCCAACAAGCCGCTCGGCGAGCTTGAGAACGCCGCTGAATTCGTCGCCCGCCACATCGGTGTGCAAGAGGCCGACGAGCGCCACATGCTGGCGGTGATCGGAGCGGCCTCGCGCCAGGCGCTGATCGAAGCCATCGTGCCACGCAGCATTGCGCGCAGCCAGGCGATGGCGCTGCCCACCGTGGCGTCCGAAGCGCAGGCGTTGGCCGAACTCAAAGGCATCGCCGCCCTCAACACCGTTCTCAAGAGTTGCATCGGCCAGGGCTACCACGGCACGCACACGCCTGGCGTGATCTTGCGCAACGTGCTCGAGAACCCGGCCTGGTACACCGCCTACACGCCGTACCAGGCCGAGATTTCGCAGGGCCGGCTGGAGGCGCTGGTGAACTTCCAGACCAAGGTGTGCGATCTGACCGGCATGGCCATTGCCGGCGCGTCGATGCTCGACGAAGCCACCGCCGCCGCCGAGGCCATGACGCTGGCGCTGCGGGTGGGCAAGAGCAAGTCCAGCACCTTCCATGTGGCTGACGATGTGTTGCCGCAGACCCTGGAAGTGGTGCAAACGCGCGCCGCGCCGCTGGGCATCACGGTCACCACCGGACCGGCCGAAACAGCGGGGGCGGTGGACGCGTTCGCGGTGCTGCTGCAGTACCCCGGCCTGGATGGCGAGGTGCGCGACCTCCAACCCGCCATCGACGCGATTCATGCGCGCGGCGGCCTGGCCATCGTGGCCGCCGACCTGCTCGCCTTGACCTTGCTGGTGCCACCCGGCGAGATGGGCGCCGACATCGTGGTCGGCAACACCCAGCGCTTGGGCATGCCCATGGGCAACGGCGGGCCGCATGCGGCCTACCTGGCCACCAAGGACGAGTTCAAGCGGTCGATGCCCGGCAGGCTGGTGGGCGTGAGCATTGATGTGCATGGCAACCCGGCGTACCGCCTGGCCCTGCAGACCCGCGAGCAGCACATCCGGCGTGAAAAGGCCACCAGCAACATCTGCACGGCCCAGGTGCTGCCGGCCGTGGTGGCAAGCATGTTCGCGGTGTACCACGGGCCCGAAGGGCTCAAGCGCATCTCGCGCCGCGTGGCGAGCTACGCCGCGGTGCTGGCCGCGGGATTGCGCACGCACGGTATGCCGCTGCTGAACAGCAGTGCGTTCGACACCCTGCATGTGGCCACCGGGGACAAGACCGACACCGTGCTGCAGGCCGCGCGCGACGCCGGGTTCAACCTGCGCCGCGCCTCGGCCGGGAGTGTGGGGATCACGCTGGACGAAACCACCACGCGCGACGACGTGGCGACGCTGTTGGCCGTGCTGACAACACCCGGCGGCCCGGCCGGTACGCCAGCGCCATCGCGCGAAGCCTTCGCAGCGTTTGACAAAGGCATCGCCACGCTGATCCCGGCAGCGCTGGCGCGGACCACCCCATTCCTGACCCACCCGGTGTTCAACCGCCACCATTCCGAGACCGACATGCTGCGCTACCTGCGCAGCCTGGCCGACAAAGACCTGGCGCTGGACCGCACGATGATCCCGCTCGGCTCGTGCACCATGAAACTCAATGCCACCAGCGAGATGATTCCCGTCACCTGGCCGGAGTTCGCCAACCTGCATCCTTTTTCGCCGCGCGACCAGTTGGCCGGCTACGACCTGTTGCGCGAGCAGCTCGAAGCCTGGCTCGCCCAGGCCACCGGCTACAGCGGCGTCAGCCTGCAACCGAATGCGGGCTCGCAAGGCGAATACGCCGGCCTGCTGGTCATCCGGGCGTATCACGCGTCACGCGGCGAGAGCCGTCGCACCATCTGCCTGATCCCCGAATCGGCCCACGGCACCAACCCGGCCAGCGCCCACATGGCCGGCCTGCAGGTGGTGGTGGTCCGCTGCGACGACATGGGCAACGTCGACATGGACGACCTGAA
>JANORB010000227.1:0-10488 GCA_031415135.1 Methylibium sp.
GTCGCGGGTCGGGTAGCGGTACACCAGTGACAGGCAGGGCGCGTCGCGCAACACCACCCGGCGCACGATCAACTGGTTCAGTTGCGGCTCGGCGCCCTTGTACTTGGCCAGCACCAGCTTGACGAAACTGCCCTGCTCCAGGCTGCCGGCCAGCAGGGCCATGAAGTCGTGCAGCGCCGGGCTGGCCCGTATCATCGAACCATCGTTCCGCGTTGAATTCCCGTTTGAGATGTGCATTCGAAGCTTGTGCCGGATGACCTGAGCATGTCCTCCGCATTGTCCACCTCCACCCGCAAAGACCTGGCGCTGGTGGTGCTGCTCACGCTCGCGTCCTTCCTGCTGGCCGGCGCGGTGGAGTGGCACGAAACCGTGTCGCGCTGGACGGCGCGCTGGGAGTTCTGGCAAGTCGACGAGGTGCCCACCGCCTTGACGATTCTGGCGTTCGGCCTGGCCTGGTTTGCATTCCGCCGCCGCGCCGAGGCCGGTGCGGCCCTGCGCTTGCGCGCCCAGGCCCAGGCCGAGGCGCTGCGGCTGCTCGACCACAACCGCGAACTGGCACGCCAGCTGATCAACGTGCAAGAGAGCGAACGGCGGGCGCTGGCGCGCGAACTGCACGACGAGCTGGGCCAGAGCTGCAACGCCATTCGGGTCGAGGCGGCGTACATCCAGCGCGCGCACGATCCGCGGCAGATCGCCGCGGCCGCGGCCCGGATCGCCGCCACCGCCGAGTCGCTGTACCAGAACGTGCGCAGCCTGCTGCGCCGCCTGCGCCCCGCCGAGCTGGACGAACTCGGCCTGCTGGCGGCCATGCAGGCGCTGTGCGAAGCGTGGGAGCAGCGCAGCGGCATCGCCTGTGTGTTCCACCCCGACGGCGCGCTCGACGAGCTGGGCGACACGCTCGACACCGCGCTGTACCGCGTGGCGCAGGAGGCGCTGTCCAACGTGGTCCGCCATGCCGGCGCCACGCGCGTGCGCATCCACCTGCAGCGCACGGCGCAGGGGCTGCGGCTGCTGGTGGAGGACGACGGCCGCGGCTTCAACCCGCAGGTCGACACGCGCGGGCTGGGCTTGCTGGGCGCCGGCGAACGCGCCGCGGCGCTGGGCGGGCAGTTGCAGGTGGACAGCCGGCCCGGTGCCGGCACGCGCCTTCAAATGAGCGTGCCCGCGGGCGGCGCGCCGGCATGATCCGGCTGCTGCTGGTCGACGACCACCCGGTCGTGCGCGCCGGCTACCAGCGCCTGCTGGAGCAGGCCGGCGACATGCGGGTCGTGGCCCAGGCCGGCCGGGTCGACGAGGCGATAGCGGCGTTTGCCCAGCATGCGCCGGACGTGACCGTCACCGACCTGTCGATGCCCGGCAGCGGCGGGCTCGAGCTGATCCGGCGGGTGCTGGCGCGCGCACCCGGCGCGCGCGTGCTGGTCTTCAGCATGCACGACAGCGCGATGCTGGTCGCGCGCGCGTTTGACCTGGGCGCGCGCGGCTTCCTGACCAAGAGCAGCGCCCCCGAGAGCCTGCTCGATGCGGTGCGCCGGGTTCACGCCGGCCAGCGCTACCTGAGCCCCGAGCTGCCGGCCCACCTGCTGCAGGGCACGCCGCCCGGCGGCGCGCTCGATTCGCTGACAGCGCGCGAGTTCGAGATCTTTCGGCTGCTGGCGCGCGGCGAGTCGATTGCCGCGTGCGCGCTGGCACTCAAGCTGAGCCCCAAGACCGTGTCCAACCACCAGACGCTGATCAAGGAAAAGCTCGGTGTCGGCACGTCGGCGGCGCTGGCCCACCTGGCGATTCGACATGGGGTGATCGCCGCCGACGGGCTTTGACGCCGGCGCCGCAGCCGGCGCCGATGCGTCGTCCGCGCAACACCCACTTGGCGATCGGGAAGTTTTCCCTGTCGCCAAGCCGCCCGCCTCGGTAGCGTGCACGCTGGCGTGTCCACGCGACGCGCCATGCCGACAAAAACGCTGGAGACACGATGTTTCGCCCCCTGCCGCGCGCCGGCCAAATATTCAAACCGCTGTTCACACCGCTGTTCACACCACTTGCGCGGGCCGCGGGCGCCGCGGTCATGGCCGGCGCCGCCCTGCCCGCGCTGGCGCAACCGGCCGCCGTCGCGTTGCCGCGTGTCGACGTGATCAGCACCACACCGCTGCCCGGCCTGGGCACCCCGCTGCGCGACGTGCCGGCCAACGTGCAGACCTATGGCGCGCGCGACCTGGGCAAACAGCGCCAAGGCAACGTCACCGAGTTCCTGGAGCAGAACCCGACCAGCGTGAACGTCAACGCGGCGCAGGGCAACCCGTACCAGCTGGACGTGAGCTTTCGCGGCTTCACGGCGTCGCCGCTGGTGGGTGTGCCGCAGGGCCTGTCGGTGTTCCAGGACGGCGTGCGCATCAACGAGCCGTTCGGCGACGTGGTCAACTGGGACCTGCTGCCGCAGTCGGCCATCGCCAGCATCACGCTGATTCCCGGCTCGAACCCCTTGTTCGGCCTGAACACCCTGGGCGGCGCGCTGGCCGTGGCCACCAAGAACGGGCGCGATAACCCGGGTGGCGCGGTCGAGTGGTCCGCCGGCTCGTTCGGGCGCACCACGCTGCAGCTGGAACAGGGTGGCGTTTCGGGCCCGTGGGACTTTTTCGCCACCGCCAACCTGTCGAGGGAAACCGGCTGGGCCGAGCACAACCCCAGCCGCGTGCGGCAGCTGTTCGGCAAGCTGGGCTACAAGCACAACGGCACCGATGTCGAGCTGAGCCTGAGCGTCGCGAACAACCGCCTGGAAGGCACGCAGACCCTGCCACTCTCGTTTTTCGACAACCCCCGGCAGGCCTACACCCACCCCGACGTCAACACCAACAAGCTGACGATGCTGGCGCTCAAGGGCAGCCACTTCATCAGCGGCGATGTGCTGCTCAGCGGCAACCTCTACCTGCGCCGCTACCGCAACTTCAACGTCAGCAGCAACGTCAACGATGAGTTCGGCGAGGTCGACCCGGCCACCGGCGCGGTGAACAACGTGCAGGCGTTGAACGACCGCTCGGTGATCGACCAGACCAGCGCCGGTTTCGGCCTGCAGGTCACGCTGAGCCGCGATCTTGCCGGCCTGAAAAACCAGTTGGTGCTGGGCGCCGGCGGCGACTTCGGGCGCGCCACCTACACCCAGGACGCCCAGCCCGCCGAGCTGACGCCCGACCGCGCGGCCGTGCCGACCGGCGCCTTCGAGACCGACACGTTCGCCAAGACGCGCAACCGCAACCTGGCGCTGTACCTCATGGACAGCCTGGCGCTCAGCCCCGAATGGACACTCACCGCCAGCGGCCGCTACAACGCCGCGCGCGTGAGCATCCGCGACCAGAGCGGCCTGGAGCCGCGGCTCGACGGCGACCACCGCTTCGGGCGCTTCAACCCCGCGCTGGGGTTGAACTTCAACCCCACGGCGCAGCTCACCGCCTATGCCAGCTACAACGAAGGCATGCGCGCCCCCACCGCGATGGAGCTGACCTGCGCCGACCCGGCCGCGCCGTGCAAGTTGCCGAACGCCTTTTTGGCCGACCCGCCGCTGAAGAAGGTGGTGGCGCAGACGCTGGAGCTGGGCGCGCGCGGCAAGAGCGACGACTTCAGCTGGAGTGCGGCGGTGTACCGCACCGATCTGAGCGACGACATCCAGTTCATCGGCAGTGAAGGCGCCATCAACGCGGGCTATTTCCAGAACGTCGGCAAGACCCGGCGCCAGGGGCTCGAGCTGAACGCGGGCCGGCGCTGGGGGCCGTTCAACGCCGTCGCGCGCTACAGCGTCATCGATGCCACCTACCGCACCGGCTTCATCGAGAACAGCCCGTCGAATTCCACCGCCAACGCCACTGGCGACATCCAGGTGGAGCGCGGCAACCGCATTCCCAGCGTGCCGCGGCAGTCGCTGCACCTGCGGCTGGACCTGGACGCGAGCGACGCGCTCGCGTTCGGCGCCAACCTGGTGGCGGTGAGTTCGAGCCGCGCGCGCGGCGACGAGAACAACCAGGACGCGAGCGGCGCCGTGCCCGGCTACGCGGTGCTGAACCTGGACGGCCGCTACCGCATCGGCAAGTCCCTGGAAGCGTTCGCCCGCATCAACAACCTGTTCAACCGGCAGTACGCGAACTTCGCCATCCTGGGGCGCAACGTGTTCAACGGCGCGGGCCACAGCTTCGACCCGGCCAACCCGGTGAACGAGTCGTTCCGCGGCCTGGGCGCGCCGCGCGGTGCGTGGCTGGGGCTTCGATACGAGTGGGAGTGAGGTGCGGGCCCGGTCGCGCTGCCGGGCAAGGACCACGCTGGTGTAGGACTTCGACTACCCATCCAGGGCGCCTTGCCCTGCGCACCGGCCGCACCGCGCCGCGCAGACTGCCCGCATCCACCACCTCAGGAGCCGGCATGGGCACCAACGCACACATCAAAGGCAAGGTCGAGTACCGCGAGGGCGACGGCGCGAGCATGGTCATCCGCCAGGGGCCGTGCGAGATCGAAAAGACCGCGCTCGACGTGACGATCAGCTGGACCGACGGCAACACTCACGGCGCGGCGGCGATCCCGCTGGCCGATTTCAATCGCTACGTGCTGAGCAAGGCCATCGAGGTGCTCGACACGACGACTGCGTGATCAGGCCGAACCGCGTTCGGATTGGCGGCCGCGCAGGCCGGCCGGGCAGGCCCTAACGCTTCGAGGCGCCGAGGTTCTCGAGCACGACGCCGAGCGCCGTGACGACGAGGATCAATGCGCCCCAGATCGCGACGGTCAGGAACGGGCTGAAATCGAGCAGGTTGAAGGCCGAGGAAATCACCTGCAGCAGGATCAGCGCCATGACCAGGCCGCCCACCTTGCCGAAACCGCCGAACGGATTGACGCCGCCGAGCACCGCCGCGAGGATCGTCACCAGCAGATAGCTCTCACCGTACGCCGCGTTGGCGGAGTTGAACCGCGCCATCATGACCAGGGCGGCCACCATCGCGAGCAGGCTCGACAGCACGTAGACACCGAGCAGCACACGCCGGGTGTCGACGCCGGAATAGCGGGTTGCCTTCTCGCTCGAGCCGATCATGTAGACCTTGTGGCCGAACGGGCTCTTGTTCAGCAGCACCGCGATCGGGACGCACAGCGCGAGGAAGATCAGCAATGCGACCGGCACGCCGGCGAGCGTGCCGTTGCCGAGGAACACGATCGGATCGGGAAAGCCGGAGATGACGTTGCCGCGCGTGAGGCCGATCGACAGCCCCTTGCACATCGTCATCGTGCCCAGCGTTGCGAGAATCGGCGACACGCCGAGATAAGCGATGACGAAGCCGTTGATCAGCCCGACGACCGCCGCGACCGCCACCCCCGCGAGCACCGCGATCACCTGCCAGCCGCCCCCCATGAAGCCTTGCGCACCCGGCACCTGCGTCGTCAGCACCCAGGCCATCGTCAGCGCGCAGAGATTGGCGGTGGCGATGATCGACAGGTTCAGCCCGCCCGACAGCAAGGTGACCATCATGGCCAGCGACAGGATGCCCAGCTCCGGCAGCTGGAACGCCATCGACTGAAGCGGGCCGACGCCGAAGATGCGGTCGCCGAGCAGAAGCCAGAACACGCCCACCAGCCCCAGCAGGACCAGCGACAACATCGGCACCGCCCCGCCGCTCACGAAGCGGTGCAGCACCCATGCCGGTCGAAATGCCGCGCTGTCGACGCTCATCAAAGCCCTCCCCTTCAGTTGATCGCCTTGGCCGCGCGGCGCCGGCGGTCGGACCAGGCCGTGATCGAGACCGCGCACAGGATCGTCAGCCCGACGAACCATTGGCTCCAGTACGACGACACGCCCACCAGCACCAGCCCGTTCTGCAGGATCGCCAGCAGCGCGACGCCGAGGATCGCGCCGAACACGGTGCCCACGCCGCCGGTCAGGCTGGCGCCGCCCAGAACCACCGCCGCCAGCACGTCCAGCTCTTTGCCGACCAGCACCGTCGGCGTCACCGACTGGGCGAGCTGCGCCTGCACCAGCGAGGCAATGCCGGCGACGAAGCCGAGATAGCCGTAGACCAGGCAATTGAGGCGAAAGACGTGGAAGCCCAGCCGCTGCGCGGCGTCCTTGTTGCCGCCCATCGCGTAGATCTGGCGGCCGATGTTGGTGCGGTTCAGCAGCAGCCAGGTGGCGCCGAAGGCCAGCACCAACACGAGGATCTGCAGGTTCAACGCGTACGGCACGCCGCTGGCGTCAACGTATTCGAACCACGAAATGCCGTCGCGGAAGAACTTCGGCAGCGAGGTGATGTACTTGCCGCCGGTGGTGAAGATCAGCAGGCCGTAGAAGATGTTCAGCGTGGCAATCGAGACGATGATCGACGAGATGCGCAGCTGGGTGATGAACAGCGCGTTGATCAGGCCGCACAGCACGCCCACGGCGGCCGCCAGCGCGAACAGCGCCAGCCAGCCCAGGCCGTAGCGGATGCCGATCGTCAGCGCCACGTACTGCGCGACGGAGGCGGTCGCGGTGAAGGAGATGTCGATGCCGCCGGCGATCAGCACGACCAGCAGCCCGGCGGCCAGGATGCCGATGAAGGCATTCGACGTCAGCAGGTCGAACAGGTTCTGAAACGTCAGGAAACTGTCGGTGGCCAGCGACAGGGCCAGCGACAGCAGCAGCACGACCGCCAGCAGCCAGAATTCATGGCTGCGGCGAAAGCGCAGCAGCGCGGGGTGCTCAGGCATCGACCACCGCCTGCAATTCTTCCTCAGAGGACGTGTGCGGGACACATTCACCGGCCAGGCGCCCGCGGCGCATCACCAGCACACGATGGGCGTGATAGAACACCTCGGGAATTTCATCCGAGATCAACAGGATGGCCACCCCGCGGGCCGCCAACGCGCGCACCACCTCGTAGATGCCGTCCTTGGCCGCGATGTCGACGCCCACCGTCGGGCTGTCGAGGATCAGCAGCCGGGGTTGCGTGGCCATCCACTTGGCGAGCACGACGCGCTGCTGATTGCCGCCCGACAGCGTGCGAACCGCGTTGTCCGGGTTCGGCGCCTTGATCGCCAGGTCGTCGATCCATTGCCGCGCGGTGCGCTGGCGTGTCGCCTCCGGCACCAGGCCGACACGGTTGCTCAGCTTGTCGAGCACCGTGACCAGGATGTTCGATGAGATCGGCTGTTCCAGCACCAGCCCCAGATTCAGGCGGTCTTCCGACACATAGGCAATGCCCTCCTCGATCGCCTGCGCATTGGTCTTGAGCGCCAACGGCTTGCCGTTGAGGCGGATTTCACCCGAGGTCGGCTCGTTCATGCCGAACAGCGACAGCGCGAATTCGGTGCGGCCGGAACCGAGCAGGCCGGTCAGGCCGACGATCTCGCCGGCCCGGATGTCGAGGCTGATGTCCTCGTACTGGCCGGTGCGCGACAGACGGTTCACGGAAAGCACCGTCTTCGATGCCGCGAAATCGGTTGGGTTGGTCTGGTAGGCGAAGGCCTTGCCGGTCATCAAGGTCGCGAGCTTCTTGTCATCCATCTCGCGCGCCGGGAACACCCCGACCTTCATGCCGTCGCGCAGCACAGTGACGCGTTCGGCGATCTCCATCACCTCGTCGAGGCGGTGCGAGACGAAGACGATGCAGATGCCGGCGCGCTTGAGGTCCGCCACCAGGCGCACCAGCGCATCGACCTCATGGCGCGTCAACGACGCGGTCGGCTCGTCCATGATCACCAGCTTGGCGTCGGCCGCCATCGCGCGGCAGATTGCCACCAGCTGGCGGTTCGCGATCGAGAGGTCCTCCACACGTGCGTCCGGGTCGAGCGACGCCCCGACCCGCGCCATCGCGGCGTCGGCGGTCATGCGCAGCCGGCGCCAGTTCACCACCCGCGGCGCGCCGAGGTGGCCGGCCACGGCGATGTTTTCCGCCACGCTCAGGTTGGGGAACAGCGACAGGTCCTGGTAGATGACCTGGATGCCGCAGGCGGTCGACTGCACCGGGTTCAGGTGCGGGAATTCGCGCCCCTCGATGACGATGCGACCGCCCGGCTCGGGACGCAGCACCCCGGCGATGATCTTGATCAGCGTCGACTTGCCCGATCCGTTCTCGCCGACCAGGCAATGCACCTCGCCCTCGGCCAGGGTGAGGTCGACGTTGCGCAGCGCGACAACGCCGCCGAAGTGCCTGGAGATCGCGTGGAGGTCGAGGAAATTGGCCAAGTCCGGGAGCCTGTGAGAGTCGGCAAAAAGCGAAAGAGAAAGCGAAAGAGAAAGCGAAAGCGGGCGAGGGATCACCTCGCCCGCGTCGTCGGAACCAACGCTCAGAGACCGCCGGCGATCAGCCCTGCAACAGTCTCGTTGTTGATGCGCATGATCTTGTCGACCTTGATCAGCTTGCCCTTCACGTCGACCGACGCCTTGCCCAGCCCCGGAATGTCAACACCGTCCTTGATTTCCTTGCCGTCGAGCACCAGCCGCGCGACCGCCACCATCGCGTAGCCGGCGTCGGTCGGGTTCCACAGGAAGCCCTCACGGATGATGCCGTCGGCGATCAGGTCCTTGGCCTGCGACGGCAGCACCGTGCCGACCACCGCGATCTTCTTGCCGAGCTTCTTCTCACGCACCGCGTTGCCGGCGCCGATCGGCCCGTTGGAGCCGAAGCCGAGGATGCCCTTGAGGTTCGGGTAGGCCTTGATCACGTCCAGCGTGGTCTTGTACGAGGTGTCGATCTCGTCGGCACCGGGGAAGCGGTCGGCGACCAGCTTCATCTTGGGATACTTCGCCTTCTGGTACGCGATGGCGGCGTCGGCCCACTTGTTGTGCAAAGGCGTGGTCAGCGTGCCGACGTAGACGACATAGTCGCCCGCCTCGGCCATGTCCTGGGCCATGCGCTGCATCTGCACTTCGCCGAAGCGCACCGAGTCGATCAGCTCGACATTCCAGTCGCGCCCTTCCTGCTCAGGGCCCTCGTGCGTGATGACCTTGATGCCGGCGGCCTGCGCGCGCTTGAGCACCGGCTCGCACACCTTCACGTCCAGCGGCACCAGGCCGATCACGCTGACCTTCTTGGCGATCAGGTCTTCGAGCAGCTTCACCTGCTGCGCCGGATCGACGTTCGCGGGGCCGACCATCGAGGCGTCGATGTTGAAGTCCTTGGCGCCCTTCTTGATGCCCTTTTCGACCGCGTTGAACCACGGGATGCCGGCGATCTTGACAACGGTGACCATGGTCGGGTTCGCGGCAAAGGCGATGCGGCTCGTCAGGCCCGCCACGCTGGCCAGGGCCGCGCTGGCAACAGCCTTCAGTGTCTTGCGTCTGTTCACGGGATGTCTCCTTGGGTTTCGCGTTGGCGAGGTTTTGTTGTCTGCATGCGCACAGGATGGTGCCAAATCATGCTAGCGCCTGGGCCGCCGCTTGACAATACGAGCTTACGGCTTCGCGCCGCGGCGGCTCGTGCGCGGCGCCGGCCAGCGCCCGTGGCTCATGCGGTCGGCGCGGACGCGTCGATGATGCCGGCAGCCTTCAGGTCGCTCCACAGGCCCGCGGGCACTTGGTGTTCGGCATCGGCCGCATTCGCTTCGGCCTCCGACGGGTTCACCGCGCCCAGCACCACCGACACCACGGCGGGGTGCGCCAGCGCAAATTGCAGCGCCGCGCGGCGGATCGGCGTGTCGTGGCGGGCACAGATCGCTTCGATCTGGCGCACCCGGTCCATGATGTCCGGTGGCGCGGGTTGGTACTCGAAGCGCGCGCCGGGCACGGCGCCGGTGGCCAGGATGCCGGAATTGAACACGCCGGCCAGCATCACGCCCATTTTCTTTTCGAGCGCGAGCGGCAGGAATTCGGCCATGCCGTTCTGGATCAGCAACGAGTAGCGGCCGGCCATCATCGCCACGTCGAAGTCGCCGGCGCGCGCGAACTTGACGCAGGTGTCGGCCTCGTTGATGCCGAAGCCGATGGCCGCGACGGTCTTGTCGCTGCGCAGTTTGTCCAGCGCCTTGTAGGCGCCGCCCATGGCTTCGCTGAAACGGCGCTCGGCGTCGGCGCCGTGGGTCCAGACGTCGCAGTCGTGGATCAGAAGGATGTCGAGGCGACTCAGGCCGGTGCGCAGCAGCGACTGTTCGACCGAGCGCATCGTGCCGTCATATGAATAGTCGAAGTTCGGCGCATGCGCATAACCGCCGACGAAGCCGGGCGAATAGACGCCCTTGTTGCGCTCGGGCGGCTTCTTGAAGGGGTCCATCACCCTGCCAATTTTTGTCGAGACGACGATGTCGTCGCGCGGGATGCGGCGCAGGCCCGCGCCGAGGCGCGATTCGGCCAGGCCGTTGCCGTAGTGCGGCGAGGTGTCGAAGGTGCGAACGCCGCTCTGGTGGGCCCGCTCGACCGTGGCGATGCTCGTCTTCTCGTCGAGCAGCTCGTAGATTTCGCCAATCGGGCCCAGGCCCAGGCCCACGGCCGAAAAGCGGAGGTCGGTTCCGTTGCGGGTCTTGAAGGTGCGCGTTTTCATGCTTGTCTCC
>JANORB010000228.1:0-10692 GCA_031415135.1 Methylibium sp.
GGTGCAGGCGCTTGATCTCGCTGCGCATCTCGCCGCGCAGTTGCGCGTCGAGGTTCGACAGCGGCTCGTCGAACAGGAACACCTTCGGCTGGCGCACGATCGCGCGGCCGATGGCCACGCGCTGGCGCTGGCCGCCGGACAGCTGCCCCGGGCGGCGGTCGAGCATGTGGTCGATGCGCAGCAGCTTGGCCGCGTCCATCACGCGCTGTTTGATCTCGGCTTCGTCGGTGCCGCGCAGGCGCAGGCCGAAGGCCATGTTGTCGTACAGGTTCTTGTGCGGGTAAAGCGCGTAGTCCTGGAACACCATCGCGATGTCGCGCGCGCGCGGCGGCAGGTCGTTGACGACCTGGTCGCCGATGCGCACCTCGCCGCCGGAGATGGTCTCCAGCCCGGCGATCATGCGCAGCAGCGTGCTCTTGCCGCAGCCCGACGGGCCGACGAAGACGACGAACTCGCCGTGCTTGATGTCCAGGTCGATGCCATGGATGACCTGCGTCTTGCCGTCGTAGCTCTTGACGACACCTTTGAGTTCCACTGCGGCCATGGTTCAGTACCCCTGGGGTTGGTTGCTGGTCTGCGTGCCGCCCGAAAGGGTGTGCACGTGCTCGCCGCCGGTGGTGCGCAACGCTGCCACCGCGGCCTGGGCACTGCGCATCAGCAGCCCGAGGTCGGACGCGATGGCCACGAACGTGAAGCCGGCGGCGCGGTACTGCGCCACCACCTCGGGTGTGCCGCCGACTGTGCCGACCGGTTTGCCCAGCGCCTTGCAGCGCTGCGCCGCGCGGCTCATCAGGTCCATCACGGCCGGGTGGGTGAGGTTGCCGACGTGGCCCATTGCGCCGGACAAATCGGCCGGGCCCAGAAAGATGGCGTCGACGCCGTCCACCGCGGCGATGGCGTCGAGCTGGTCCACCGCCGATGGCGTTTCAAGCTGCACGATCACGCCGATCTGCTTGTTGGCGGCCTTGTAGTAGTCGGGAATGGTGCCGAAACGCGAGCCGCGGCTCATGCCCGCCATGCCGCGCACGCCGTCGGGCGGGTAGCGTGTGGCGGCCACGGCGCGCGTCGCTTCTTCGGCGTTCTGCACGAACGGGAACAGCAGCGTTTGCGCGCCGGCGTCGAGCACGCGCTTGACCATCACCGTCTCGTTCCACGGCACGCGCACGACCGGGACCATCTTGGTGCCGGCCACCGCCTGGAGCAGGTGCACGATGTCCATCATGTCCAGCGGCGTGTGCTCCATGTCGATCACGCCCCAGTCGAAGCCGGCGCAGCCGATCGCTTCGGCCACGATCGGGCTGGCCGACATGATCCAGGTGCCCACCGGCGGCTGTGCGCCGGAGGCGGCGAGCAGGCGTCTGAATGCGTTCATGGTGTCCCTTCGGGTTTCAGAAGATGACCGGCTCCGGCGTGGGCGCCGTGCCTTGCAGAAAGTCGAAATCGCAACCCTCGTGGGCCTGGGTCACGTGGCGCTGGTACAGGCTCGTGAAGCCGCGCGAGAACGCCGGCGTGGGCGCCACCCCGGCGGCGCGCCGGCGCGCCAGTTCGTCGTCGCCCACCAGCAGTGCCAGCGAGCGGGCCTCGATGTCCAGCGCGATCTCGTCGCCGCTGCGCACCAGCGCCAGCGGCCCGCCGATCGCGCTTTCAGGCGAGATGTGCAGCACACAGCTGCCGTAGTGCGTGCCGCTCATGCGCGCATCGGACAGGCGCAGCATGTCGCGCACGCCGCGTTGCAGCAGTTTCTTCGGAATCGGCAGCCCGCCCCATTCAGGCATGCCCGGGGCTCCCACCGGGCCGGCATTGCGCAGCACCAGCACGGTGTTTTCATCGACGTCCAATGCCATGTCCAGCATGGCGGCCTGCATTTCGGGCTGGCTGTCGAACACCAGCGCGCGGCCGCAGTGTTTGAAGAACTTCGGGTTCGCCGCCGACGCTTTCATCACTGCGCCGTCGGGCGCCAGATTGCCGCGCAACACCGCCAGCGTGCCGCCGCTGCAGACCGGTTGGGACAGCGGGCGGATCACCTCGGCGTCCAGCACCTCGCAGCCCCGGATGTTGTCGCCCACGCTGCGGCCGGTGACCGTCAGTTCGCTCAGGGACAACTCGTGCGCCAGTGTGTTCAT
Organism: Methylibium sp.; assembly: GCA_031415135.1. Lineage (GTDB taxonomy): Bacteria > Pseudomonadota > Gammaproteobacteria > Burkholderiales > Burkholderiaceae_C > LGRD01. The sequence goes on from JANORB010000228.1 coordinate 2,124, forward strand.
CAGCGCGGGCAGGCCACCGGCGTAGTAAAAATCTTCCATCAACCGGTCGCCGCTGGGGAACAGGTTGGCGATCACGGGGATGCGCCGGCTCACGGCGTCCAGATCATCGAGCGTCAACGCGACGCCCGCGCGGCGCGCCAGCGCGATGATGTGCACCGCCGCGTTGGTCGAACCGCCCAGCGCCATCTGCACCACCACCGCGTTCATGAAGGCGCCGCGCGACAGGATGCGCTGCGGCGTCAGGTCGTCCCAGATCATCTGCACGATGCGTTCGCCGCAGTTCGTGGCCATGCGGGTGTGGGCCGAGTCCATTGCCGGGATGCTGGTCGAGCCGGGCAGGGCCAGGCCGAGCGCCTCCGTCATGCTGGTCATGGTGCTGGCGGTGCCCATGGTGTTGCAGGTGCCGGGCGAGCGGGTCATGCGCGATTCGAGGTGCACCCACTCCGCCTGGCTCACGCGGCCGGCCTGGTACTCGTCCCAGAACATGCGCGTGTGCGTGCCCGCACCCACGGCCTTGCCCTGGTGGCGGTCGTTCAGCATCGGCCCGGCGGCGCAAAGGAGCGTCGGCAAGCCCATGCTGATCGCGCCCATCAAGGTGCCCGGCGTGGTCTTGTCGCAGCCCGCGAGCAGCACCGCGCCGTCGATCGGCAGCGAGCGCAGCAGCTCTTCGACCTCCATCGCGAGGAAGTTGCGATACAGCATGGTGGTCGGCTTGACCATCACTTCGCCCAGGCTCATCGCGGGCAGCTCCACGGGCAAGCCGCCGGCCATCAGCACGCCGCGCTTGACGCTGTCGGCGCGTTCGCGCAAGTGCGCGTGGCAGGGCGACAGGTCGCTCCACGTGTTGATGACCGCGACGATCGGTTTGTCCAGTACGTCCTCGCGCCGCAAGCCCATTTGCTGGGCCCGCTGGCGGTGCGCGAACGCGCGCATGTCGCTGGCTGAAAACCAGCGGCGGCTGCGCAATTCGGCAAGGGTTTTGGGCATGGTCGGCAGGGTGCGCAGCGGCCTCCATCGGGCCGCGCTGCGTGCTACTGTTTCAGGGGTGGACAACAATTGATGTTAGCGGTAACATTAGTGGATTGCCGCTGCCTCGTCCATCCTCACAAACCCTATGCCCAAGCCTTCCAGCAGTCCGGATCCGAAGTTTCCCCGCCAGCGACGTGGTCACGGCCGCGTCACGCTGGAGCAGGTGGCCGAGCAGGCCGGCGTCACGTCCATCACGGTCTCGCGTTTCCTGCGTGAGCCGCATCGGGTGGCGGGCGCCACCGCGGACCGCATCCGCGCCGCGCTGCAGGCCACCGGCTACATGCCCAACAAGCAGGCCGGGCAGTTGGCCAGCGGGCGCTCGCGCATCGTGGCGGCCATTATTCCGAGCATCGCCAATTCCATCTTTGCCGAGACGGTGCAGGGGCTCAGCGATGGGCTCCAGCCGGCCGGCTATGAACTGCTGCTCGCGTCCACCGGGTATTCGATGGAACGCGAAGAGGAGCAGATCCGCGCGCTGCTGGGCTGGTTTCCGAGCGGGCTGGTGATCACCGGCCGGCACCACACCGAAGCCGCGTTGTCACTGCTGCGTGCGGCCGCTCTGGCCGGCACGCCGGTCATCGAGGTGTGGGACCTGCAGGCGGCGGCGGCCAGGCCGGACTTCGCGCAAGTCGGTTTCAACCACGAACTGGTCGGCCGGGCGATGGCCGATCACTTGCTGGCCCAGGGGCACAGGACGCTGGCTTATGTCGACAGTGGTGTCGTGGAAGACTTTCGGGCCCATGAACGCGGCTCGGGATTCACCGCCGCCGCCGAGGCCGCCGGCGCCAGCGTGCGCTTGATCGCCGCGCCCAAGGGCGAGGCGATTGCATCCGGCCGGCTCGCGCTGACGGCATTGATGGACGGCTCGCGCGCCATCGTCAGCGCCGCCGCATTTGCCAACGATCACCTGGCGTGCGGGGCGCTGCTCGAAGCCGGGGCGCGCGGCCTGGCGGTGCCGGGCCAGCTGGCACTGATGGGCTTTGGCGACTTTCCCATCAGCCGCCAGTTGACTCCCGCGCTGACCACCGTGAGCCCACCGCGCTACGAGATCGGACGCGAGGCCGCGCGCCTGCTGCTCGCTTCGTTCAACGACGCGGAGGTGGCCACCCATCGCGCGTTGCCGTGGGAGCTGTGTGTGCGCGCCAGCACCACGGGCGCCGAGGGCATCAGGCCAGCGCCGCCTTCAGGTAGTGCGCGCCTGCAATCGGGTTGAAGTAATACGGCGGGATCTCTTCGAATCCGAGCGACGCATACAGCTCGCGGGCCGCCTCCATGTCGTCCAGCGTGTCCAGCAGCAGCACGGAATAGCCGGCCCGGCGCGCTTCGTCGAGCAAGGCCTGCGCCAGCACCCGCCCCAGGCCAAAGCGGCGCAAGGCGGGCCGCACGAACAGGCGCTTCATCTCGCAGGCATTTGCGTAGTCGACATCGGGCAAGCCGCGAACGCCACCGCAGGCGGCCAGTGCGCCGTCGACGAAAGCCAGCAGGAAATGGCCGCAGGGGGCCGCATAGTCACCCGGAAACGACGCCAGTTCGGCCTCGAAATTCTGGAAACACAGATCTACATTCAGACCGTCGGCGTACTCGCGCAGGATCGAGCGCGCCGCGCCTTGCAACGCCGGCGTGTCGGGGTACACCAGCGTGATCCGCGGTGGATCCTCAGGCGGCTGCATGCGGGAGCGAGAACATGAATCGAGCCAGTCTACCCGCCCAGCCCCACCAGCCAGCCCACCGCCGCCGCGCAGGCCAGCACCAGCAGCGCCGCCAGCGCGCGGGTGCGCAACTGGTCGACCGAGGCCGGAACGCGCGCGTCCAGCCACTTGTCGCCCGTGAGCATGGGCCGGACCAGGTTCTGCTTCTTCTTCGTCAGGTAGAACACGATGGCGGCGACGTGCAGCAGCACCATGGCGATGATCAGCCACTGGCCGAAGTTCTTGTGCCATTTGGTCAGCAAACTGCTGGTCGCACCCGACACGAACTTGATCAACGGGCCGGTGTTCGAAATGTCGTCATCGGCGAACAGGCCGGTGCCCACCTGGGCCGCCAGCAGCGCCAGCAGCCCGAAGACCGAAAAGGCACCCAGCGGGTTGTGGCCGACGTCCAGGTGCTCGTTCGGCCGCACCTGGCCGCGCAGATAGCGAAGCACCGTGGCCGGCGCATAGACGAAGCTGCTGAAACGCGACCAGCGCCCCCCCACCAGGCCCCACAAGACCCGAAACGCGAGCAAGGTGAGCACCACATAACCCAGCCGAAAGTGCCACGCCATGGCGTTGCCCCCCACCTTGGCGCTGATCACCGAGCCGACCACGCACAGGGCCAGAACCCAATGGAAGATGCGCGTGGGCAGGTCCCACACGCGCACGGCCTGCAGCGGTTCGTTCATGTTGGATCCTCGACTCGCACAGCCGCAAAGATAACCGGGTTGCCGATGGCCGGCCAGGTCCGGTGGGATATTGCCGGGGCCAGGGAATAGCGCGGCACCATGCCTCGTACACTTGCGGCGGTCAAGCGCCGGCCCGCTGCGCGCCCGACCCGAACGTCACCCGAACGTCACCCGAACGTCACCCGCACGCCACCCGCACGATTCAACCCAGCCAGGAGAAACTGAATGAAGTGTCTGTTCCGCTCGATGCCTTTGATGGTGGTTGCAGCCATCGGCCTGTCCACAGCGCTGCCGGCCGCCGCGCAGTTCGCCAAGCCCGAAGACGCCATCAAGTACCGAAAGGCGGTGTTCACCGTCATGGCCACGCACTTCGGACGGGTCGCCGCAATGGCCAACGGCAAGACGCCTTTTGACGCCAAGGTCGCCGCCGACAGCGCCGAAATCGCCACCTCGATGTCCAAGCTCCCGTATGTCGCCTTCATCGAAGGCACCGACAAGGGAGAGACCAAGGCCAAGCCTGAAATCTGGACCGAGATGGACAAGTTCAAAGCTGCGGCGGGCAAGATGCAGGAGGAGATGGGCAAGTTCAACTTGGCCGCCAAGTCCGGCAACATCGACACCATCAAGGCCGCCGCAGGCGACACCGGCAAAGCCTGCAAAGCCTGCCACGACAGCTACCGCAAAGAGTGAATGCGGGCCCGGGCGGGCCGCCCGGGATTCGATGGCCCGGCGCTGATGGCGTCGTGCGGTCATCCGTTACCATCATGGGCTGGCCGGCGCGCCCGGTCAGTGGATACGTCGTTTGCGACCCGGGGCCACCGCCGCGACCAGACGAACGCGCAGGTCGACCTCGCGCCTGACCGACATTGCTACCGTGCCCGGCCATCCCATGACTGTCATTCGCCTCTTCTCGCAACTGCTCTTGTTCGCCACCTCGCTGGGCCTGGCCGGGTCGGCATTGGCGCAGCTTGCCAATGACCCCCGGACCGGCGGCACCTTCAACACCCCGGGCTACAACCCGACGCCGGCACAGCGGCAAGGCAGCGGTCAACCGGGCGCATCCGGCCAAGGCGCGACCGCGCCCGGCGTGCGCAATTCGGTCGATCCCACTGGCGGCGCGGCCAACGGCGCGCGGCAGCAGCCCCAGGACGGCATGGCGCCCGACGTCGATCGGCGGCGTCTGGAATTGCCGCCCAAGCCGAGCGAATTCCAGAAGTTCGTCGAGTCCGCCACCGGGCGCTTGTTGCCTGCCTTCGGCGCCGGCTTCTTCAACCAACTCTCGGGCAACCTGAGGGCGCCCGACAACGTGCCGGTGTCGCCCGACTACACGGTCGGCCCGGGCGACGAAATCGCGCTGCGTGCCTGGGGTTCGATCGACGCGGACTACCGCAGCACCGTCGACCGCAACGGCATGATCAGCCTGCCCAAGATCGGCAGCTTCAACGTCGCCGGCGTGAAGGCTTCGGAGCTTGAAAGGCACCTGCGCGCCCAGATCGGGCGCCTGTTCACCAACTTCAACCTCAGCGTGTCGCTGGGCCAGTTGCGTGCCGTCAAGGTGTTCGTGGTCGGGCCGGCGCAGCGCCCGGGCGTCTACACCTTGCCCAGCCAGTCGACCATGCTGTCGGCCTTGGTGGCCGCCGGCGGACCGGCACCGAACGCGTCGATGCGCAAGGTGTCTCTCAAGCGCGATGGCCGGACGGTCTCCGAACTCGATCTTTACGACTTCCTGGTGCAGGGCGACAAGTCCAAGGACATTCAACTCGCCGCCGGCGACGTGGTCGTGCTGCAGGCCGCCGGCGCCCGCGTGGCGGTGACCGGCGCGATCGACTCGCCCGCGATCTATGAATTGAAGGGTGCCAGCGAACCGGTGCGCGAGGTGCTGCGCTTCGCCGGTGGCGCACCGGTGCTGGCCAACCCCAACCGGGCCCAGCTGGAACGCATCGACGCTTCCCAGGCCAAGGCGCGATTTGTCGAAGAGTTCAAGCTCGACGCCGACGGGCTGCAGAAGAACCTGCGCGACGGCGACGTGCTGACCTTGCTGGCCATCTCGCCGCAGTTCGCCAACGCCGTGACGCTCAAGGGCCATGTGGCGCAGCCGCTGCGATACGCGCACAAGCCCGGCATGCGCATCCGCGACCTGATCCCCGACCGGGAGGCGTTGATCTCGCCTGATTTTTACCGCCGCAAGAACTTGTTGGTGCAAGTCCTCGAGCCCGAAGACGGCGATCGCACGGATCGAACCGATCGCGAGGAACTGAACCCGAACACGGACCTCGACCCCGGCGGCAATGCCAATACCAATGCGAACGCCGATGCCAATGCCAATCCGCGCGGCCCCAATGGCGCAGCGGACCGCGGCACACGCGCGCAGCGTCGATCCGGCCAGCGTGACGACAACCGTGCGGGTGCCCCGGGCGCCCGCAAGACACCGGCCGTGTTGTTTGAAGAGCTGAACTGGGACTACGCGGTGATCGAGCGGCTGGTCGAAAAAGACCTGACGACGCAGATCATTCCGTTCAACCTCGGCAAGGCCGTGCTGCAGGGCGACGAAGCCAACAACCTCGAACTGCTGGCCGGCGATGTGGTCACCGTCTACAGCCAGAAGGATGTGCGCGTTCCGGTGGCGCGCCAGACCCGGCTGGTGGCGCTCGAAGGCGAAATCGTCTCGCCCGGCGTCTACCAGCTGCAGCCCGGCGAAACACTCAAGGGACTGATCGCGCGCGCGGGGGGCCTGACGCCGCAGGCCTACGTTTACGGGGTCGAGTTCAGCCGCGAAGAAACCCGCCAGCGCCAGCGCGAAAACCTGAACGCGGCGATCGCCAGGCTGGAGAGCCTCTCGGCCACGCAAACCGCCCGCGATGCGGCCAATCGGCGCGACGACATCGGCGGTGCGAGCTCGTCGGCCGTCAGCAATGCGGCGACGCAGGCACAGCTGACGCGCCTGACCCGGCTGCAACCGAACGGGCGCATCGCGCTCGAGCTCAATGCCGACGACAAGACGCTGGACGCGCTGCCCGATGTGCCGCTCGAACATGGCGACCGCATCAGCGTGCCGCCGCGCCCCGGCTTCGTGACGGTGGCCGGCGCCGTGGTCAACAGCAACGCGTTCTTGTGGAAACCGGGCCGCACCGCCGGCGACTACCTCAAGCTGGCCGGCCTGGACGAAGCGGCCGAGCCGTCCAACATGTTCATCCTGCGCGCCGACGGCACCGTCAGCCACGCCGGCGACCGGCGCAGTTTCTGGGGCGCAAGCAAGCTTGAAGCGGACCCCATGCAACCGGGCGACGCGCTGATCGTGCCCAACCAGCTCGACTTTGAAACCTGGGGCCGCGCGCTGGTTCGCAACCTCAAGGACTGGTCGCAGATTTTTTCGCAGTTCGGCCTCGGCGCCGCGGCGATCCAGACCTTGCGCCGATGACCGCATGAAACCCACCGAGACCGAGCTGGCCATGGCGCCGATGCATGAAGAGCAGGACGACCTCGGCCCGCAAATCGGGCTGGTGGATCTGCTGACCTGGCTCGGCCAAGGCAAGCGCCTGATTGCGCTGGTGGCGCTGGCGGCGGCCGTGGTGTCGGCGGTCTACGCGTTCACGGCGCCGTTGATCTACACCGCGCGGGCCACGCTGCTCCCGCCCGGCTCGCAACAGCAAAGCAGTTCGGCGGCGGCCCTCGCGCAGCTGGGTGCGCTGGGCGGCCTGGCCGGTGGCCTGGGCGGCAAGACGCCCGACGAGCTGTACGTGGCGCTGCTCAAGAGCGACACCGTGCAGCGTGCCCTGATCGACCGCTTCGACCTGAAGAAGCGCTACGAAGTCGACACCTACGAAGTGCTGCGCAAGACCTTGCCGAACTACATTCGTGTGTCGTCGGACAAGAAGAGCGGCCTGATCACGGTCGAGGTCGACGACAAGGTGCCGCAGTTCGCGGCCGACCTGGCCAACGCCCACGCCGGAGAGATCACCAAGGTGCTCGGCCGGTTGGCGGTGTCCGAGGCCCAACTGCGGCGGGTCTTTTTCGAGCAGCAGCTGACCGAAACCAAGGAGCGCCTGGTCAAGGCCGAGGTCGGCCTGCGCGACGTGCAGGAAAAGTCCGGCGTGATCGTGCTCGACAAGCAGGCCGAGGCCCTGATCGGCGGCGCCGCCACCTTGCGCGCGCAAATTGCCGAGCGCGAGGTGCAGATGAAAGTGCTGCGCACCGGCGCGACCGACCAGAACCCGGATGTCATGCGCCTCGGCTCCGAGCTGCGCGCCCTGAGATCCGAGCTGGCGCGCATGGAGTCGACCCAGGGCGGCACCGCCGGCAGCACCGTCGACCTGCCGGTGGGCAAGATCCCGGAAGCGGCGATCGACTATGTGCGCGCCCGGCGCGAACTCAAGCTGCAGGAGACCTTGCTGGAGAGCATGGTGCGCCAGTACGAGGTCGCCAAGCTCGACGAGGCCAAGGAGGGGCCGGTGCTGCAGCAGGTCGACGCGGCGCTGCCTCCGGACCGCAAATCCAAGCCGGCGCGCGCGGTCATCGTGCTGGCCAGCACCTTGCTGGCGTTGTTGGCGGCGTGTGTGTTCGTGGTGTGGCGCAGCTACGCGGCGTTGGCGCGCGAACTCGATCCTCAAAACGCCGCCGCCTGGCGGGCGATGGCACGCGCCTGGCGGCTGCGCGGCTGACCTGCGCAGGCGTCGCTCAGCCGCCGGCCAGCACGCGCGCGAACGTGGCGCTGTCCACATTGCCGCCGCTGAGCGTGATGCCGATGCTGCGGCCGGCCCAGCGCGAGCGCTGCTGCAGCGCGCCGGCCAGCGCGGCCGCGCCGGCGCCTTCGGCCACGTTGTGGGTGTCGGCGAACATCGCGCGCATCGCGTCGACCACTTCCGCGTCGGTGACGGCGATCACCTCATCGACTTCACGGCAGATGATCTCCAGCGCCTGTGGGTCGGGCACGCGGCATGCCATGCCGTCGGCCAACTGCGTGGCAACCGGCGCCTCGATCGCGCGGCCGGCCTGAAACGATTGCTGGTACGCCGTGGCGTGGGCTGAGAGAGTGAGAGTTTTTCTGCCGCGACCGTACTTGCTCCCTCGCCCCTTTGGGGAGAGGGTTGGGGTGAGGGGCTGCGCCGGGCACGATGGTGTTTTGCGAGCCCTCACCCCCACCCTCTCCCAGAGGGCGAGGGA
>JANORB010000229.1:0-12499 GCA_031415135.1 Methylibium sp.
TCAGGCGAAGACTTCAATGCGCGGCAGCCATGGCAGGAACGATGTTGAATCGTGTGAGCGAGCACGCTGCGGCGATGGCGGCACGGCCCAGGCGCGTCAAGTAGTAGCGATAGGTATGCGTGACCTTCTTGATCAAGCCGAGCAGGTGCAGGCGTCGGAGTTGGCGCGACATCGCCGATGGCGCGATATGCAACCTTGCAACCAAGTCGGCTCGTCGCCAGCCGTGGATGTTGAACTCGCCGTGCTGAAGCGTTCGCAGCAATGTTTGGTCGCCGACGCTGAAGAAGTTCAGCCCCTTCACCGATGGGTCCGCTCCCACGCGCGGCTGGCTCAGCCGCTGCAGGTCGCGCTCGCCGGCGCTGGGGTCATCCAGGCTGGACAGGAACGCCAGGTAGCGCTGGTTGCAGCCCAGCAAAATCTCGCGCAGGTCGATCAGGCTGTAGATCGACTTCTTCAGCGGCGCCAGTTCGCGCGTGGCCGCTGCGCCCTTGTGTTCCACCTTGCGGTGGTGCTTGAAAAAGCTCACGTCGTTGACGGTGGTCTCCACCCGCAGCACACGAGAGAACTTGTCGTACACCTTCACCCCGGCTGCGCCCATGCAGTGCTTGATGCAGCGGCCCTCGATGCGCGTGGACAGCCGCGAGCCGATCTCAAGGGCCAGCGCGGGCGTGATCTTCTTGCCCAGGAAGCCGGCCACGCGCGGCGCATCGGCGGCCAGCACCGCCTGGCGCGAGATGGCGTCATACAGCGGCACGAGGATCTGCTCGCTGCGAAACATCAGGTCGGTGGAGTACTCGGCCTGGCGGATGCTCCAGTGCCAATCATCCTGGGCGAACACATCGGCCACCGGGCACAGCCAGTGCGCGTAGCGTGTGAGGCGGCGGTGAAGTTGTTCCGGGTTGAAGGCGTCGGCCAGCGCCTGCGCGCGAGGCAGATCAGTGATGCGCACGAAGGCGTTGTCTTCCTGCACGAACTCGATGCCCTCGCGCTTGAGCGAGCACGCCAAGGCGCTGTGGCCGTTGCAGTAGAACTGCAGCCCGAACGGGGCCCAGGTCGGCACGCGAAGAAAGCACAGGCCAAACTCTTCGTCGATGAAGTAGAAGTAGTAGTGCAGGCACTTGCCTGTATCGCCGCGCAGGAAGACGTGGCCGTTGCTCTTGTCCAGCCAGGGCTTGTAGCTGGGGCAACTCTCCATGGCCGAGATGACGTGCACGAGACCCGGCGCGTTGCCGCGCGCAGCCAGCACGCGGGCCACCAGGTCTTCCTTGCGGATGTGGCTCTTGTTGACGTGCTCGATGTTCACGCCGCTGGCCGCGCAGACCTCTTGTGCACGCTCACGAATGCGGTCGCGCAACGGCTCGGCGAACTTGGGGTAGTCGAAAATCCGGATGCCGCGCGAGTACAAAAAGCTCGTCATCCCGCCCGCGTAGCACGCCCCAGGCAGCGTGCCCGTCACGATGATCCGGTCGTAGCACGACAACACGCCGTGCAGGTTGGGCGCATAACGCTCAGTCAGTGCCGTCGCAGCCATGGTCGCTCTCCTCGCCATCGGTTCGACGGAAATCGTATTACTTGTTTGGTTCCGGCTCTGCCGGCTTAGGCTGATGGAAATCATCCAACTGGCCGCATATTCGAGGCCCGGCCTCGCCATCGCACCCCGAGCGGCCCGCAACCAAGCCCGCATCTCATGAACGCGGTCATTGCTTCCCTGCCCCAGCCAGACGCCCTGCTCGACTGGAGCCTGCCGATCGAGGGCATGACTTGCGCCTCGTGCGTTGCGCGCGTCGAGCGCGCCTTGCAAAAGGTTCCGGGCGTGGCCGAGGCGAGCGTGAACCTGGCGACCGAAGCGGCCAGCGTCCGCTCGGCGCCCGGCATCGGTCTGGCCGACCTTCGCGCGGCGGTCGAGAAAGCGGGCTACACGGTCGGCGAGCGCAGCGTGTCGCTGGCCATCGACGGCATGACCTGCGCGTCGTGCATGTCGCGGGTCGAGAAGGCGCTGCTGCGGGTGCCCGGCGTGGCGCGGGCCGAGGTCAATCTGGCCACCGAGACCGCCAGCGTCACGCTGGCCACCCGCCACATCGACGCGGCGGCCCTGGTCGCCGCGGTGGAGCGCGCGGGCTACGTTGCAAGGCCGCACTCCGCCGAACCCGGGGCGGACGCTGCGGCCGCTGCCCGGCGATCGGCCGAATGGTGGCCGGTGGCCGTTGCCGCGGCACTCTCGGCGCCGCTGTTGTTGCCAATGATCGGCCTGCTGTTCGGCCGGCACTGGATGCTGCCCGGCTGGATTCAGCTCGCATTGGCCACACCGGTGCAGTTCTGGCTCGGCGCACGCTTTTATCGCGCCGGCTGGAAGGCCCTCAGGGCGGGCAGCGGCAACATGGACTTGCTGGTGGCCCTGGGCACCAGCGCCGGTTATGGCCTGAGCCTGGTGCAGCTGCTGCGGCATGGCAACCAGAGCATGCAGCTGTACTTCGAGGCTTCGGCGGTCGTCATCACCCTGGTGTTGCTCGGCAAGTGGATGGAAACACGAGCCAAGCGGCAGACGACGCAGGCGATCCGCGCGCTGAACGCCCTGCGCCCCGAGACGGCCCGGGTGCGCCGCGATGGCATCGACACCGACGTGCCCGCGTCGCAGGTTCGCGTGGGCGATCGCGTGGTGGTGCGGCCCGGCGAGCGGCTCCCGGTCGACGGTGCGGTGCAAGAAGGCAGCAGCGACGTCGACGAGTCGCTCATCACCGGCGAGAGCCTGCCCGTGGCCAAGCACCCGGGTGACAAGGTCACTGGCGGCGCGGTCAACGGCGACGGCCTGCTGGTGGTGAAAACGACTGCGGTGGGTGCCGAATCGACGCTGGCGCGCATTGTCCGGATGGTGGAGTCGGCCCAGGCGAAGAAGGCCCCCATCCAGCGGCTGGTGGATCGCGTCAGCGCGGTCTTCGTGCCGGTGGTCATCGCCATCGCGCTGGCCACGGTGCTGGGCTGGGGCCTGAGCACGGGCGACTGGGAATCCGCCATCCTGAACGCCGTGGCGGTGCTGGTGATCGCCTGCCCCTGCTCGCTCGGGCTGGCCACGCCGACGGCCATCATGGTCGGCACCGGCGCAGCGGCCAGGCGCGGCATCCTGATCAAGGATGCCGAGGCGCTGGAGGTGGCGCACGGTGTCACGGTGGTGGCGTTCGACAAGACCGGCACGCTCACTGCGGGCAAGCCGGAACTGATGGCCGCGGTCCCCGCAGCGGCCTCGGGCATGGACCGCGCGGCGCTGCTGGCCGCGAGCGCCGCGGTGCAGGCCGGCAGCGGGCATCCGCTGGCTTCCGCCGTGGCGGGCATGGCGGCCCGCGAGGGGCTTGTCATCGCACCCGCAACGGCCGTGCGCGCCGTGGCGGGCCGGGGTGTCGCGGCCGTGGTGCAGGGGCGCGAACTGCGGCTCGGCAGCACCCGCTTCATGCAGGAGCTGAATGTCGGTGTCGCGCTCGATGTCGATTCATTGGCCGGCGACGCGGCCGAATGGCAGGCGCGCGGCTGCACGGTGTCGTGGTTGGCCGAGGCCTCCGATCCGCCACGCTTGCTCGGCCTGCTGGCCTTCGGCGATGCCCCCAAGCCCGGCGCGGCGGCAGCCGTGCTTGCGTTGCAGGCGATGGGAATTCGCTGCGCCCTCGTCACCGGCGACAACCCAGGCAGCGCACGGGCCGTGGCGCAGGCGGTCGGCATCACCGACGTGCATGCCGACGTGTTGCCCGGGCACAAGGCCGACATCGTGGCGCAGTTGAAGGCCGGTGGCGAGCGCGTGGCGATGGTCGGCGATGGCATCAACGACGCGCCGGCGCTGGCGATCGCCGATGTCGGCATCGCCATGTCCACCGGCACCGACGTGGCCATGCACACCGCCGGCATCACGCTGATGCGCGGCGACCCGGGGCTGGCGGCCGATGCGATCGACATCTCGCGCCGCACCTACGCCAAGATCCGGCAGAACCTGTTCTGGGCCTTCGTCTACAACGTGGTGGGCATCCCGCTGGCGGCGTTCGGCCTGCTGAACCCGGTGATCGCGGGTGCGGCCATGGCCTTCAGCAGCGTCAGCGTGGTCGGCAACGCGCTGCTGCTGCGGCGCTGGAAACAGCCCGGTTGAGCGCGCGCCGCGCACTCATGCATACTTTCCGCGCTGGACAACCCTGCGTCGCGGCGACTCGATGCACTTCCAATACCGGGAGCTTGCCTGATGAGCCGCCGGGCCGCTCCCAAGGCGAATACCGCAATGCGCAGCATGGAGCTTGCCTGATGAGCCGTCCCGCACAAAATATTCGGTTCTGCACCAGCCGTGACGGTACGCGGATCGCGTTCTCGTCCGCCGGCAGCGGGCCGCCTTTGCTGTGCGCCGGCCATTCCTTCTCGCATCTGGAGCACGAGTGGGACTGCGAAGTGTGGCGGCCGCTGCTCGATCTGTTCGGTCGCCAGCGCACGCTGGTTCGCTACGACATGCGCGGCACGGGCCTGTCCGACCGCGAGGGCATCGAGTTCACGCTGGACCGGTATTCGGAAGACCTCGAATCGGTGGCTGGCGCCGCCGGATTCAAGCAGTTCAGCCTGCTGGGCATGACCGGCGGCGGCGCACTCGCCGTGACCCATGCCGCGCGCCATCCTCAGCAAGTGACGCACCTGATCCTGCTGGGCTGTTATCTGCAGGGCCGCAGTGTGCGCAGCAAGACTCCCGAAGAACGCGAAGAGACCGAACTGATCCTCAAGCTGGTCGAACTCGGTTGGGGCCAGGACAATCCGACCTTTCGACAGCTCTTCACCTACCAGTTCGCGCCCGACGCCTCGGCGACGCAGTTGCGCTCGTTCAATGAACTGATGCGGCTGTCTGCGCGGTCGGACCAGGCTGCGGCGCTGCTGCGCGCGTGGTTCGGTGCCGACCTCGGCGAAATTGCACCCCGCGTGCGTGTACCGACGCTCGTGCTTCACGCGCGCGGCGACATGCGCATCCCCTTCGATCAGGGGCGCTCGCTGGCGGCCCGCATTCCCGGTGCGCGCTTCGTTTCGCTGGAGAGCCGCAACCACATCCTGCTGGAGCAGGAGCCGGCCTGGCAACAACTCGCCCACGAAGTCGAGAGCTTCCTGGCACCCAGCCTGGCCACAGCCGCCGTGCCTGCCGGCGCGGCGCTCGATGGCCTGACGGCGAAGGAGCAGGCCGTGCTGGGCGTGCTGGTCCAGGGGCTGGACAGCCCCGACATGGCCAGCCGGCTCGGCATCAGCGAGAAGACGCTGCGCAACCACTTGTCCATCATCTACAGCAAGCTCGGGGTGGCCAACCGATCGCAGGCCATCGTCTTTGTGCGCGACCACGGTTCGCGCCCCAAGTAGCCGGCGCAGCGGGCTGCCAGGTGGGCCACCATCCCGCCTTTGTCCCGGCCGTTGCAGCGGGACATTTGACTCATGACGGCGGGACAGGCGCACCGAAGAATGGACTCCGTCGGTGCAGCCAATGCGCTGTGTCGACAGCCCCTTCTGTCCGCCACAACGATCTTCAGGAGTCCACGATGAACACCCGCTTCGATCCTCTGCCGCCGGTCTTGCCGATGCTCGCTTCATTCTGCCTGGCGCTCGGCGCCGGTGGTGTGATGGCGCAGGCCGGCGCGTATCCGTCCCAGGCCATCACCGTGATCGCCCCCACGGCGCCCGGCAGCACCACCGACCTGATTCCGCGCCTGCTGGCCCCGGTGTTGCAGCGGTCGCTCGGCGTGCCGGTGCTCGTCGACAACAAGGCGGGTGCGGCCAGCGCCATCGGCGCGTCGTTCGTCGCCCAGGCCACGCCGGACGGGCACACGCTGCTGGTGGTGCCGCCGCCGGTGCTGGCGGTCAACCCGTGGCTGTACAAGAAGCTCAGCTACAACCCGGGCAAGGACTTCACGCCCGTGATCGCGCTGGCTTCCACTCCCAACATCCTGGTCGTCAATCCGGCCTTTGCGGCGCGCAACCTGGCCGAGTTGATTGCGCTGGCCAAGGCCAAGCCGGGTGAACTGACTTTTGCCTCGGGCGGCAACGGCACCACCCACCACCTGTGCGGCGAACTGCTGAAGTCGACGGCGGGCGTCAACCTGCTGCACGTCCCGTACAAAAGCCCGGCCCCGGCGCTGCAGGATGTGATCGCCGGGCGCGTCAGCCTGATGTGCGAGAACCTGTCCAATGCCATCCCCTTCCTGAAGAGCGGGCAGTTGCGGGCACTGGCCATCACCGCGAAAGAACGGAACACGCATGCGCCAGAGGTGCCGACCACGAGCGAGGCGGGCCTGCCCGGGCTGGAGGTGGGTGTGTGGTTCGGCGTCGTCGCGCCGGCAGCCACGCCGCGCCCGGTAATCGAACGCCTGAATGCCGAGATCGGCAAGGCGCTGCGCGACCCCGGCGTGGTCGAGCGGTTTGCGACGCTGGGTTTGACCAGCCTGGCCGACACGCCAGAGAGTTTTGGCCGCCTCATTGCCGCCGAGTCCACCAAGTGGCGCCAGGTGATCGAAACCGCTGGAATCCAGGCCGATTGAAGGCCGCGCGACATGACCATGCAATCAAGCGAAACCTCGACCATGCTGCAGCTCATCAGCGGCTTTCACGTGTCGCGAGCGCTGTATGTTGCGGCCAAGCTGGGGCTGGCCGACCTGGTCGCCGGCGGCTTGCACGATGGCCCGGCGCTGGCCGCCGCCACGGCCACCGACGCAAGTTCACTGATGCGCGTGCTGCGCCTGCTGGCCACCGTGGGCGTGTTCGAGGTCGACGAGCACGAACGAGTCCGCTTGACGCCGCTGGCCGAAACGCTGCGCCAGGACGCGCCGGCCTCCTTGCGCGGCTGGGCCATCGGGCAGTTGGGGGACGAGCATTACATGGCCTGGGGTGACCTGCTCGGCAGCGTGCGCACCGGTCAGGACGCATTCCGGCGGCTGTTCGGCAAGAGCCCTTGGGAACATCGCGTCGAGCATGCGGCCAGCGCCGAGGAGTTCGACGCCGGCATGTCCAGCTTCCTGCGGGCGCACATCGAAGCCGTGATCAACGCCTACCCGTTCGGCCGATTCCGGCGCATCGTCGATGTCGCCGGTGGAGACGGCCAGATGCTCGCCGCCATCCTGGCCACCTGCGCTGACACCTCAGGTCAGGTGTTCGAAGTCCCGCACGTCGCCGAGCGGGCCGCGCGGCGCTTCGGCCAGGCCGGCCTGGCCGCGCGCGCCACCGCCTTGGCCGGCAGCATTTTCGACACCGTTCCGGCCGGCGCCGATGCCTACCTGCTGTCGCGCGTGATCCACGACTGGGCCGATGCGGATGCGATTGCCATCCTGAAAAATTGCCGGCTTGCGGCAAACCCGGCCAGCACCTTGATTCTGGTGGAGCGAGTCTTGCCCGATCGAATGGACACGACGGCTCGCGCCCGCGCGTTGGCAGCCTCCGACGTCAACATGCTGGTGATGACAGGCGGACGCGAGCGGACCGAGGCGCAATACCGGGAACTGCTCGCCGCGGCGTCCTGGCGCCTGACAAGATTGATTGCAACCGCGACTGCGCTGAGCCTGGTCGAGGCGGCCCCGGCCTGAGATCAATCGCCCGGCCGTTGAACAGAAGGTGTTCGGCAGCCGCTGAAGTGGCCCTCGAATCCGCAGCGCGGGTGCGGGCGCGCGTGAGCCTGCATTTCGGGTGAGCGGTGGGCAATGAATGCCAGGGTCGGGCATCAGGGTGGTGAGTCCGCTTCGACGAGCGCCGCCAGCCTGGCCAGCGCCATGCGCCAGCCGGCCTGGTTGTCCTCGGGCGACAAACCGGGCGGTGACTACTTCTGCTGGATGAAGAGCAGCGCGTTGCGGCATTTGGCTGCGACGCGCGTGGCCACCGATCCGAGCACCGTTGAGACAAAAGCACCTTCGCCATGCGAACCTATCGCAAGGATGTCGAGCTTGTTCTTGGTTGCGTACGCGGCGATCACATCGCCCGGGTTGTTGCCCGTGAGCTGCGCTTCCGTGACTTGCAGCGCTGTAGCTTTGAGCAGCTTTCGCGCTGGCGCGAACGCACGCTCGAACGCCGCGCGCTGCATTTCTTCGACTTGCTCCGGTTTGAACCCGGGCACCGGCGCATCGGTGAAAACGCCCGGCGCGCGCAGGCTCGACAGGTCGGGCACCACGTGGATCAGCGTCAGCGTGGGCGCCGGGCCAAACAGCACAAGCTGCTTGACGACAAAGCGAACGGCGGCGAGCCCGTACTTGCTGCCGTCGAGTGCGATGCCCAGTTTCAACGGCCCCTTTTTTGGGACTGCCTCACTGCGCAGCACCAACAGCGGCGTCTTGCAGGATGCCATCACAGCCTGGGTCACCGATCCGAACAAGAGATTCTTGAAACCGGTGTGGCCATGCGAGCCCATGACGATCAAGTCCACCCCATCTTCAGCCGCGATGCGGCCGACTTCCACGCCCGGGCTGCCAACCACGGACTTGACCCGCGCGCGCAAGCCCGCCCGCTTGAGGGTGGCCACGGCCGGCTTGATGACCTTGTTGGCTTCGGTCTCATGGTAGTGCTGCACCAGTTCCCGGCCGACGCCACGCGCCACGCGCGCGGAAACGGGGTACTGCACGTTGAGCAGTTCGACATCCGGCAGGCTTTCGATCAAGGTGCTGCGCGAGGCGATGAAATCCAGCGCAGCTTTGCTGTAGATACTGCCGTCGATGGGCAAGAGAATTCGCATGAGTGTGTTCCTGGTTGACATGAAAGTTGAGGGCTTGTGGGCAGGATTTTCAACGGTCGGCTGCAACGCGTTGCAGTGACTTTCCGCCGACAAGCATTCGCCAGCAGCGCACGCCCAGCTTGCGCGCTTCGTCCAGCAACAGCACGCTGGCCGCAATGCCGGTGGCCAGCAGCCAGTCGCCCAGGTTCAACGACACGGTGTCGAAGATGCTCTGGGCCGGCCCCCAGTTCACGACCACGACCTGCAACACGAGCACGGCGGCCAGCGCCAGCCAGAGCTTGCGGTTGCTGAACAACTGGCGGTTGAACGCGGTGCCGGCGTCGAAGCGGGCGTTCATCACGTTGAAGAACTGGAACAGCACAAAGGTGGTGAAGGCCAGCGTCGAGGCATAGGCCTGCTCGCCGCTTTGCAGCCCGTGGAAGTACACCCCGATCGTGCCCACCGCCATGGTGCTGCCGTAGGCCAGCAAGCGGCCGAAGCGCGCCAGCGTCAGGATGCGTGCGTCGCTGCGGCGCGGCGGCTCGTTCATGATCCCGGGCCGCGATGGCTCCAGGCCCAGCATCACGGCGGGCGGGCCGTCCATGATGAGAGCGATCCACAGGATGTGGAGCGCCGTGAACGGCATCGGCAGGCCCAGCAGCTGGGCACTGAGAACGGTGAGGATGGCGCCGACGCTGGTGGAGAGCTGGAAGCGCACGAATTTGACGATGTTGTCGTAGATGGTTCGGCCTTCCTTGACGGCCCCAACGATGGACGCGAAGTTGTCGTCGGCCAGCACCATCGCAGCGGCCTCTTTTGTCACCTCGGTGCCGGTGATGCCCATGGCGATGCCGATGTCGGCGTTCTTCAATGCCGGGGCGTCGTTGACGCCGTCGCCGGTCATCGCCACCACATGGCCACGCGCCTTCAGCGCCTGCACCAGTCTGACCTTGTGCTCCGGCGCCACGCGCGCGAACACGGCGGTTTCTTCAACCTGGCGCGACAGCTCGGCCGCGTCGATGCGGTCCAGCTCGGCGCCGGTCAGCACCGCGCCGTGCAGGCCCAGTTCGCGGGCGATGGCCCCTGCGGTCAGGGCGTGGTCGCCGGTGATCATCTTGACCTGGATGCCGGCCTGCTTGCACAGCGCAATTGCGTCGCGCGCTTCTGGACGCGGCGGGTCGATGAGGCCAACCAAACCGACCAGGCTGAGTTGCTGCGCCCACGGCATCAGGTCGGCAGCCGGGTCGAAGTCGCGCAGGGCAATGTCTCGGTGTGCGACGGCCAGCACGCGCATGGCCTGGCCGGCCAGGCGGTTGGTCTCGGCCTCGAATCCGATGCGGCCGGGCCCGTCAAGCGGTGTGTCGCCGGCCGTGCCCAGGTAGCGGCTGGCACGCGCCAGCAACACGTCGGGCGCTCCCTTCACAAACATGCGCACCTGCTCGCCATCGCGGTGGAAGGTGGCCATGAACTTGTGCGCCGAGTCGAACGGGATCTCGCCGATTCGCGGGCTGCTCGCCGCCAGGCTGGCGACGTTCCCGTCGCGGCTGGTCTCGCGGTTGGTCTCGCGGTTGGTCTCGCGGCCAAGCCCGCCCTTGCCCGCCAGCGCCAGCAGTGCGCCTTCGGTCGGGTCGCCGATCAGCAAGCCGCCCCGGATGCTGCTCTCATTGCACAGCACGGCAGGCGTCAACAGGGGCTCGAAGTCCGGCAGCGGCAAACCGTCTTGTGTGCTGATGGCGCCTTCACCGGCATAACCTTCACCTGAAGCGACGAAGTGCCGGCCCCGATAAAACACCTCGCGCGCGGTCATCTGGTTCAGCGTCAAGGTGCCGGTCTTGTCGGAGCAGATCACGGTGGTCGAACCCAGCGTTTCCACCGCCGACAGTTTTTTCACGATGGCACGGTTCTTCGCCATGCGGTGCATGCCGATGGCCAGCGTCACCGTCACCACCGCCGGCAGCCCTTCGGGGATGGCGGCCACGGCCAGCGCGATGGACGTCATGATGGTTTGCGTCAGGTCATCGCCGCGCAGGATGCCGATGCCGAAGATCAGCGTCACCACCACTGCGGCGATGCCGGCCAGGCTCTTGCCCAGCGCGTCGATCTGAATCTGCAGTGGCGTGGGCTGCTCAGGCGCCGCTTCCAACAGGCCGCTGATGCGGCCCATCTCGGTTTGCATGCCGGTCGTGGACACCACGGCCTCGACCCGGCCGCGCGTGACCACCGTGTTCATGAAGACCATGTTCAGGCGCTCGGCCAGCGCGTGCCCACCCGCGGACAGCAGCCCGGCGTGCTTGCCCACGGCATGCGACTCACCGGTCAAAGCCGCCTCGGCCACTTCCGCGTTGTGAGCGGCCAGCACGCGCGCGTCGGCGGGCACGCGGTCGCCCGCTTCGAGCAACACGATGTCACCAGGCACCAGCGCCTCGGCATCCACTTGCACGACCTCATTGCCACGCCGCACGCGGGCGTGCCGGGCCAGCATTTGTTTGAGTGCCGCCAGCGTCGCTTCGGCGCGGTGCTCCTGGTAGAAGCCGAGGCCGGCGTTGAGCACGATCACAATGAGGATCACCACCGCGTCCTTGGTGTCGCCGATGGCGCCGGCCAAGGCGGCCGCTCCGATCAGCACCAGCACCAGCAGGTTCTTGAACTGGTCCATGAACTTCAACCAGACCGGACGCGGCGGCTTCTCGCGCAGCCGGTTCGGGCCGAAGCGGGCCAGCCGTTGCCCTGCCTCGGCAGCGGTCAGCCCCTGGGGCGACGATTGCAGGTGAGCCAGCGCCGCCTCAGCCGCCATGCCCCAGGGTTTGACATCACTTGACGGCGCTTCGCTCACAGCGTCCACCGCCAGTTCAGAACCTCCGGCATGTCGTCGCCATGCTCGCCGATGTAGAGCTTGTGGCGTTGCAGGGTCGCCTCAAATCGTGCGGTTTCCGCCTCGACCTGGTCGGCCAGCCTCGGGATGCGCCGGATCGCGTCCAGCGCCAATTGATAGCGGTCGACATTGTTCAGCACCACCATGTCGAACGGTGTCGTCGTGGTGCCCTCTTCCTTGTAGCCGCGCACGTGGATGTTGTCGTGGTTGCGCCGCCGGTAGGTCAGCTTGTGAATGATCGCGGGGTAACCGTGGAACGCGAAGATCACCGGTTTGTCGGTCGTGAACAGCGCATCGAACTCATGATCAGCCAGGCCGTGGGGGTGCTCTGACGGCGGCTGCAACACCATCAGATCGACGACGTTGACGAAGCGGATGCGGATGTCGGGCACATAGCTGTGCAGCAGCGTCACGGCGGCCAGCGCCTCCAGCGTCGGCACGTCGCCGGCGCAGGCCATCACGACGTCGGGGTCGACCTGGCCAAGACCCGCGTCCTTGCTGGCCCATTCCCAGACGCCCGCGCCCGCCGCGCAGTGGCGCACGGCCGCATCCATGTCCAGCCACTGCGGTGCCGGCTGCTTGCCGGCGATGATCAGGTTGACGTAGTTGCGGCTGCGCAGGCAGTGGTCGGCCACCGACAGCAGGGTGTTGGCGTCAGGCGGCAGGTAGATGCGCACCACGTCGGCCTTCTTGCTCGCCACGTGGTCGATGAAGCCGGGGTCCTGGTGCGAGAAGCCGTTGTGGTCCTGCCGCCAGACGTGCGAGGTGAGCAGGTAATTCAGCGACGCGATGGGCTTGCGCCACGGAATGCCGTTGCAGACCTTCAGCCACTTGGCGTGCTGATTGAACATCGAATCAATGATGTGGATGAAGGCCTCGTAGCACGAGAACAGGCCGTGGCGGCCGGTCAGCAGGTAGCCCTCGAGCCAGCCTTCGCACAGGTG
>JANORB010000230.1:0-1599 GCA_031415135.1 Methylibium sp.
AAGACGGCCAGCACGACGGCGCTGAGCCAGCGCGCGGCAAACACCATTGCCTTTGCCAAAGCCGCATCCACCATGTTCGCCATGGACGCGATGCTCAGCCACCGGCCGGGTCATCTCAAGATGCCGCAGCCAGACGCTTACCCTCTCCCCAAAGGGGCGAGGGAGCAAGTGCGGTCGCGGCAGAAAAACTCTCACTTTCTCAGCCCAGCCGCCGGTATCGCGGCCGGTCCTTCGCCAGCCGAAGATCGCCTTCCGGCGCTCTTCGCGCGGGCTCAGCCTTCCTGGAACGCCTCTTTCGACTTGAGCATCGGCCGCAGCAGGTAGCTCATCACCGAGCGTTCGCCGGTGCGCACTTCGACGGTGCCGGTCATGCCGGGCATCACCGGCAGCGGCTTGCCGCGCGCGCGCATCGTCGACGGCTCGGCGCGCACCAGGGCGCGGTAGTAGGTGGCATCGCTGGAGGCGGCGCGTTCGGTGTCGCCGAGCGCGTCGGGGCTGATGGTTTCGATCTTTCCCTTCAAGCCGCCGTAGGTGGTGTAGTCGTAGGCCGAGAGCTTGAACTCGACCGACTGGCCGACCCGCACGAAGCCGATGGCCGACGGCTTGATGCGCGCCTCGATCAGGATGTGGGCGCCGATCGGCACGATTTCCATCACCGGCGCGCCGGGCGCGATCACGCCGCCGATGGTGGCGCTGCGGATGTTCTTCACCAGCCCGCGCACCGGCGACTTGAGCACGGTGCGGCGCAGCACATCGGCGCGCCCGCTCAACTGCTCGTTGATCTGCGCCATCTCGGTCTGCACCCGCACGAGGTCGGTGCTGGCGTCCTGGCGGAAGCGGTTGCTGCGCTCCTGGGCCTGCAGTTCCAGGTCGTTGACCTGGCGCCGCAGCCGGATCACTTCGACGTTGGACATCAGGCCCTTGTCGGACATGCTTTGCGCCACATCGAGTTCGCGCTGCAGCAGCGCCACGCTGCGATGGGTGGAGCCGACCGCTTCGAGCATGGAGCGTTTGCGGGCGTTGAAGGACGCGGTTTCGCCGTCCACCATGTCGTGCAGCGCGGCCACCTCGGGCGGGAACTTCAGCGCGCCACCGCTGGCTTCGGCGTTCAGGCGGGCGATGGTGGCTTTCAAGGCCAGCCGTTTGGCCTGGCCTTCGTTTTGCTGGCTCTCGAACCGGGTCGGGTCGATCATCGCCAGGTCCTGGCCTGCTTCGACCTGCATGCCCTCGCGCACATGCAGCTCGCGCAGGATGCCGCCTTCCAGGCTGGCGATCACCTGCTCGCGCCCGTCGGGCACCACGCGGGCGTCGGCGCGGGTGATCTCGTCGACGCGGGTCAGGCCGGCCCAGGCCAGCGCGGCGGCAATCGCCAGCGCCATCAGGTACAGCGCCCAGCTGGTGCGCGGTGTGGCATCGACCACCTGCGCGGCGCGCAGCGGCGACAGGAAGGCGGTGTCGCCGCGCTGCGGCGGGCGCGCTCGGGCGGCTGGTCTGGGGCGCCAGAACATGGTCAGGCCATCACTTCGCGGGGCGGTGGTCGCGGCGCGGTTGGCGCGGCGGCGGGGGCTGCCGCGGGCCGCTGCGCGAGCGGCGGCGCGC
>JANORB010000231.1:0-21620 GCA_031415135.1 Methylibium sp.
TGTGTCGCAGGCGCTGTCTTGAACATAGCTGTCGAGGACAACCCGTTTCGCCCGAGGGTAGGCGCCTACCACGGCAGTTTGATCACCCAGGTACCAAGCCTCGATCTCTTCGATGGCCAAGCGAAACATCGTGTTCGGCGCCGGCGCGCACGCGTGTGCGAGCTTCTTGAGTTCTTTAAGGAAGGCTTTGCAGTCGCGCTTATCCACATCGAGCACAACCAAGACCGCATCAATGCCTGGTGTCTTGCCATAGCCGCGCAGCAGCCGCTGTAGTTGGTCCAGCAGAATGCGTTTCGCCGGATCAGCCTTGTTCGTCAGGCCCCTTGGAACCCGGCCGATCCCCTTGTACGAATGCAAACGCCAAGTGTGCGGCTCGATGTGTGGGCCAAGCAACTTCGGCAACAGTGTCTGCAACAACTTCTCCCCCGAACTGTCCTCGACCAGAACCTCGATGTGCATGGCTAGTTCGCGTCAAGATAGTCGCTGTACCAGAGACCGCCCAGGGGCAGACCCTCATTGACCAGGTTTCGGACGATTTCCATATCGGAGACACGGCGGATGGCAGAGTAGCCATCGCTGCCTTTGTCAAGGATCCAGACTTCGGATGCAGACAAGGCATCGACAAAATACGGTTGGTGCGTCGTTACGAAAATCTGAGGAGCGTTCTTCTTGCCGGTGGCGTGTGCACGAAACTCCTGCGCCAAGGCTTCAAGCAGCTTGTGGTAGAGGCCATTTTCCGGCTCCTCGATGCAGATGAACGGCGGTGGGTCGGGGTCTTCCATCAAGAGCAGATAGGCAAAGACCTTCAGCGTGCCATCGGACATCTGCTGTGCATAAAACGGGTCGCCGAACGCACCATCGTTGAACCGCAAAACCACGCGCTTGTCGACACTGACCTCCGTGTCGATGCTCTTGACGCCTGGAATTTTGGCGGCGATGCGGGCGAGGATTGCCTTGAAACGCTCCTTGTGTTCCCGCTCCATGAACTGGACCACGTTACCGATGTTGTCGCCGTGGCTGTTCAGGTGCTTCTGCGGCCCTGCCGAGGGCAGGCTGCGCGCTGCATCCGGGTGAAAGTAAGACAGATACCAACCTTTCAGAAAATCCCTGAACTGCTTGATGCGCGGGTGCTCCTTGAGCGTGCCAAGCGTTGCGATGCCTAGTTGCCTCAGGTCTGTCAGTTCAACGGGTTCCTTTGCTGTGTCTTCTTCGCCAGCCTTGGCCTCGACCGCCTCGTTACCGGCCCAGACCGTGCCCTTGCCGTGTTGCAAGCGAAGGAAAGGATACGGGCGGCCGTGGGTGGCGCCCTTGCGCCTCTGCTTGAGCACCTCTGACTCAACGAACGGCCGCCCCGACTTGTCCAGGGCAATCGCAATCTCGTAGGTCATCGGGCGCTCGCCCTTTGCTTCACGATAGTAGATCTCGAAGCGAATCGGTTCGTTCGTGCCCAGCGAGCGAAGTCGTTCGTAGCCGCCCCGCTGATTCATATCGCATGCGGTCTCAACGTCATGCGAGAGGCAATCGGCAACGAAGCCGAAGGCATCGAAGAGCGTGCTCTTGCCAACCCCGTTCTTGCCGATCACCACGGTGAAGGGCGTTAACGGTTCTCCGGCCTGCTGATTCGACAGCTTGCCCAGCGTGACGTCTCGCAGCGCGCGGTAGTTCTGAACACGAAAGCCTTCGATCAGAGCCATTGCTTGTCCTTTGCGACCGCGTTTTCCGAATCAACCGCCGTGTTTGGCCGCAACCCTATCGCTAATCCCGGCTTCACCCCGATTCACTCCTGAATCGAACGGCAAAGTTCCGGAGGTGGACTGGAGGTCAGACGTTGAACAAAAAATTCAACACATCCCCGTCCTTGACCACGTACTCCTTGCCTTCGGCGCGCATCTTGCCGTGGTCCTTGGCGCCGTGCTCGCCCTTGTGGGCGATGAAGTCGTCGAACGCAATCGTCTGCGCGCGGATGAAGCCGCGCTCGAAATCGGTGTGGATCACGCCGGCTGCCTGCGGCGCGGTGTCGCCGACGTGGATGGTCCAGGCGCGCACTTCCTTCACGCCGGCGGTGAAGTAGGTCTGCAGGCCCAGCAGCTTGAACGCGCTGCGGATCAGCCGGTTCAGGCCGGGTTCGGTCTGGCCCATGTCGGCCAGGAAGATCTGCTTGTCTTCATCGCTCATCTCGGCCATCTCGGCCTCGGTCTTGGCGCAGATCGCCACCACCGGCGCCTTCTGGCCGTCGGCGTAGGCACGCAGCTTGTCGAGGTAGGGGTTGTTCTCGAAACCGTGTTCGTCGACGTTGGCGACGAACATCGCCGGCTTGGCCGTGATCAGGCACAGCGGCTTGAGCACCACCAGTTCCTCCTTGCTGAACGAGATGCCGCGCACCGGACTGGCCTGGTCCAGCGCCGCCTGGCACTTTTGCAGCACCGCGACGAGCCGCGCGGCCTCTTTGTCGTTGCCCGACTTGGCCGCCTTGATGGAGCGATGCAGCGTCTTCTCCACCGTCGCCAGGTCGGCCAGGCACAGCTCGGTCTGGATGATTTCGATGTCGGAGATCGGATCGACCTTGCCGGCCACGTGGATCACGTTGTCATCGTCGAAACAGCGCACCACGTTGACGATCGCATCGGTCTCGCGGACATGCGCCAAAAACTGGTTGCCCAGTCCTTCGCCCTTGGACGCGCCGGCCACCAGCCCGGCGATGTCGACGAACTCGACGATCGCCGGCACGATGCGCTCGGGCTTGACGACGCTGGCCAGCGCCTGCAGCCGCGCGTCGGGCAACTCGACGATGCCGACGTTGGGCTCGATGGTGCAAAACGGGTAGTTCTCAGCCGCGATGCCGGCTTTGGTGAGGGCGTTGAAGAGGGTGGACTTGCCCACATTGGGCAGGCCCACGATGCCGCATTTCAGGCTCATTGAGGGGCTTTCGCGTTCGAAGGGGAACGCGAATTTTAGGCGCCCGCAGCAGGTTCAGCCCTTGTCGCCATGCGACGCCATGATTCTTCTTCGGCCGGTGCGCAGTAGCCCGGCACGAGCCGATCGGGCAGTTGCACGTGCGGGTGGCTGCACAGCGCGCCGAGCGTCACCGCGCCACTGAGCCGGTGCATGTCGTAGTGGCAAACGATCGTCACCGCGGGATAGCGTTCCAGCAATTGGTTGAGGCGTTTTTCATACTCGATCATTCCGTCGACGCCGGGAGCGCCCGAGAGGCACCAGGTCATCTCGCCCGAGATGAGCACCACCTCGTGGCCCGCGGCGCGGCGGTCGAGGATGGCGGCTTCCATGAAATCGATCATGCGTTCAGGCACAAAGCCGCCGGTTCGCAGATAAGCCTCGGCAGGCACGAGCAGCCGCAGCAGGCCGTCGTCGCTCAGGCGATCCGGATCGAAGCCTTCGGCCCGCAGCCGCGCTTGCACGTCCGCGCGCGAATGTTCCTCGTGAACGTAGAGCATCGGCGCGCCGCGGCGCAGATGATCGAGCACATGAGGACGGAACAGCCGCCACAACTCGTCGCGATCGTGGAAGTGCAGGCAGACATGGCGCGGGACACCGCGCCCGGCCGCCTCGCCGATGACCGCAATCGGGTCGTACGGCTGGACCGCAGCCGCCGGCGCGGGCCGGTCGGGCCGGTCGGGGTTCAGGATGCGGTCCAGGTCCTCGCGCCGGAAGCGCCGTTCACGGCGCGCGCCGACGCGCACGCAAGTCAGCGTGCCCAGGCCGGTCCAGCGGCGCAGCGAGGTTTTGCTGACCGCGAGGTAGCGCGCCGCCTCGTCGATCGTGAGCAATCCGGTCATTTCCATTCGTCTTCGTTCCAAGTCCATGTGCAGCGCCGGGACCGGCGGGTTGTTATCGGCAGGCCGATCCCCGAGTCGCGTTGCGTCGCGGTTATTTTCCATGATGCAGTGCAGCAAGGAATTAACTCGGACATTGATCAGTGTTTACCCACGATCGCCGATCGTTCGCTTGACGGTCCTCAAGCGTGGGCCAACAATGATCATGTTAGCTCAACACAAAGTGTCGGTCGCTAGCCGTTGTTTGTACAAGTATGGGTAATTGAGATCAACTCACGCCTGCCGGCCCTGCCGCAGCGCACCAACAAGGAGTTCTCACATGAAGATCCGGGGTCAAGAAGTGCTCATTCCGACGAGCATGGTCGGCAACTATCCCAACCCGAGGTGGTGGGACGCAACGTTCGCACGCCAATTCACAGGCGACCAGCAACCGCCCGATGCGATGTGGCAAGAAGCGCTCGACGACGCCACTGCGGCGATCGTGGCCGACCAGGAGGCCGCCGGCCTGGACATCATTTCCGACGGCCGCCTGCACGGCGACAACTACGCCGACCAGGCGGTCTACTACTACCTCAAGCGGCTCGGCTACGACCTCAAGGGCGGCCATCTGGGCTTCCCGATCTACAGTCGCCTGCACGCCGGCACCTTGACGCAAAAAATCAAGCGCCACGGCGCCATCATGGTCGAGCAGGCCAAGGCGCTGCGGCGCGCGACCAAGAAGCCGATCAAGGTGCAGTACACCGGCATCCAGGTGCTGGCGCAGTGCACCAACGACCTGCACTACAAGTCGGCACGCGACCGCGCCATGGACCTGGCCAAGGCCATCAACGAAGACCTGCGCGAGGTCGAGGCCGTCGGCGCCGACTTCATTCAGCTCGACGAATTCACCTGGCCGTATTTCTTCGAGGACTACGCCATCGAGGCCTTCAACGCCGCCGTCGAAGGCATCAGCAAGGCCAAGATCATCGTCCACGTCTGCTGGGGCAACTGGGGCGGCACGCCGGCCTACTTCCCGGACGAAACCGCCAAGGCCGGCGAGATCTTCGACCTGACCAAACGCAAGGGCGACGCCCCCGCCGCGACCGCCTCCATCATCCCGAAGGCCTACGAGGCGAACGTCAGCGTGATCAACCTGGAGAATTGCGGCCGCCGCTCCGACGACCTGTCGGGTCTGGACGTGATCAAGAAACACCCGCTGCCGGCGAACGTCGACTTCTGGGCCGGCGTGATCGACGTGAAGAGCACGATCACCGAGACCGCTGACCAGGTGGCGGCACGCATCAACAAGCTGCTCGAATACATCCCGGCCGAGCGGCTCGGCGTGACCACCGACTGCGGGCTGATCCTGCTGCAGCGCTACATCGCCAAGGACAAGCTGCACGCGATGGTCGAAGGCGCGAAGCTGGTGCGCGCCTCGCTCAAGTGAGTTCACTCGGCCAGTAGCAACCCGGGCGGGCTCTCGCGGGCCCGCCCCCATCGGTGACTTCGGCGATGCCCGTCTACGCTTTGCGCTGCCCCGACTGCGGGCACGAATTCCGCACCCTGATTCTGGCCGGCACCCTCCCGCCAAAGATCTGGTATTGCTCGCAATGCGGGGGCGACCATGCCGCGCCCCGGGACGACGTGCCGCTGACCGAACACCCCTGGGAGCGCCAGCAGGAAGGGCGTCACAGCTACGGCTGCTTTTGCTGCGGCGGCTAGCCTGGAAATCCGATGACCATGACCCTGACCTTGCAAGACGCGACGGCGGCCCCGCCCACAGACCCGGCCCCGGCACTTGACCAGGCGACAGCCCTTGCGCTGTACAAAGACATGGTCTTCATCCGGCGCTTCCTCGAGAAGACCGACGGGCTCTATCGCCAGGGCCAGATTCACGGGCCGGTGCATCTGGGACTCGGGCAAGAGGCCATCGCCGTCGGCGCCGCGTCGGTGCTGCGCCCGGACGACCACTCCATTGGCACCTATCGCGGCCATGCCCATGCGCTGGCACGCGGCGCTTCGCCCGAAGCGGTGATGCGCGAGCTGCTCGGCCGCGAGGGCGGCATCTGTGGCGGCAAGGGCGGCTCGATGCACATCACCAGCGTCAAGGACGGCTACTACGGCTCCTACGCCATCGTCGGCGCGCACCTGCCCATCGCCTGCGGGCTGGCCTGGGCGAGCCGGATCAAGCGCAGCGGGCAAGTCACGCTGTGCTTCTTCGGCGACGGCACGGTCAACATCGGCGCCTTCCACGAGGCGGTCAACCTGGCCGCCGTGTGGCACCTGCCGGTGGTCTTCATCTGCGAGAACAACCAGTACATGGAATACACGCCGATCGCGACCATGATTCCGGTCGCCCGCCCCGCCGCAGATCGGGCGACGGCTTACGGCCTGCGCCGCATTCTCATCGACGGCAACGATGTCGCGGCGGTACGCTGGGCCGTTGGCGAGGCGGTGGAACAGGCGCGACGTGGAGACGGCCCTAGCCTGATCGAAGCCGATACCTATCGTCTGAAGGGGCACTCCGCCCTCGACATCGCGGCCTATCGCCCCGCCGAAGAAGTGGCGCGCTGGAAGGATCGAGACCCGCTGCCATGCCAGCGTGCCGCGCTTCTAGGGCTCGGTGTCTCGGAAGCAGCCTTGGACGAGATCGCCACGACCGCCCAGGCACGCATCGAGGCCCTGACCGACCAGGCCCTGGCGGCCGAGCCACCCGACCCGGCGGGTGCCTGGCGCGACGTGTGGAGCGACGGAGGCTGGCAATGGCGGAACTGAGCTTTCGCAACGCCGTGGCGGCCGCGCTGGCGCAAGAGATGGCGCGCGACGAACGCGTCGTGCTGCTCGGTGAAGACGTGGCCTGCGGTGGCGTGTTCAAGACCACCCTGGGCCTGCGCGACCGCTTCGGCCCGGACCGGGTGTGGGACACGCCGATCTCCGAGCAAGCCATCGTTGGCGCCGCGATGGGCGCGGCGATGGCCGGCCTGCGCCCGGTGGCCGAAATCATGTTCTCCGACTTCTACGCCACCTGCTGGGACCAGGTGGCCAACGAGATTGCCAAGACGCGCTACATGACCGGCGGGCAGGTCAGCCTGCCGTTGGTGCTGCGCGGCGCCAACGGCGCCGGCGGCATGGGTTTTGGCGCCCAGCACGGCCAGTCGCTCGAAAACTGGGCGATGTGCGTGCCCGGCCTGAAGATCGTCTCGCCGGCCTCGCCGGTCGAGATGCTGGGCCTGCTGGCCGCGGCGATCCGCGACAACGACCCGGTCATGGTGTTCGAGCACAAGGCCTTGTTCAACACCAAGGAAGAGGCTCCGGCCGGCGATTGCGTGATCCCGCTGGGCTGCGCCCGAACGTTGCGCGAAGGCGCTGACGTGACCCTGATCGGCCTGTCGATCACGGTCGGCATCTGCGTCAAGGCGGCGGCCGAGCTGGCTGCCGCAGGCCTGGACGCGGAAGTCCTGGACTTGCGCTGCCTGGTGCCGCTCGATGCCGCCTGCGTGCTGCGCTCGGTGCGCAAGACGGGCAGGGTGGTCATCGTCGAAGAGAACCCGGGTCAGCTTGGCTGGGGCGCGGCGATTGCCGCGATTCTGGCCGAGGAAGCGTGGGACGACTTGGCCGCGCCGGTCATCCGGGTCAGCGGCGGGAACGTTCCGCTGCCAGTCGCGTCGCAACTCGAAGCGGAAGTCCTCGTTTCACCTGCGCGTGTCGTCGCTGCCGCAAGCGCCTTGTGCAAGGGCAGCAAAACCAACCAACGGAGAAGGTGAAAGTCATGGATATTCGAGGTAAAGAAGTTCTGCTTCCGCTGTCGGCGGTCTCGGCGTTTCCGCGGCCGCACTGGCTGCAGGGGCGCGTGCTTGGATCGTTGAACGAGCCGGTCTACCGCAGCCACAATCTGCGCGTCACCTACGAAGACGCGTGCAAGCTGTGCGCCCACGAGCAAGAGGAGGCCGGCCTCGACATCCTGACCGATGGCGCCCAGTACTACGAATGGGAGGCCCCCGGTTTCCAGTTGGAGCCGATCTTCCACTTCATTCCTGAGTGCCTGGGCGGCTTCAAGCCCTATGGCCCACCGGGCGAAGGCCCGAAGTACAAACCGTTCTACAAGGCGATCGTGCACGACAAGGTGACCTGGGAGCGGCCGATCTTCGAGCCCGTCGTCTATGCGATGCAGAACGCGACAAAGAAACCTTTCAAGGTCGCATTCCTCGGCCCGGCGCAGCAGAGCATCATCGTCGACGATCGCCACTACGGCGACCCGAAGAAGCTGGCGATGGACATCGCTGCGGCGATGAACAAGGAGCTGAAGTACTTGGTCGACATGGGCCTCGAGGCGGTGCAGCTGATCGACGTGCTCGCGCCGTACACGCAGGACATCTGGCAGATCGAGGCGCAGAACGCGATGTTCGACGGCGTCAAGGCGATCAAGTTCTGGCACATCTGCTACGGCAGCGTCGATGGGCAGCGCGACGTGTTCGAAGGCAAGGCGGCGCAGATGATGCCGCTGTTCAAGGAATGCTCGGCCGACGTGATCCACCTCGAGTTCGCCAACAAGGGCTTCGACGAGCTGGACGCGTTTCGCAACTTCCCGAAGAACAAAGTGCTCGGCGTCGGCGTCGTCGATGCGAAGAACACGGTCGTCGAGACCCCCGAGGTCATCGCCGGGCGGATTCGCAATGCGCTGAAGGTGGTGCCCGCGGACAGGCTGCTGGTGGCGCCGGATTGCGGCCTCGGCTACTTCAGCCGCACCGTGGCCTACGCGAAGCTGCGCAACATGTGCGAGGCGACGCGGCAGGTGCGCGCGACCCTGTGACGCTGAATGACGCTGAATGACGCTGAATGACGGGCGGGCCGGGGCATGATCTACCGCATCAAGTTGCCGCGCCTCGGCGAAACCATGGAAGAGGGCACCCTGACGACATGGCACAAACAGGTGGGTGACCATGTCGCCAAGGGCGACCTGCTGTATTGCATCGAGACCGACAAGACGTCGATGGACATCGAGTCGATGTTTGTCGGCCGATTGCAAGAGATCTGCTGCCCGGCGGGCCAAACCGTCCCGGTCGGCACGGTGGTGGCGGTGCTGGTGGGCTGAGAGAGAGAGAGCCTGAGAGCCAATGGAGATGGAATGGACATTCGCAACGAACACCTGACGATCAGCGCCTGGTCCGAGCGCATCGACGCCCTGCTCGATGGCCCCGACCAGGGCACGGTTCTCTTCAATGTGAACGAGGACGACCCGCGCGAATTCGACGCCATCTTTCTCGGCGGTGGCGCCGGCGGGCGCTTCGGCTCGGCCTACCTGCGCGCCATGGGCGGGCGCCAGTTGATCATCGAAGCCTGGCCCTTCCTCGGTGGATCGTGCCCGCACAACGCCTGCGTGCCGCACCATGTGTTTTCAGAATGCGCGGCGCAGTTGATGCTCGAACGCACCTTCTCTGGCCGGCTGTGGTTCCAGGACATGACGGGCAAGCGCACCTCCATCAAGGACGTGGTCGACATGTTCCGCAAGGGCCGGGTCGGGCCGCACGCGATCATGAATTTCCAGAGCAAGGAGCAGCTCGACCTCGAGTACGTGCTGAACGCGCCGGGCACGATCATCGACGCCCACACGGTCGAGGTGGCCGGGCGGCGCTTTCGGGCCAAGAACCTGGTGCTGGGCCTGGGCGCGCGGCCGCAAAAGCTCGGCTGCCCGGGGGCCGAATTGAAGGGCGTGTACGACTACGTGAACCTGGTCGAAGACCTCGACTACGAACCCGGCGCCACCGTGCTGGTGGTCGGCGGCTCGAAGACGGCGGTCGAGTACGGTTGCTTTTTCAATGCCACCGGCCGGCGCACCGTGATGGCCGTGCGCAGCGAGTTGCTGAAGATCATCAACGACGACGAGACGCGCGGTTATTGCATCGACAGGATGAAGGACCAGGGCATGGAGATCTGGGAGGGCGCGCAGGTCGAGCGCCTCGAAGGCGATGCCAACGGCCGCGTCTGCGCCGCCTACGTGCGAACGCCCACCGGGCTGGAGCGTGTCGAGACCGACTTCGTTTTCTGCGGCCTCGGTGAAACGCCGAACTCCGAGATGGCGGCGAGCGTGCTCGACGTCAAGATCGGCAAGAAAAACGAAGTGCTGGTGAACAGCCAGTTGCAGACCTCGGTGCCCCACGTGTATGCGATCGGCGACCTGATCGGTGCGCCGATGGAGATGTTCAAGGCGCGCAAGGCCGGCTGTTATGCGGCGCGCCACATCATGGGCGAGGCCATCGAGTACGCGCCGCGTGACTGGCCCGATTTTTTGCACACCCACTACGAGGTGAGCTGGATGGGGCTGAGCGAAGCAGAGGCGCGCGCCAAGTACGCCGACGTGATCGTCATCAAGATGCCGCCCGACACGCCCGATGGCTTGAACGTCGGCCTGCCGGCGAGCGACCGGACCATGCTCTACGCCTTCATGGAGCCGAAGATGTCGGGCTTCCAGAAGCTCATCATCGACGGCGACTCGCGCAAGGTCGTCGGCGCGCACCATGTGGGTTATGGGGCGAAGGACTCGTTCCAGTTCCTGTTCCAGTTGATGAAGCAGGGCCTGACCATCGACCAGTTGGGCGACATGGACGAGTTGTTCCTGAACCCCACGCACTTCATCCAGCTCGCGCGGCTGCGGGCCGGGCACCGCAAGTTGCGGGATTTATGAGCGCGCAGGGTGCGCCAGTGAGCCGCGCAGTGCTGGTGACGGGCGCGGCCTCGGGCATCGGCCGTGCGATTGCGAGCCGCTTCCTGCGCGAAGGCGATCGTGTCGCGGCGATCGACCTTGATCTCGCGGCGCTCGATCTCGCGCGGCGTGAATCGTGGCCGGACGCGGGCGAGCGTTTCATGCCGATCGGCGCCGATGTGTCGGCCGCAAGCGATGTGGCATCGGCCGTGGTCGCGGCGCGTGAGCGCTTCGGCCGCATCGACGTGCTGGTCAACAACGCCGGCATCACCGGCGGCCCGCAAGCCACCAAGATCCACGAGACCTCGGTGGAAGACTTCGACCGCGTCTGGGGCGTCAACGGCCGCGGCGTGTTCCTGATGTGCCGTGCCGTGCTGCCGCACCTGCTGGCGCAGGGCGCGGGCAACATCGTCAACATCGCCTCGGTCGCCGGGTATGTGGCCTTTCCCGGCCGCGCGGCCTACACCGTCTCCAAGGGCGCGGTGGTGATGTTGACGCGCTCGATCGCGGTCGACTACGCCGCCGCCGGGATTCGCTGCAACGCGGTCTGCCCCGGCATGATCGACACCCCGATGACCCATTGGCGGCTCGAACAGCCGGAGCTGCTGGCCCAGGTCAACGCGCGCATTCCGCAGGGCTGCGTCGGCGCCGTCGACGATGTCGCAGCGGCCGTGTGGTTCCTCAGCAGTGCCGAGGCGCGTTACCTCAACGGCTCGTCGCTGGTCGTCGACGGCGGTTATTCATCGATCTGAAATCCTTCGCAGGGAGGCCAACATGGCAGGGCAACTCGCGGGACGCAAAGTCATCATCACCGGCGGTGCCGCCGGCATCGGTTTGTCGACCGCGCGGGCGCTGGTGCGTGAAGGCGCCGTGGTGGCGCTGCTCGACCTGGATGGCGCGGCGGCGCAGGCGTCGGCGCGCGCGCTGGCCAGCGACGGTGGCAAAGCGTTCGGCGTGGCCTGCGACGTGACCGACCCGGCCAGTGTCGAGCAGGCCGTGAGCGCAGCGCGCCAGGCGCTCGGCGGCATCGACGGCCTGTTCAACAACGCCGGCATCGCCGACTTCGGCAGCGTGCACAACAGCACGCCGGAAAGCTGGCAACGCATCTGGGCCGTGAACGTGACCGGCACTTTCCTGGCGTCGCGCGCCGTGCTGCCCGAGATGATGGCCGCCAGGCGCGGTGCGATCGTCAACGTCGGCTCGGTCGCCGGGCTGGTGGGCATCCCGACCATGGCCGCGTACTGCGCGGCCAAGGGCGCGATCGTCAACCTGACGCGGCAGATGGCGGCCGAATACGCAAAACACGGCATTCGCGTGAACTGCGTTTGCCCCGGCACGGTGGGAGAAACAGCGATGGGCCGCCAACTGCTGGGCAGCGACAGCAGCGAAGAAGCGATGGCCAAGCGGCTCGCCAAGTACCCGATCGGGCGTTTCGGCAAGCCGGAAGAGTTGGCCGAGGCGGTGACCTTCCTGCTGTCGGACGCGGCGAGCTTTTGCGTCGGGTCGATCTTCGCGGTCGATGGCGGCATGACGGCGATTTAGGCGTTGAATGAAATGAAGGCGATATGAGCGCAGCGTTCGCAAACGCCGACAAGCGTGTCGCGCTCGACGCGCTCGTTGACCATGTTAAAGACGGCGACCTGGTCGCGGTCGGCGGCGGCTTGTCCTCGCGCGAGCCGATGGCCGTGCTGCGCGCGCTGATCCGCGCCGGCCGCCGCGGCCTGCAGGTCGTCGGCTCGGCGCACGGCATCGACATCGACTTGCTGTGCGGAGCCGGGGCGGTGGCAAAAACGCTGGAGAGTTATGTCGGCTTCGAGCAAGACTTCGGCATGGCACCGAACTACCGACGCGCCTGTGAGTCGGGCGCGGTCGACGTGGCCGACAGCTGCTGCTACACGGTGGTGCAGCAGTTGCGCGCCGCCGCCTGCGGCCTGCCGTTCCTCCCGGTGCGCTCGGTGCGCGGCACCGGCTTTGCGCGGCTGCACCCCGAGTACCTGCCGATGAAGTGCCCGTTTACCGGCGACGACCTGCTGCTCGTTCCCGCGCTCCAGCCCGACGTGGCGATCCTCCACGCGCAGTACGGCGACGCCCATGGCAACCTGCGCATCGTCGGCCCGCCGGTCGCCGACATCCTGTCGGCGCGCGCGTCAAGCAAGGTGATCGCCAGCGTCGAGCGCATCGTCTCGAACGACGAATTGCAGGCGCTCGGCGGTGCAAACGTGCCTTACTTCTACGTTGCCGCGATTGCCGAAGTGCCCTTCGGCGCGCACCCGACCGCGTGTTACCCGATGTACGCCTACGACCGGCCGCACACGGCGGCGTATTACGCTGCGGCTAGCGCCGGGGCCGAGGCGTTCCGTGCCGACTACCTCGAACCCTTCGTCTTCGCCTGCCGCGACCAGGCCGAGTACCTCGAACGCATCGGCGGCGCATCGACGCGCGCGCGGCTCGCAAGCTGGAAGGACGGCGACGCTGCGTGGATGAAGCTGTACGAGGGGGCCGAACGATGACCGCCACATGCAGCCTCGGCGAGGCGATGATCTTCAACCTGGCACGCACGGTCGAGAACGGCAGCCTCGCCTTCCACGGCTTCGGCTCGCCGCTGGTGCAGCTTGCCTTGCACCTGGCCAAGCGCACCCACGCACCCGACCTGGTGTTCGTCGCCGGTGCGACCTACGGTTTGAACCCGAGCCCGCCGTTCCTCACGCCGACATCGAACGACTGGGCACTCGACCGCGGCGCGGAGTGTTCGCTCGACATCGAAGAACTGTTCGACCTGGCCGCTTCTGGCCGCATGGACCGCATGTTCCTCTCCGGCCTGCAGATCGACCGCTACGGCAACGCCAACGTCACGCGCCTGGGCACAGACGATCGCCCCTCGGTCAAGCTGCCCGGTGGTGGTGGCGGCTGCAACCTGTCGTGCGACGTCGGGCACTTCACGCTCTGGACCACGGCGCACCGCAGCCCGCCGGGCAAGAACAACCGGCGCCTGTTCCGCCTGGTCGAGCAATGCGACTTCGTCACCAGCCTCGGCCACCGCGCCCCCGACGGCCGCACGCGGCGCGAACTGGGCCACCGCGGCGGCGGGCCGGACTGGCTGGTCACCGACCTGGGTATTTTTGATTTCGACGCCGAAGGCCACTTGCGGCTGCGCGCCGTATTCCCCGATGTCGATGTCGCCGAGGTCGCCGCGAACACCGGCTTCGCATTGCGCGTGGCGGACGACTTGCACACCGCCGCGCTGCCCGATCCGCAAGGCCTGGCGCTGATTCGCCGGCTCGACCCGATGGGCGTGCACTGCAAGGAACTGCGCGCCGCCGACCGTGAACGCCGCTTCACGCTCGCAGCGCACTGACCGCTGGATGAATGCACTGATTGCCTGATCGCCGAGCCACTCATGCCCACACCCTCCCTCGCCTTGCGCGAACAGCGCAATCTGGTGCCGCTGCCCTACCGCCAGGTCAGCGTGCAGCCTTACGAGGGTGCGATGACCGCGGCCGCCATCACCGCCCACCTGCTCGGCCGCGAGGCCTATCGCCGCACCAACTTCATCGTGCTGCACCGGGGCGATGTCGAGGCCAGCGAGCTGGCGGTGGTGGCGGTTTTGCGCACCAGCGATCAGCCGCTGTTCTCGCAGATCACGGCCGTCGAGGTGCTGGCGCTGCCCGCCACCTGCGTGTACGCCAAAGACCCGCAGACCGACTGCGCCAATCGCTCGGCGCTGGCCGCGTTGGCGCACCGCAACGGCGTTGGCGCCGATCGCACGCTGGTCGTTGGCGGCCTGTACGACCACATCAACTTCATCCACCATCCCGATCCGCTGGTGCTGCGCATCGTCGAGGTGGCGCCGCCCGAGCCGCCCAAGCTGTTCGACCTGGTGCGCCACGTGCTGAGCTATGCCGATTTGCCGGCGATCCGGGTCGAACTCGAGCGCATCGAGATCGCCGACCTGGCGCGCCAGCGGCCGTCGCCGGAGTACCTGGTGCCGTGCCGCAGCGGGGGCCTTGAAAAAATCGGCGGGCACGTCAGCTTTCTCGACGAGCGCCCGGCCGAGCGGCGCGACTGGGTGCTGGTCGGCTGCGAGCGCAGTTTGCAGTTCCACCGCCACTACTACGGCGATGAGCCGCCGCGCGTCGAGATGTGCCCGCGCCGCATCGCCGGGGCGCGCAGCGAGCCGACGATGGTGAAGTGCTGCCTGCTCGAATTCGACATCGAGCGCGAAGGCCAGGTGATGACCGTGCCCTGGGGCACCGACCTGGCGATGGTCGAGCGCGCGTTGAAACAACTGGTGGGCGAGGCCAGCCATGCTTGACAGCCACTGGCGCGACATCGCGGTCATCAAAGAGCTGCGCGGGCAACGCACCGCCGCGCCGCGCTCGGCCGGCATGACGATGATCATCGACACCGGCCTGGGGGTTGCCGCCACCGCCGACATTCTCGAAGTCGCGGGCGACTACATCGACTTGTGGAAGCTCAGTTTCGGCACCTCGGTGTTCGTGCGGCCGGCGGTGCTCGAACGCAAGCTCGAACTCATCAACGCGCGCAAGATCCTCACCTGCCCCGGCGGCACGCTGTTCGAGGCCGCGATCCTGCAGCAGCACTGCCGGGTGTACACCACGCGCGCGGTCGAGGTCGGGTTCAGCGCGGTCGAAATCTCCGACGGCACGATCGAACTGCCGGCGTTTCGGCGCAAGCGGGTGATCGACTGCGCGATGGAAGCGGGCCTCGTGGTCGTCACCGAAGTCGGCAAAAAAGACCCGGCGGCGCAGCCCCCGCTGGCCAAGCTCGCCGAGCAGGCCCTGCGCGATCTCGACTGGGGCGCGCGCTGGGTCATCGTCGAAGGGCGCGAGTCCGGCACCTGCGTCGGTGTCTATGACGAAGACGGCCAGGTCGACACCGACGGCCTGGATATCTTTGCGCGTGTGCTCGGCGACCGCATCGACCGGCTGATCTGGGAGGCGCCGCTCAAGCACCAGCAGACCGCGCTGATCGAGCGTTTCGGCGTCAACGTCGGCCTGGGCAACGTCGCGCCCGAGCGCGTGCTGGCGCTCGAGTCCTTGCGCCTGGGCTTGCGCTTCGAGACCTTGAAGCCGATTGCCGACAAGCTCCGGCGCACTGGCCAGTGGGCGCCGGACCAGGTCGAGGCGGTCGTGATCGGTGATGCGATGGACGGGCGGCGCAGCCTGTCGCGGGCGCCACACGCGGTCGATGCAATTATTACTCCCTCTCCCCCTGGGAGAGGGCGGGGGTGAGGGCCCGCGGGTGCATCAAGTGCCAGCACGCGGCCCCTCACCCCAACCCTCTCCCCAAAGGGGCGAGGGAGCAAACACCAACGCCGAACGCGCGCTAGAGGTCGGCGGTCGCCTGGCCGCATCGCCCGCCGCCGAATTGATCGCGCAGGCGTTTGCCGAAGAGCTGCGCCACCAGGCGGTGCTTGCCGAGGCGATGGGCCCGGTCGACCTGGCCTATGTGTTGGCGCTCATCGAAGCCGGCACCGTGCCGCGCGACGCGGGGCGCGCCCTGCTGGCGGCCTTGCTCGACCTGCACGAGCATCCTGCCGCGCTCACCCTGGCCCCGGCCTTGGGCGACCTGTACACCAACCGCGAAGCCTGGCTTGCCCAGCGCACCCCGGCGGCCGACTGGCTGGGCGCCGGCCGCGCGCGCCGCGAGGCCACGACCACCGCGTTCCACCTGGTCGTCTGTGAGCGGGTGCGCGCTTTGTCGCTCGCGCTCAGCACGCTGGGCAGTGAACTGGTCACGCTGGCCGAGTCGCACCGCAACGCGCTGATCGCCGACTACACCTATCTGCAAGCCGGCCAGCCGACCAGCTTCGGCCACTACCTGCTCGGCTTCGTCGACCCGCTGCTGCGCGACCTGGAGCGCGCCCGCAACTTCCACCAACGCTTCGATCGCTGCCCGGCCGGCTGCGGCAGCACCAACGGTTCGCGCCTGGCGCCGGGTCGTGAACGCCTGGCCGGTCTGCTCGGCTTCGGCGGCCTGGTGGCGCATGCGCGCGACGCGATGTGGCAGGCCGATGGCCCGATCGAGGGCATGGCCCTGGCGGTGGCCGCGCTGGTGAACCTGGACCGGCTGGCCGAGGACCTGATGGTCTTTGCCACGGTCGAATTCGGCGTCATCGAACTCGGTGACGGCGAAGCGCGGGCCAGCAAGATCATGCCGCAGAAAAAGAACCCGTTCGCGCTCGCCTACATCCGTTCGGCCGCCAACCAGGCGATCGGCCTGCAGGCCGCGCTGGCGGCGTCTGGCCGCACGCCCACCGGGCAGATGGACAACCGCCTGCTCGCCTACGGCGAACTGCCGCGCGGATTGGCCATGGCGGCCGGCGCGGCCGAGTTGATGCGGGCCACACTCGCCGGCCTGACGCTGTCGCACGAAAACGCCGCGCGCACCCTGGAGCGCAGCTTCGTGCTCGCCACCGATCTGGCCGAGACCCTGGTGCAGCAGGCCGGCCTCGAACACCGTGCGGCGCACCGGGTCGTCGGCTGGTTGTCGCGCCGACTGCATGACGAGCATCGCGACGCCGCATCGTTGACGCCGGCGGATGTGGCGCAGGCCGCCCAGGCCGTGCTCGGACGCGGCCTGGCGCTGGATGCGGCAACGCTGTCGGCGGCGCTCGACCCGCGCGCCGCGATTGCCGCGCGCTGCGGCCCGGGCGGTGCGGCCGAGGCGCCGATGAGCGCGATGATGAGCGCGCATCGGGCCCAGCTCGCGGCCTCGGCGAGTTGGTCTGACGCCGCCGAGGCGCGCCACCGCGGCGCACGCCGCGCGCTGCTGGCCGCAGCGCGGTTGGTCGCCGAGGAAGCCTGATGTCGGCTGCCACGATGATCGACTCGGTGGTCTTCGGCAGCCTGTGGAGCCGGCGCGAGGTCAAGGCGCTGTTCGACGAAATCCCGCGCACCCGGGCCTGGCTGGAAATCATCGCGGTGCTGGCCGAGGTCGAGGCCGAATTTGCCTTGATTCCCGCACCGGCGGCCGCTGCCATCGCGGTGTGTTGTCGCACGCTGGTGGTCGACGCGGAGTTCCTTGACGAAGTGCGGCGTGGCCGCGAAAAGAGCGGCCATTCGACCCAGGGTCTGATCCGCGCCATCCAGGCCCGCCTGAGCCCGGCGGATGCGCAATCGGTCTACGCCGGTGCGACGGTGCAGGACGTGACCGACAGCTGGCTGATGCTCGCACTGCGCGAGGCGCGCCTGATCATGCAGCGCGACCTGCAAACCGTTGACGCCGCACTCGCCACCCTGGCCCACCGCCACCGTTGCACCGTCATGGCCGGGCGCACGCACGGCCAGCAGGGCCTGCCGATCACCTTCGGCTTCAAGGTCGCGGGCTGGCTGGCCGAACTGCGCCGGCATCGCCGCCGCTTCAACGAGATCGCGCCGCGCATGGACAGCGCGCAGCTGTGCGGCGGCGTCGGCAGCCTGGCGTCGCTGGGCCCGCGCGGGCTCGAGGTGCAGCGCCGTTTTGCCGAACGCCTGGGGCTGCGCGCGCCGGTCATCTCCTGGACCAGCAGCCGCGACGTTCTGGCCGAATGGTGCGCGCTGCTCACACTCATCACCGGCACCGCAGACCGCATCGGCCACGAGGTGCTCAACCTGCAGCGCAGCGAGATCGGCGAGCTGCGTGAAGGCTTTGTTGCGGGCACGGTGGGCAGCATCACCATGCCGCACAAGCGCAACCCGGAGATCGGCGAGCACCTCGGCAGCCTGGCGCGCCTGGTGCGCCACCTCGGCGCGGCCGTGCAGGAAGGGCTGGTGCACGACCACGAACGTGACGGCCGCGCCTGGAAAACCGAATGGCACGCCATTCCCGAGGCGACCATGCTGGCCAGCCGCGCGGTCGAGCTGCTGGGCGAACTGGTTGCACATCTTGAAGTGGATGCCGATCGCATGCGCGCCAACCTGGAGGCAAGTGGCGGCGCGGTGCTGTCTGAAGCGCTGATGCTGGCGTTGGCGCCGCGCATCGGCCGCGATGCGGCGCACCGGCTGATGTACGAGCTGGCGATTGCCGCGCGCGCCGGCGGCCGCATGCTGATCGAGGCGGTGCGCACTGACCCGACCATCACTTCGACGCTCGATGCGCGCGCACTGGACGCGCTGCTCGACGTTGCCAGCCACACCGGCCACTGCGCCGCGATGGTCGACCGCGTGCTGGCCGACGAACTATGAACGACGCTGCATTCGCGCGCCTCGACACGCTGCCGCGCGAGCGCCTGGGCCTGCTGCCGACGCCGCTGGCCGAGGCACCGGCACTGGCGCGCGCAATCGGTCTGCCAGGGCTGTGGATCAAGCGCGACGAGCTGATCGGCTTTGGCTTCGGTGGCAACAAGGTGCGCGGGCTAGAGCTGCTGATCGGCGACGCGCGCGCGCGTGGCGCGGATGTGGTGGTCACCGGCGCCGGCGCACAGTCGAACCATGTGCGCGCCACGGCTGCGGCTGCGGCGCACGCGGGCATGCAAGCCGTCGCCGCGTACTGGGGCGAGGAGCCGGCTGCCGTGCAAGGCAATTTGCGATTGACGCGTTTGCTGGGCGCGCAGATCCGTTTCACAAACAACGCCGACCGGGCGCAGGTCGACCAGGCGATCAACGACATTGCAGCTGAATTGCGCGGCGCGGGCCGGCGGCCGTACCCGATCCCGCGCGGCGGTGCCTGTGCGCTGGGGGTGCTGGGGCATGTGCTGGCGGCGCGCGAATTGCAGCGCCAATGCGAGTCGCTCGGACTCCGCCCGGGCACGGTGTTTCTGGCGGTCGGCTCCGGTGCGACGCTGGCCGGCTGGTTGCTCGGCTCGGCGCTGCTCGGCGCTGCATGGCGCGTCGAAGGCGTGACGGTGAGCCGCCCGGCGAGCGAGGTGCGCGCGCGTGTGGCCCTGCTTGCGGCCGAGGCGGCGGCGCTGCTCGACGTGCCGATCACGCTGGCCGAGGCCGACGTGGTGGTGCACGACGGTTTCATCGGCGCCGGCTATGGCGTGCCAACCGAGGCAGGCGATGCCGCGATCGTGCTTGCCGCGCGTGCGCAGGGCTTGTTCTTCGACCCGACCTACACCGGCAAGGCCTTCGCCGGCCTGGCCGCATTGGCGGCGGTGGGTCGCCTTTCAGAGCGTGGCCCGGTCGTGTTTTTGCACACCGGTGGCGAGCCGGCGCTGTTCGCCGACGCACCCTCACCCCAGCCCTCTCCCGCAAGCGGGAGAGGGAGCCAGCGTGACTCCCTCGCCCCCGTACTCGGGGGAGAGGGTGGGGGTGAGGGGCCATCTGCGGCCTGGCGAACATGATTGCCAATCCGGTGACTCAATGGGGCAACGCAGCCTTCGCGCCACGCCGGATCGCCCTCGTCGGCGCATCGGCCGAGGTCGGCAAGGCAGGGCGCCTGTTGCTCGACAACCTGCTGGCCGGCGGCGCGCGCGAGGTCGTGCCGATCCACCCGAGCGCGACCAAAATCCTGGGCCTCAGCGCCTACCCGAAAATTGCCGCCGTGCCGGGACGCATCGACCTGGCCGTCGTCGTGACACCGG
This sequence comes from Methylibium sp., assembly GCA_031415135.1. Lineage (GTDB taxonomy): Bacteria > Pseudomonadota > Gammaproteobacteria > Burkholderiales > Burkholderiaceae_C > LGRD01. Next base: position 19,997 of record JANORB010000231.1, read on the forward strand.
CGCAGGTGAGCGTGGCGGTGATCGAAGACTGCGTCCGTGCGCACGTGCCGGTGGCGCTGATCTTGAGCGGCGGTTTTGCCGAAACCGGGCCGCAAGGTGCGGCACTGGAAGCCGAGGTGACGCAGGCCGCGCGTGCCGGCGGTGTGCGGCTCATCGGCCCCAATTGTTTCGGCCTGATCGACGTTCAACAAGGTCTCAACGCGTCGCTGGCGATGGGCCTGCCGGCCGCAGGCGGTGTCTCGCTGTTCACCCAAAGCGGCTCTTATGGCATGGCCGCGTTTTCGCGTTCGCAGGACGGCGCCATCGGCTTTGCCAAGGTGCTGGCGGCCGGCAACAAGGCCGATGTCGACGAGGTCGATGCGATTCGTTTTTTCGGTGCCGACCCGGCCACCCGCGTGATCGCGCTGGTGCTGGAGTCGATTGCCGACGGGCCGGCCCTGGTCGCGGCGCTGCGCGAAGTCACGCCGCACAAACCGGTGGTGATTTTGAAGACCGGCCGCGGCAGCGCCGGCAAGCGTGCCGCAGCCAGCCACACCGCCGCGCTGGCGCAGGACTTTGCGGTCGCGCGCTCGGTGTTGCGCCAGGCCGGCGCCGTGTTGGTGAACGACGGGCTGGAGCTGTTCGACGTGGCGGCGGCGCTGGCCCGCCAGCCGCCATTGCGCGGCAAGCGCGTGGCGATCATCACCAACTCCGGCGGAACCGGCGTCGAGCTGGCCGACCTGCTCGAAGCCGAGGGCCTGGCCGTGCCGGCGCTGTCGGCGCCGCTGCGTGACGCGATCGCGCAGCACCTGCCGCCGCACGGGTCGGCGGGCAACCCGGTCGACGTCACCACCGACTGGAAGCGCTTTGCCACGATGTACCGCGAGAGCCTGCGCGCCTTGCTGGCCAGCGACGAAGTCGACGCCGTGCTGCCGGTGCTGCTGCAACGCTCGGCGCTCGACGAGGGCGTGGTCGACGCGGTGATCGAGGAGTCTCAAGCTGCGGCGGCGCGCGGTGTGCACAAGCCGGTGCACGTCTGCTGGGTCGCGCCGGCGCACGGCGATTCGCTGCGGCGCAAGTTGCAGGGCGCCGGGCTGCCGTGCCACGAATGGGCGGCGCGCACGGCCAGGGTGCTGGCGCGCTGCGGCGCCACGGCCGCCGATGTGCCGCCCGCACTGGGCCAGGCGTTTGCGCGCCCGCGCGATGTGCCGGCCGATGGCTGGCTCGGGCCCGAGGCGCTGTTCACGCTGCTCGCCGCCTGGGGCCTGCCGGTGGCGCCGTGGCGCATCGCGCTGGATGCAGAAGCGGCGGTCGCTGCGGCTACCGCACTGGGTTTCCCGGCGGTGCTGAAGGCAGTGCGCGCCGGCCTGGTCCACAAGACCGAGGCCGGCGCGGTGCGGCTCGGCCTGCGGGATGCGCCCGCCGTGCGCAGCGCCTTCGCGGCATTCACCGACACGCTCGGCCCCGGCCCGGTGCTGGTGCAGGCCCAGGCCGCGCGCGCTACCGAGTTGATGCTCGGGGCCGTGCGCGACCCCACCTTCGGGCCGCTGGTGGTGTGCGGGCTGGGCGGCATCTGGACCGAGGTGCTGGGCGACGTGGTGATGCGGCTGGCGCCGATCGGCCCGCAAGAAGCGCAGCGCGCGCT
>JANORB010000232.1:0-18481 GCA_031415135.1 Methylibium sp.
GCTGCCTGGGGAGATGGGTTCGGCGCTGCGGCCGGGGCCTTGCTGGCCTGGCTGCTGGTGCGGTCGCATCGGCACGGGCAGCAGATCGGCGCGCTGCAACAGGCGTTGAAGCTGCTGCAGGCGCACGGCAATGCGGTGCCGGCGCAAGTGCCTGAGGCGGCCGACATCCCAGGCCCCCCGGCATTGGCAATCGAAGAGGCAGACCTTGCCGCGGTTGCGGCCCACCCGGCCGCGGCCGCCGAAGCGCCGCCGCCGACAGCGGCCACCGAGTCGTTGTGGGGCACCCAGCCCGGCCCCGCGTGGGAAGCACCGGGCCGGGCCAGCGCGCCGCCGCCGGCCCGGCCGGGGCCGTTCAGCGCCATCCGGAACTGGCTGTTGGGGGGCAACACGATCGTCAAGGCAGGCGTGGGGATTCTTTTCATCGGCCTGGCCTTCCTGGCCAAGTTCGCCAGCGAGCATGTGCAGGTGCCGGTGGAGTTGCGCCTGGCCGGCATTGCTGGTGTCGCGCTGGTGTTGCTGGGCCTGGGGTGGCGGCTGCGCGTGCGGCGGCCCGGCTATGCGCAGGTGCTGCAGGGTGGGGCGGTGGCGGTGCTGTACCTCACGCTGTTCGTCGCCTTCCGTTTCTACGGCGTGCTGGCGGTCGGGCCGGTGTTTGGGCTGATGGTGCTGGTGGCGGCGCTGGCCGCGGCGCTCGCCGTGCTGCAGGACGCCCGCGCGCTGGCGGTCATCGGCGCGCTGGGCGGCTTTGCCACGCCGCTGCTGGTGTCCAGCGGCAGCGGCGACCAGGTGGCGCTGTTTGCCTACTACCTGGTGCTGGACCTGGGCATCGCGGCCGTGGCCTGGCACAAGACCTGGCGCGCGCTCAACCTGATCGGCTTTGTCGCCACCTTCATCGTCGCCACCGCCTGGGGTGTGATGCGCTACCAGCCCGAGCACTACCTCAGCAGCCAGGGTTTCCTGATCGCGTTCTTCCTGCTGTTCAACGCCAATTTGCTGATGCCCGCGCGCCGCCTGGCCGGGGGCGCTGCCGAGGGCGCTGCCTAGGGCGACGCGGGCCGCCCGCAACGGGCCGACGGCTGGGTCAACGGCGGCCTGCTGTTCGGACTGCCGACCATCACGTTCGCGCTGCAGCACGGGCTGGTGCGGCACACCGACTTCGGCACCGCCCTCGCCGCGCTGGTGCTGGCCGCGTTTTACGTGCTGCTGGCCACGCTGATGCGGTCGCGCACGCGGCTGGCAGTCACCTTCGACGCCAGCCTGGCGATCGGCGTGGTGTTCCTCACCCTGGTGATCCCGTTTGCGCTCGACGCGCGCAGCACCGCCGGCGCGTGGGCGCTGGAAGGTGCGGGCCTGGTGTGGCTCGGCTTTCGCCAGGCGCGCGGGCTGCCGCGGGTGTTCGGCTACGCGCTGCTGGCGCTGGCCGGGCTGGCCATGCGGGTTGCGCACGAGCGCTACGGCGCGCCCACGGCGCTGTTCAACGCCACCTTGTTCAATGCCTTGATGGCCGCAGCGGCGTCGCTCGCCGCGGCGTATTTCGTGCGCCGTTCCGGCTTGTCGGCGGCCACCTCACCGAGCGGTTGGGCCCGGGCGGAGGTCTTGGCCGAACCGCTGTTGATCGCAGCGGGCGTGTTGTGGGCCGGGGTCGCCGCCGGTGTGCAGATCGATGCGTTCGTCAGCCACCCGTTCACGCTGGCAGCCTGGCTGGCGGCGGTCAGCGCCATTGCGCTGGTGTGCGCCGGCTTGTCGACGCGGCTCGATTGGCCGCAAGTGGCCTGGCCGACGCTGGCGCATGCGCCACTGCTGGCCGTCGGTGTGCTGGCCAGCGCCATCGAGTTGCGCAGCCCGGTTGCCGGCGGTGGCGGGTGGGCCTGGCCGGTGGCGCTGGCCACCCATGCGGTGGTGTTGTGGCGCGCCGCGCCACACTGGCCACCGATGTTGCAACGGGCGGTGCACACGCTGGGCGTGCTGGTGCTGGCCGGCCTGGGCGCGCTGCAGGGCCGGGCCATCACGCAGGGCTGGGGCGATGCGCGCAGCGCCTGGGCCTGGCTGGGCTGGCTGCTGGTGCCCGCGCTGTTGCTGCTGTGGCTGCCACGGCCGGCCGCTGCGCGCCGCTGGCCGGTGAGCGCCGCACCGGTGGCCTACCAGTCGGTGGCCGCCGGGCTGCTGACGCTGGGCCTGCTGCTGTGGACGCTGCTGGCCAATGCGGCCTCGAATGGATCGGCGCGCCCGTTGCCGTACCTGCCGCTGCTCAACCCGCTCGATCTCGGCGTGGCCGTGGCGCTGCTGGCCGCCTGGGGGTGGCTGCGTGGCGATGCGGCGCACGACGCAACGGGCGCGCGCCGGCATCTGCCGGCCGTGGCCCTGGGCATCACCGGTTTTGTGTGGCTCAACGCCATGCTGATCCGCGCCTTCCATCACTTCGGCGGGGTGCCGTTTCGGGTCGATGCCTGGGCCCATTCGCTGGCGGTGCAAACCGGCATCACCTTGTTGTGGGCGGTCACCGCGCTGGTGCTGATGTGGCTGTCGGCGCGCCGGGCGCTGCGCCTGCCGTGGATGGTGGGCGCGGCCCTGCTGGCCGCAGTGGTGCTCAAGCTGCTGCTGGTCGACCAGTCCGGCACCGGCACGGTCACGCGGATCGTGTCGTTCATCGGCGTGGGCGTGTTGATGCTGGTCATCGGCTATGTCGCGCCGCTGCCTTCGAAAGCGGCGCCGGAGGGGGCCCGCCATGCGTCGGCTTGACAGTGTGACCCTGGGCCTGCTGCTCGGCCTGGCAGCGCCAGCCGGTGCCGCCGAGCCGGCGTTTCGGTACAGCGCGCCCATCGGCGTGCAGCAGGCCGGCGCCTTCGTGCAGTTGGCGCTGCCGGCCAGCGCCTACGGCCGCGTGTTGCAGGCGAACCTGCAGGATCTGCGGGTGGTCGACGCCGGCGGTGAGCGGGTGCCGTTCGCCGTGCTGGCCCCGCGCGCCGACGAAACCCAGGCGGTCGAACAGCAGCGCGAGGCGATGCTGTACCCGCTGCCGCGCCGGCCCGCGGCGGGCCAGCCGTGGGCCTCGCCGGTGGAGGTGGTGGTGCAGGGTGAGCGCATCAGCGTCAAGCGGCTTGGCGCCAGCACGGCCGGCGCGGCCTCTGCCGATTCCCCCGGTTGGCTGATCGACCTCGGCGAGCGCCGGCGCGATCAACCGCCGCCGCAGTCGGTGCGCCTGCTGTGGTCCGGCCCGGCCGAGTTCAGCGCGCCGTTTGATGTGGAGCTGAGCGACGACTTGCGCGGCTGGCGCGCCGGTGGCGGTGGCCAGTTGATGGCGCTCGCGTCGGCCACCGGCCCGCTGACGCAGCCCAGTGTGCCGCTGCCCGCCAACCCGGCGCGGTTTGTCCGGCTGGTGTGGCGCGATGCGGCCAGCGCGCCGCGCATCACCGGCGCCCGCGTCGTCGCCGCGCAGCAGCGCAGCGTGGCACTCGACGCGCCGGCCGAGCTGCGGTTCTCCGCCAGCCCCGAGCCCGCCGGCAAGACTGCGCTCGACGACGCTGCCCGGCGCGCGCTGCACTTCGACCTGGGCGGTGCGCTGCCGCTGGTGCAACTGACGCTGCAACTGGCGCCCGGCACGACCGTGGCGCCGGTGCGCGTGCAAGGGCGCAGCCGTGTCGACGAAGCCTGGCGCGAGCTGGCTCAAGGCGTGATCTACCGGCTCGAGCGCGGCGATGTGGTCAGCACGTCGCCACCGCTGGCGCTGAATGCCAGCGCCCGCTACCTGCGCGTGCTGCCCGACGAACGCGCTGCCGCGCTGCCGGCCGAGACCACCCGGCTGGTCGTGCAGGCGCCCTTGGCCAGCCTGGTGTTCGCGGCCCAGGGCCGGGCGCCGTTCAGGCTGCTGGCCGGCGCCGCGGATGCGAAGCCCGGTGCGCTGCCCGCCGCCACGCTGGTGCCGGCGCTGGACGACGAACGCCCGCGCTTCGGCCGCGCAACGCTGGGCGAATGGAGCGAGGTCGCCGCCGTGGCGCGCCAGGCCGAGGCCGAGCAACGCCAGGCGGCCCTTCGGCCCTGGTTGTTGTGGGCCGTGCTGCTGGCGGGTGTGGCGGGGCTGGGCTTCATGGTGTGGCGGTTGGCGCGCGGGCGGGCCGGGGCGTGAGTGCGCTCTTTCGTCGAACGGCTCGGCATGCGCCGCGCAGGCCGCGTGCCACGCCCGCCCAAAAGGCGCTGATCGCCTCGCGGCGCAGTGCCACGGCGCGCCTGCGGGCTGCGTCGGTCACGGCCGCATACGCCGCCGGCGACAGGCGCTTGTGGAGCGGATCGGTGGGCATTGCAAGGTCCTTTCAAACGATGCCTTGACTCTAGGCAGCGCCCCACCGGCCGGAAACGGCGCGCGCCACAAAATCGTCTTGCACGCCGCGCAACGCCGTGGCCGCAGCGGGCGCCCTACCATTGACCGGTGATCAAGCTGGCCTTCGACGATCTGCTGCTGTTCGCGCGCGTGGCGAGCCTGGGCACGCTGTCCGCCGCCGCGCGCGAACGCGACGTGCCGGTGAGCCAGGTCTCGCGCGCCCTCGGCCGCATCGAAAAAGCCTGCGGCGCCCGTCTGATCCACCGCTCCACCCATGCCTTGAAACTCACGGCCGAGGGCGAAACCTTCCTGGCGTATTGCCAGCGCATCACCGGCACGCTGGAAGAGCTTGAAGGCGAGTTTGCGACCCAGGCGCGAGAGCCCGGCGGCCTGGTGCGCGTGGCGGCCAGCACCGTGATTGCGCAGTACCAGCTGCTGCCCAGCCTGGCCGGCCTGAACCGGTTGCATCCGGGGCTGCGCATCGAACTGGAGGTGAGCGACCGGCTGGCCGACATGGTGCGCGACGGCATCGACATCGCGGTGCGCACGTCGAGCAGCCCGCCCGACACCCTGGTGGCGAGGCAGATCGGCCGCCTGGGCCGGGCGCTGTATGCCGCGCCTCAATACCTGGCCGATGCCGGCGCGCCCACCCACCCCGACGAGTTGCGCCGCCACCGGCTCATCACCAACAGCGCCGCGACGCAGCTGAACCAGTGGCCGTTCATCATCGATGGCCAATCGGTCACGCTGCCGGCCCAGGGGCACTGGCGCTGCAACGACACCGGCATGGCGGCGAGCATGGTGCTGCAGGGCCTGGGCATCGGCCGGCTCGCCACCCTGGTGGCCGAGCCGCTGGTCCGGCAGCATCGGCTGGTGCCGGAGCTCGCCGCGTTCGTGGACCCGCAGCCCGTGCCCATCCATGCCGTGACGGCCACCGCGCGCCTGCGCCTGCCCAAGATCAAGGCCTGCATCGAGTACTGGGCCGAATGGTTTGGCCGGCCTCACGCCGCATCGGCGTGAACGGCGCGCCGGCGCCGGGCCTCTTGCAGTTCAGGCACGCGCCGCGCCGCCTACACTGGCCGATTCCGGAACAGGAGACCCCCCCATGAGCACCGCCACCGAACGCACCGCGCTTCAACTCCGCTCGCTGGTCAAGCGCAGCGGCGAGCTGGAGCTGTCCCTGGTCAGCGTGGAGGTCTCGCGCCCGGGGCCGAACGAGGTGCTGGTGCGCATCGAAGCCGCGCCGATCAACCCGTCCGACCTGGGCCTGCTGTTCGGCGCCGCCGACATGAGCGCGGCCACCGTGTCCGGCAGCGCGGATCGGCCGGTGGTCAGCGCCCCGATTCCCGCCGCCGCCATGAAGGGCATGGCCGGCCGGCTCGACGCGTCGATGCCGGTCGGCAACGAGGGCGCAGGCGTCGTGGTCGAGGCCGGTTCGTCGGCCGCTGCGCAGGCGCTGCTGGGCAAGGCGGTGGCGCTGCTCGGCGGGGCGATGTATTCGCAGTACCGCTGCATCGCGGCCGACCAGTGCCTGGTGCTGCCCGAGGGCGCGACGCCGGCCGATGGCGCTTCTTCGTTCGTCAACCCGCTCACCGCGCTGGGCATGGTCGAGACGATGCGCCGCGAGGGCCATACCGCGCTGGTCCACAGCGCCGCCGCCTCCAACCTGGGGCAGATGCTCAACCGCATTTGCCTGAAGGACCAGATCGGCCTGGTCAACATCGTGCGCAAGCCGGAGCAGGTCGACCTGCTCAAGGCGATGGGCGCGGCCCACGTGTGCAACGCCGGCTCGCCCACGTTCATGCAAGACCTGACCGAGGCGCTGGTGGCCACCGGCGCAACGATCGCGTTCGATGCGATCGGCGGCGGCAAGCTCGCCGGGCAGATCCTGAGCTGCATGGAAGCGGCGGCAAACCGCAACGCCAAGGAATACAGCCGCTATGGCTCGACCACGCACAAGCAGGTCTACATCTACGGTGGGCTGGACCCGGCGCCGACCGAGTTGGTGCGCAACTTCGGCATGACCTGGGGCATGGGCGGGTGGCTGCTGTTCCCGTTCCTGCAGAAGATCGGCCCCGCCGCGGCGCAGGCCTTGAAACAACGCGTCGCCGCAGAGTTGAAGACCACGTTTGCGAGCCGCTACTCGAACGTGCTGTCGCTGGCCGAGGTGTTGAAACCCGACACGATCGCGGTCTACGGCCAGCGTGCCACCGGCGCCAAGGTCCTGATCAACCCGAACCAGGGCGTGCCCGGTCCTCTGGATCACTGAAATCGGATCGGTGCTGCGCGCCTTGCATCGCATCCCGTCGCGCGCATCCCTCACCGCCCATTTTCATGGTTCAGCGGACTGACGCCTGGTGCCAGCAGGTCGGCGTCGAGTTGCTGGCGCAGGAAGGCCAGCAAGGCCTGGTTGCGCGAAATGCGCATGCGCTCGGGCGTGGCCACGGCGGTGATGCGGGTGCCGAACTTCGTCTGCGGCGTCCATGCCGGCAAAAGCTGCCGCAAGCGGCCATCGGCCAGCCCCTCGTCGCACAGGTAGCGGGGCAGCAACGCGATGCCCAAGCCGGCCAGCGCCGCGTCGGCCACCGCCTCTGGGTTGTTCGCGTGGAAGCGGCTCCGCACACGAACCTGTTCGCGCCGGTCCGGGCCCGTCAGCACCCAGCTGTCGTCTGAACTCTCGCGCCAGTAACTCATGCAGGGGTGCAGGCTCAGGTCCTGCGGCTCGATCGGCAGTCCGGCGCCGGCGAGGTAGCCCGGCGCTGCGACCACGACCCACTCGACACTGGCCACCGGCACCGCCATCAGCTCGGGCGGCGGAGACGCGGTCCAGCGCAGCGCGATGTCGATGCGCTCGTAGGCGATGTCCATCATGCGGTCGACCAGCAGCAGTTCGATCTCGATGGCCGGGTGCAGCCGCAAGAACTCGGGCAGCCGCTTGGCCAGCACGCGCTGGCCCCAGGACACCGAAGCGGACAGCCGGATCTGCCCGGTCAGCTCGGCGCGCAAGTCACGCAGCCGCTCCTCCGCGGTCGCCACTTCGCTGAGCGCGCGGCGCGCGAATTCGAGGTAGGCCTCGCCGGCCGGGGTGAGCGCCACCTTGCGCGTGCTGCGGCTGAACAGCGTGGCCTTCACGGCCGCTTCGAGTTGCGCGATGCGCTTGCTGACCACGCTCTTGACGACCCCGAGTTCGATCGCGGCGCCGCTCACGCTGAGCTGTTCGGCCACCTTGACGAACGCGGCAAGCATGTCGGTGGAGATGGCCATTGTTTCCAGATCGAGGACAAATCGTTTGCATTTGAGCAGCTGCGCGAATCAAGGTCAATCCATAGACTGGGCCGCTCGATTGATCCACCGCCGGCACCCGACCGCAGCGCAACCCCAGGAGACAAACCCATGAAGATCTACGCCGACCCCATCACGGTCAATTGCCGCAAGGTCCTCGCCGGGCTCGACCTGATCGGCGCGCGCTACGAGTTGAAGCACGTGGACTACTTCAAGTCGGAGCAGAAGGACGCCGCCTACACCGCGCTCAACCCGAACGCGTCGCTGCCGGCGATGGTCGATGGCGACTTCGTGCTGTGGGAGTCGAATGCGATCCTGCAGTACGCCGCCGACAAGGTGGGCAACCACGCCGCCTACCCGCGCGACCTGAAGACCCGCGCCGACATCAACCGCTGGATGCTGTGGGAGTCGTCGAGCTGGTTCCCGAGTTGTTATGTCTTCCTGGTCGAAAACTGCGTCAAGCCGCTGCTCGGCTCGCAGCCCGACCCGGCCGTGCTGGACGCCCAGGCCGCGCAGTTCCACAAGCTCGCCGGCATTCTCGACACCCGCCTGGCGGGCCGCGCCTGGGTCGCCGGCGATGGCCCGACGATTGCCGACGTGGCGCTCGCCGCGCCGATGCACCTGCACGGCTGGCAGCGCCTGCCAATTGCCGACCATCCGAACCTCAAGCGCTGGCTGACCGAGAGCGTCGAGGGCCTGCCGTGCTGGCAAAAAACCTGGGTCGGCGAAGGTTTTGTCACCACCAAGGCCGCTGCTCAATAAACCCTGCGCCATGACCCCTGACCCATCCGTTCGCGCCACGCTGAAATACACCGTCGACAACGGGGTGGCGCCCGATTACTACTTCTACGAACCCGAGGCGTCGGTCAAGCTCAACCCGCCGGGCACCGACCCGCGCGAAGTCGACATCCACGACGGCTGGCCGCATGCCGAGCGTTTTTCGGCCGACCGCGAGGGTTTCGAGATCCACGAGTTCGGCGCGCGCTTCGACCAGTTCGACGACGACGCGTCGATCAAGGCGGCCTTCTACCGGCAGGTGGTCGACTTCGTCAAGCGCAACACCGGCGCGCGCCGTGTCGAGGTGTTTGACCACACCATCCGCAAGCGCCTGCCCGCCGACCTGAAAGCGCAGACCACCGTGCAGCGCCCGGCGGTGCTGCTGGTGCACAGCGACTACACCGTCAGCAGCGGCCCGCAGCGCGTACGCGACATCGTGCCCGACGATGCCGACCGGTTGCTGCAGCGCCGGGTGGCGTTCTACAACGTCTGGAAGCCGCTGTACCGGCGCGTCGAAGAGTTGCCGCTGGCGATGTGCGACGCGACCACCCATGTGGCTGAGGACATGCTGCGCATGGACCTGAAGTACCGCGAGCGCACCGGCGAGATCTACGTCATGCGCTGGTCACCTGCGCACCGCTGGGTCTACTTCCCGCGGATGGAAGCCGAGCATGCGCTGCTGCTCAAGACCTTCGACTCCGAAACCGACGGCCGCGCCCGCTTCATGGGGCACACCGCTTTCGAAGACCCGACCACGGCGCCCGGCGCGCCGAAACGCGAAAGCATCGAAGTCCGCACGATGGCGTTTTTTTGAGCGGTGGCTGGCGCTCACCACGCCGCTTTGCAATGGCGGCCGCCTCATTCCTCGACAGCGGATTCGACTCGCGTGCCATAAACGGTGACGGCGGTCGCCTTCACGGCGTTGAGCATCACCGTGGCGGCGGGTGAGAGCGCGCGGTCGGTGCGGGTGATGATGCCGAACGCGTCCATCTTGCAGGGGAGCGCCAGCGGCAGCAGCGTGACGATGCCGTGCGCCGCGTAATAGCGCGCCACGTCGGTGGCCACCACGCCGATCATGTCGCTTTGCTGCAGCATCTTGGTGATGAACAACAGCGCCGAAGTTTCGACCAGGTTGGCGGGCGCCTGCAGCCCGGCTTCCTGGAACATCAATTCGAAGCGATGCCGCAGCACGCTGCCGGCCGGCGGCACGATCCAGCCGGCGCCGGCCACATCGCGCAGCGACAGGCCGGCCGTGCGCTGCAGCGGGTGGCCGGGGCGTGCGATGGCCGACACCGGTTCTTCCGACAGCGCCTCGTAGCGCAGCGCGGATTTGTCGTGCTGGGCAAACAGGCGGGCCACCAGAAAGTCGAGCTTGCCCTGGCTCAGGCGCTCGATCAGCACGTCGCTGGTTTCGATCTGCAGCGCCACACGCAGGCTCGGGTGTTCCTGTTTGACCAGCGCCACCGCGGGTGGCATCAGCACCAGGCCGGGCGCGGTGATGGCGCCCACGCCGACCTGGCCGAAACGGCCGGCCTTGAGCGCCTGCAGCTCGTCGTGCGCCGCGTTCAGGCTGGCCAGCGCAATGCGCGCGTGGCGGATCATCGTCTCGCCGTACCAGGTGGGCCGCATGCCGCGCGGAAGGCGCTCGAACAGCGGCACTTCGAGCACGTCTTCCAGGTCCTTCAGCAGTTTGGAGGCGGCCGGCTGCGTCATGCCGAGCACCTGCGCGGCGCGGTGGATGTTGCCTTCTTCGTCCAGCGCCACCAGCAACAGCAGCTGGCGGGTCTTGAGCCGGGCGCGCAGGAACCAGTGCTGGGTGCTCAGACGGGTCACGCCAGCGCGTCGGCCCAGATCGTGCGCGCCCAGTTCCATGCGTAGCTTCCTTCCAGCTCGTTCGGCCCGGGTGACACGCCGCCCGAACCCGCGACCGCCTTGAAGGTTTTTTCGGCCGCCACGTACTCGTGCACGCTGGCCACGTGGATCACGTTTTTTGCATCGACGAAGCTGTAGCAGGTGTTGTTGAGCATCGGCGCGGCATTGATCTCCCAGCCGCTCAGCTCGGCAACGATGGCCGCGGCCGCCACCTTGGCGTGGCTGTTGGCCATGTGGCCGCTCTTGGGCATGGCCGGGGCGATCTGGATCGAGTCGCCGATCACATGAATGTCTTTGGCGGCGGTCGACTCGAAGCTCAGGAAGTTCACGCCGCACCAGCGCGCGTTCGCGTTGGCCAGGCCGGCCTGCACCGCGATGGCGCCGGCGCGCATGCTGGGAAGCACGTTCAGCACGTCGGCCTTCACATCGTCCTGCACCTCGAACTTGACGCTGTTGGTCCGCGCGTCGACCGACGTGGCCTTGTGCTGGCCGCGAAACTCGACCATTCCCTTGTACTGCTCGGCCCACACTTTCTTGAACAGCGGGCCCTTGGAGGTGACATCGGGGTTGGCATCCAGGATCAGCACCTTGGACCGGGGCTTGGCGACCGAAAAGTAGCTCGCCACCTGGCAGGCGCGTTCGTACGGCCCCGGCGGGCAGCGGTACGGCGCCTCGGGCACGGTGATGGCGTACACACCGCCGTCGGGCATCGCTTCGAGCTGCTTGCGCAGCGCCACGGTCTCGGTGCCGGCTTTCCAGGCTTGCAGGATGCGGCCCTGCGCGCTGGCGTCTTTCAGGCCGGCCACGCTGTCCCACATCAGGTCGACCCCGGGCGAGAGCATCAGCTTGTCGTAGCGGATGCTGGCGCCCGAGGCGAGCACGGCCGTCTTCTTCGCCGAGTCGATGCTGGCCACCATGTCTTTCACCACCGTCACGCCATGCGCCTTGCCCAGCGTGGTGTAGGGCACGGTGATGTCGGCCAGCAGTTTGCTGCCGCCCAGTACCAGGTTGGACAGCGGGCACGACACGAACGCATCGTTGGGCTCCACCAGCACCACGTCGATCTTGTAGTCGGACAGCAGGCGCACATATTTGGCCGCCGTGGCGCCGCCGTAACCGCCGCCCACCACCAGCACGCGCGCCTTGTCGGGCAGGCCGGCCTTGTTGATCGCGCAGCCTGCCAGGCCCAGCACACCCAGGGTGCCGGCCGCCGCCAGGAGTTCACGTCGTTGCATGTTCATGCTTGCATCCTCATTTTTTCTGCGCTGCGAAGTACGCCGCCAGCTGGTCGACCTGCGCATCGCTGTAGCCCTTGGAGATCTGGTGCATCACGGTGGCCGTGCGGGCGCCGCTCTTGAAGGCCTTCATCTGCTCGACCAGGTAGGCTGCGGGCATCCCCGCCAGCCCGGGCACGGCGGCCGCGTCGACCGCCCGCCCGCTGGTGCCGTGGCAACTGGCGCAGGTGGCGGCCAGGCTGCGCGCCTGCAACGCAGCGGCGCCCTGGGCCTGCGCGGTGCCCAGCGCGGCGCAGGCCAGCCCGGCGAGCATCGCGTGTTTGAACCAGTGACTCATCAACAACTCTCCTTCATTGAGGGCGGGCTTGAATGTAGTGCGCCGCAAGCTCCGGCGGCATCGGGGAATCCAGCAAGGTGCAACTCATGCGCAGCGCGTCCGCGGCCTCCATGGCCAGCCCGCCTTCGCCGCTGTGCTTGAGCGCGGCACGGACCCAGGTGCGCACGATCACCGGGCGCTGCAGCCAGGGCAGGGATTGCAGTTGACGCAGGGCTCGCACCAGCGCATCGACATCGGGCGGCGGGTCGCAGGGCGGCACCGGCACGCGCCCCAGCCAGCCCTGCATCACCAGCGCGTACCAGTCCGCATGGCCCTTGCTGTCGATGGTGGCGCTGGGCACCAGGCGGGCCAGAAAGGCGCTGTAGCGGGCGATCGCGTGCACATCGTCTTCGGGCAGCTGCGAGATCGCGACCTCGGCCGCGCCGGGTGCCGCGAGCCGGTCTGCCTCACCCAGCCGCTGGCGCATCAGCAACCAGTGCAGCGTGTCGATCGGCCACGCCGCGCCGCGCGCACGCACGACCCGGCGCGCCGCTTCGAGCAGCCGCTGGCGTTCGATCAAAGGCTGGCGCGCCATTCGCACCAGCAGTTTTTCCAGCCAGGGCAGGCGCTCCACCAGTGCCAGGTCGTTGACCTCGTCGCGCAGGGCCGCCGCTGCCGGGTTGCCCACCGTTTCGACCTGCCACGCCAGCGCCGGCCTGCGGCTGCCGGCGGGCACCAGCAGCGCCAACAAGGCCGCGCGCAGGCCGGCAGCGTCATTGACGGCCGACAGCTGCCGCGCCGCAACGGCTTCGGCCTCGGGTCCGGTCGCTGGCGGCGGTGGGGGGAGGCGCACGTCCGATCTCCACGGCAAGCCCGTGCCGGGCTCGTCCAAAAGACTAAAAGGCGCTCGCGACGCGAAATCCGAACAGATGGGCAAGCACCCAGGTCGGGAACTGTTGAACAGAACGGTTGTACTCCATCACGGCGTCATTGAACCCGGCGCGGGCAAATTGAAGCGTGGTCTCGATGGCCGCGAGCTGGGTGTTCAGCTCGGCCAGCTCGGGGCCGGCATGCTCGGCCACCGGCAATCGCGCACGGGTGTCGAGCAGGATGGATTCGGCCAGGCGCAAGCTGTTGATCGCGCCGGCCGCGCCCGGGTGGGTTCGGGCGTGCGCGCCGGCGGCCAGGGCCTGGGCGGAGGCGGCCCGCAGCGCCGACAGGCCGTCGGCGTGGTCGGCCAGCACCGGCGCCAAGGTCTCGATCTGGCGCTGAAGCAGCGCGTGGCGCAACCTCAGTTGCTGGTCGACCGGCACGAAGCCGCGCAAAATGGCATTGCGCAGCCCCATCAACCGGTTGTAGGCGCCCACCGCCCAGAACCCCAGCACGGCGGCAAGGGCCACGAGGGTGATCTGCTGGCTGCTCATGATCACCACTCTACGACACCCGCGCGGGCCAGCGCCGCGCGCCCCATCCGGTGGGCTCGACGGAGCGCCAGACGCTGTTGCGCGGCGGCGGTTTCCCGAACCCGATACCGATGCGCAGGACGCCCCTCGACGTGCAAATGCGCGCTGAGCCCAAACAGCAGCGTCAGTCGGACGGCTCGGTGTCCAGAAACGGCGCGTCGCCGTGGGCTCGCCAGGCCTTGTAGCCGCGGCCTCGCAGCGCGCACGCCGGGCAGTGGCCGCAGCCATAGCCCCAGGCATGTTTGTGCTCGCGGTCGCCCATGTAGCAGGTGTGCGTGTGCTCGACGATCAGCGCATTGAGCGTGTCGCCGCCCAGCGCCGCGCTGAGCGCCCAGGTCTGGGCCTTGTCCAGCCACATCAGCGGTGTCTCCAGCGTCATCGGCGTGTCCAGACCCAGACTCAACGCCACTTGCAGCGCCTTGAGCGCGTTGTCGCGGCAATCGGGGTAGCCGGAAAAGTCGGTCTCGCACATGCCGCCCACCAGCACGTTCAGCCCACGCCGGTAGGCCACCGTGGCCGCGAAGGCAAAGAACAGCAGGTTGCGCCCCGGCACAAAGGTGTTGGGCAGGCCGTTGTGATTCATCTCGATGGCGCGCTCGTCGGTCAGTGCGGTGTCGGAGATCTGCCCCAGCAGCGACAGGTCCAGCACATGGTCTTGGCCCAGCCGGGGTGCCCACTGCGGGAACTGGGCGCGCAGCTGCAGCAGCACGAACTGGCGCGCTTCGAGTTCGACCAGGTGGCGCTGCGCATAAGCGAAGCCGATGGTCTCGACATGCGCATACCGCTCCAGCGCCCAGGCCAGGCAGGCGGTCGAGTCTTGCCCGCCGGAAAACAGCACGAGGGCGCGGCGCGGATCGGTCATGCGCGCACTTCGCCGTGGCCCAGCACCACCCACTTCACTGACGTGAGCCCTTCCAGCCCGACCGGCCCGCGGGCGTGGAGCTTGTCGGTGCTGATGCCGATTTCAGCGCCCAGGCCGTACTCGAAGCCGTCGGCAAAACGCGTCGATGCATTGACCATCACGCTGGCCGAGTCGACCTCGCGCAGGAAGCGCATCGCATTCGTGTGGCTCTCGGTCAGGATCGCGTCGGTGTGGTGCGAGCCGTGGCGGTGGATGTGCGCCATCGCCTCGTCCAGGCTGGCCACCACTTTCACGCTGATGATGGGCGCCAGGTATTCCTCGGCCCAGTCCTGTTCGCTGGCGGTCGTGACCTTCGCATCGGGGATGGCCTGCAGCAAGGCCCGGCTGGCCGGATCGCAGCGCATCTCGACGCCCTTGGCGGCAAACAGCGCACCGATGCGCGGCAGGAATGCCGGCGCGATGGCTTCATGCACCAGCAGCGATTCGGCGGCGTTGCAGGGGCTGTATTTTTGGGTCTTCGCGTTGTCGGTCACGCGCACTGCCAGTTCCAGGTCGGCGCTGGCGTCGACGTACACATGGCAGTTGCCGTCCAGGTGCTTGATGACCGGCACCCTGGCCTCGCGGCTGATGCGTTCGATCAGGCCCTTGCCGCCGCGCGGAATGATCACGTCGACCGCCTCCGGCGAAGCGATCAGCAAGCCCACCGCGGCGCGGTCGGTGGTCTGCACCAGTTGCACCGCGTCGGGCGGCAGCCCGGCCTCGACGAGTGCGGCCTGCACCAGCTTCCACAGCGCCAGGTTGGAGTGGATCGCTTCCGACCCGCCGCGCAGGATGCAGGCGTTGCCGCTCTTGATGGCCAGCGACGCGGCTTCGATCGTCACGTTCGGCCGGCTCTCGTAGACCATGCCGAACACGCCCAGCGGCACCCGCATCCGGCCCACGCTGATGCCGCTGGGGCGTTGGCGCAGGTCCGTGATTTCGCCGATCGGGTCGGGCATCGCGGCGATCTGCTCGCAGCCTGCGGCGACGGTTTCGATGATCCGCGCGCTGAGCTTCAGGCGGTCGACCAGCGGCTCGGCCAGCCCGGCGGCGAGTGCCGATTGCACGTCGAGCGCGTTGGCCGCATCCAGGTCCTGCGCATGGCTGCGCAACAGGCGCGCCAAGGCCAGCAGGGCCACGTTCTTGGCCGCGGTGGAGGCGGCGGCCATGTGCGTGCTGGCCGCGCGCGCGGCAGCGCCCATGTGGGCGATGGTGGCTTGCAGGTCGGTGGAGGTCATGGGCCGAATTGTCGCAAACTGACGTGTCCAAAGCCGGCGGCTCGTCAACCCAGCGCCGCGAGCACCGCGAGCCACAGCGGCGCGGTCACGGCGAAGGCCAGGGTCGAGAACACCATCGCGGCCGTGGTCTCGGCCTCCAGCGTGCGGTAGCGCTGCGCGAAGATCAGCGCGTTCGAACCCACCGGCAGTGCGGCGGCCATCACCACCACCGCCAGCGCCTGGCCTTGCAAGCCCATCGCCGCGTGCCCGATCACCAGCACCAAGGCGGGCAACACCAGCAGCTTGAGTACCGAGATCGCGCCGGCGCCTTTGACCGTTCCGCGCACACCGTACTGGGCCAGCGACAGGCCGATCAGCACCAGGCACAGCGGCACAACGGCCTGGCCGAGGGTCGACAAGACCTCGTCGAGCACGGCCGGCAACGGCCAGCCGGTGGCGTTCCAGAGCAGGCCGGTCAGCACCGGCAGCACCACCGGGTGGATCACGGTGTTGCGCGCCGTGCGCGCCAGCGTGGCGGCCAGATGGGACGGGCCGCGTTGCGGCCGGGCGCGCGCCAGATCCAGCTCCACCAGCGCGGTCAGCAGCGTCAGCAGCACCAGGGCGTGCAGGCTCACGATGCCGATGTGGATCGCCAGTCCGGTTTCGC
This sequence comes from Methylibium sp., assembly GCA_031415135.1. Lineage (GTDB taxonomy): Bacteria > Pseudomonadota > Gammaproteobacteria > Burkholderiales > Burkholderiaceae_C > LGRD01. The sequence continues at coordinate 16,046 of JANORB010000232.1, forward strand.
CGAACAGCGCCGCGGCCATCGGGATGCCGACTTGCACGGTGTTGCCGAAACTCACTGAAATGGCCCGCACGCCGGGCGCCGCCACGGGCAGCCGGCGGTGCCGGTTCCAGCGCCGCTGCCATGCGTACACCAGCAGCAGCAGCGTCAGCACCGGCACGAAAAACGCCGCCAGTGTGCGCCACGGCAAGCTGGCGAAATCGATCCGGGCCGTGGTGCGAAACAGCAATGCCGGAATGAACAGGTACAGCGCCGCGTTCGACAGCGTGCGGGCCGGGTCGGCAGCGGTTTGGTTGCCGGCGGTCAGCCACTTCAGCTTGCCCGCCGCCCAGCCCAGCGCCACCACGAAGACGATGGACAGCAGCTTGAAGAAGACCGTCGCCGACATGCCGCGCAGTATCGGCGATGCCCTGCGTGCCGCTGGAGCGGCGGCTTGATATTTCAATGCGGCGGTTCTAAGGTTGTCAATTCACCGGGCCTGGAATTCGGAGCCGAGGCAATGACGGCCTTCCCCGACCCCGCCCCTGTCTTGCAGCGACCGTCGCCCCCTCCACTCCACCTTGTTCACCGAGGAGAACGGCCATGCCTGCTTACGTCACGTTGGCAAATTTCACCGACCAGGGCGCGCGCGCCATCAAGGATTCGCCCGATCGCTTCGAAGCGTTCAAAGCCCTGGCCGAAAGCGCCGGGGTGACGATCAAGAGTGTTCTGTGGACCACCGGCGCCTACGACATCGTGCTGGTGTCCGAAGGCCCCGAAGACGCGCTGATGGCCTTGAACCTGAAGATGGCCGCGCTGGGCAACATCCGCACGCAAACCCTGCGCGGCTTCTCGATCGCCGAAATGAGGAAGCTGGTGACAGGCTTGAAGTGAGTGTCGCGCCGGCCCGAACCGGCGCTGCAATCGCCTCGCCGTCAAGCCAGTTCGTCGCGCCGGGGCATGTCTGCGCCACGGCGCGAACAGGTGATGGCGGCGGCGCGGGCCGCGAAGGCCAGCGCGTCGCGCAGATCGTTGGCGCCGAGCTTGCCGACCTGCGTCGCCACCAGCGCCTGATGTTCCGCCAGCCAGGTCAGCAGCGCCGCTTGAAACGTGTCGCCGGCACCCACCGTGTCGACCACGTCGACCCGCGTGGGCGGCACGCCGACGTGCTGGTGCGGCGTCCAGCCGAGCGCGCCTTCACCTCCGCGCGTCACGACCACCAGTTGCACGCCGTGCGCGAGCGCGTCGGCGGCAAAAGCGGCCGGCGAGGTTTGTGGCAGCAGCAGCGCCAGGTCTTCATCGCTGATCTTCAGAACATGGGTGCGCGGCAACATCCAGCGCAGTTGCTCGCGCCAGCGCGCCAGATCGGGCTGCACGTTCAGGCGGATGTTGGGGTCGTAGGCCACCAGGCAGCGCCGGTGCTCGCGCTCGACCAGCGCCCGCAAGGTGGACGCCACCGGCTCGACCACCGTGGTGTACGAGCCTACGTGCAGCGCGCTGAAGCTCGGCGCCGGCAAGGCGTCCAGGTTCAGCTGGCGGTCGGCGGCGCCTTCGCCGTAGAACGCGTAGGACGGCACGCCCTGCGCGTTCAGCCCCACCAGGCCGAGCGTGGTCGGCGCATCGGTGCGGACCACCGGGGCCAGGTCGACACCCTCCAGGCGCAACGCGCGCATCAGCCGCTCGCCCAGGAAGCCGTTCGACAGCGCGCCGAAAAAGCCGACCGGCTGCGCCAGCCGCGCCAGCCCGACCGCCACGTTGAAGGGCGACCCGCCCACGCGCGCATCGAGTGCCACGCCGGTGGGCGTGTCATTCAGCGCAAACACATCCATCAGCGCTTCACCACAGACCAGGAACATGTTTCTCCTCCGTTGGGCCCCACGGGCCGATCGCCGCAATGCTGCGGCGCCAGTGCAAGATACTCGCCCGGTCAAGCTTCGTGGATACGGGTTTTCCATTAATAAATCAACTTGATTTATTAAACTGGGTTGCCGATAATTGCTGCACACCCCGATGACGGGATGTCTTGAAACCCCGGGCTGCCACCGCGGCCCGACCCCACAAACCGGAGACCGCTCTCATGACCCTCAAAATCCGCTTCTCGCTGACCACCCTGGCTGTTCTGATGGGCGCCGCTGGCGCCGTCTCGGCACAGGAGGTCGTGATCGGCCTGATCACCAAGACCGAAACCAACCCCTTCTTCGTGAAGATGAAAGAAGGCGCCGACGCCGCCGCCAAGGCCAAGGGTGCCAAGCTGCTGAGCGGCGCGGGCAAGGCCGATGGCGACAACGCCGGCCAGGTGACGGCGATGGAAAACATGATCGCCGCCGGCGCCAAGACCATCCTGATCACGCCGAGCGACTCCAAGGCCATCATCCCGGCCATCAAGAAAGCGCAAGCCAAGGGCGTGATGGTGATCGCGCTCGACAGCCCGACCGACCCGGCCGACGCCACCGACGCGCT
>JANORB010000233.1:0-55688 GCA_031415135.1 Methylibium sp.
TGCCCGCTCATCACACCAGAAGACGCCCGCTCGTCGTTGCAAATGCTCGCCATAGCCCGAGCTATGGCTGCGCTTTGCGCCTAGATCGGCCGCCTTCTGGCGCGCTGCTCGGACACGCTCGAAAAACTCTCAGCCTCTGAGCGCGCAGCGGGCGCGCTTGACCGGGTGGATGGCGCGATGGCGCTGCGCCGCAACACGACTCACCTTGGTCACTTGTGAGCCCGAACGGCGCCAAACTAGCATGCCTCGTTGTCTTGACAGTGAGGGAACTGCGTGACGCGGCCACAGGTTTTGACCCCGGTGCGGCGGCTGCAAACCGTGCTCTGCCGCTGGGCGGCGCTCGGTGCGGTAGGTGCCGCAAGCTGTTGCTGGCTTCCGGCCTGGGCTCAGGGCGACGCCGCCTCCATTGCGCCCAGCGGCGCGCTCGCCCATGCGCTGGCGCGCCAGCGCGACGCGCAGAACGTGCTGGTGCTCAGCAGCGAAGGCCGGGCGCTGTTTGAACGCGACGCCATCAAGGTGGACGGCTACACCTACTGCGGGCGCGCCGTTGCGTTGGCCGAGCAGGGGGAGTTTCGGCAGAGCATTCGGGCGGCCAGCAAGGCGTTGCACCTGGGCACGGCCGCGGGCAACGACGACCTGAAGGCGGTCGCGCAGCGCGACCTCGCCATTGCCTACAGCTACGCCGGGCTGCTCGACGACGCCGAACGCTATGCCAATGCGGCACTCGCGCTGCCGGTCAACGACCCGCGCCAGGTCTACGCGCCGGCGCACAAGACGATTGGCGACGTGGCCGCCCGCCGTGGCCGCTTTGCCCAGGCCGAGGCGGCCTATCAGCGCAGCCTGGAGTTGGCCAGCGAGCGATTCCGGCCGCTCGTGCTCGTGTCGCTGGCCAACGCCTACACCGCTGCGGGGCGCCCCACCGATGCGTTGGCCCAGCTCGATCGGCTGCCCGCCGATCGGGCCGCGCGGCTGGGCTCGTACTTCGTGCGCAGCCGGGCTCTTGCGCTGCTTGGCGCCGGCGAGCACGACGCGGCGCTGGCCCTGTTCAAGACCGTGGCGGCCGACACCGGCAGCGCCGATTCGCTCTACCAGCGCTTGTGGGCCTCTGAAGGAATCGCCCGTGTTCAACTGGCCAAGGGCAATCGCGCTGAGGCGCTGGTGGCCTACCTCGAAACAGTGCGCCTGGCCGACAGCCTGCGTGGCAAATTCCAGAGCGACGAGTTCAAGACCGGCCTGTTCGGCGACGTGCAGAAAGTGTTCGACAGCGCGCTGGCGCTGAGCATCGAGGCGCAGGACTTTGAAGCCGCATGGGTCTTGTCCGAGGCATCCCGTTCGCGCCAATTGCTCGATTCGATTCGCCAGCGCGCGTCCGACAGCCTGGCTGAGCAACGGGTGACGCTGGCGCAGCTTCAGCAGTCGCTGGCACCGGGCGAGGCGGTGTTGCAGTTTCATGTGCTGGACGAGCGCAGCGTGGTCTGGCTGATCACCCGCTCGGGGCAGTCGGCCGCCGTCATTGCCCTGGGCCAGGCGGCGCTGGCCGAACAGGTGGAGGCGTTTCGCACCAGCATCATCGAGCGCCGGCGCAACACGCAGGCGCTGGCGCAGGCCTTGTACAAGGCCTTGCTGGCCGAGCGCGGCCTGGCCAACGTGACGCGCTTGTTCGTGGTTCCCCACGGCCCCTTGCACTACCTGCCGTTCCAGGCCTTGCACGATGGGCGCGGCTACCTGATCGAGCGCAGCGCGCTGTCCACCTGGCCCTCGTCGGCGGTGGGCAGCCACCTGTTGACGCGCGCGGACCCGCCCGGCGCCTCGCTGCTCGGATTCGGCAACCCCAGCAGCGACCGCAACGTGCCCTTGCCGGGTGCCGAGCGCGAGGTTCAGAAAGTGGCGCGGCTGTTCCGCCAGAGCGAGGTGTATGTGCAGCAGGATGCGACCAAGCAGCGCTTCAAGCTCGACGCCAACAAGGCCGGCGTGGTGCACGTGGCCGCGCACGCCGAAGTCGACGAGGTCGATCCGCTCTTTTCGCGCATCCTGTTCGCCTCCAGCAGCACCGAGCAGGGCCTGCTCGAAGCGCGCGAAATCTACGGGCTGGAGCTTGGCGGCGTGCGGCTGATCACCTTGTCGGCGTGCGAAAGCGGCCTCGGCAAGGTGGCCCGGGGCGACGAGATCCTGGGCTTCACGCGCTCGTTTTTGTCCGCCGGTGCGAGCAGCATCGTCGCGTCGCTGTGGCCGGTGGCCGACGACGCCACCGAGGTGTTGATGAACCGGCTCTACAACGAACTGGCCACAGGCCGCGACCTGATGCAGGGAATGCAGACCGCGCAGCTGGAAGTGCAACGGAACCGGCGTTTCGCCCACCCGTTTTTCTGGGCCCCGTTCAACGTGATCGGCAACGGGCGCCTGAAGCTCGACGGTGGGGAGAAGCGCTGAGTGCGCGCGGCTGCGATGAAGCTGAGCCTCCGAACTCGCCCGAGCGCCGCGTGGACCGTGGCCGCCGCGATGCTGGTCATCACGGCCGTTGCCGCGAGCGCGGCGTTCGCGCAGGCGCCTCCAGCGCCCACCGCGCCCACCGCGCCAGCCGATGCCCCGCCGGCGCAGGACGCGCCGTTCGTGATGCGCGAAATACGCTTGCCCAAAACCCAGGCGGTGCCCGAAGACGAGGTCTTCAACGTGGTGGCGCGCCATCTGCGCCGCGCCGTCGGGCCGGCCGAGATGACCACCATCGCCGCCGACATCCGCCGGCTCTACGACTCCCGCGGCCTGGGCCTGGTGAGCATCGGGGTGGCGGTGCAAGACCAGTCCAGCGGCGCGCTCGAAATCATCATCATCGAGCCGCGCATCGCGCAGGTCCAGGTCGAGGCGGGCGCCCAGCCGCCCATCAGCGAGGCCCGGGCGCGCCAGGTGCTGCACAACTTCGACCTCAAGCCCGGCGCGTCGCTGAACCTGAACCGGCTCGACCGCGCCATGTTCACCTTGAACGACTGGCCTGGCGTGACCGCTCGCGCCACGCTGTCTCCGAGCGGCGACGAGGGCGCGTACAACCTGGTGCTGGCGGTCGAGGCCGGCCGCAAGTTCGACGCCAGCATCGACTACGACAACCATGGCAGCGCCAGCAGCGGGCGGCATCGGCTGGGGGGCCTGCTGCGCTGGAACAACCCGTTGGGCGTGGGCGACAACCTCGACATCCGCGCCCTGGTCTCGAATGCGCAGCGCGTGACAGTCGGCCGGCTGGCTTATGAACTTCCGCTGGGGGCCACGCCGTGGCGTGCCGGCGCCGGTGTCTCCAGGGTCTCGTACGAGCTCGGGGAAGCGTTCGCCGCGCTGGGCGCGGTGGGCTCGGCGGACGTGGTCGACGTGTCCCTGTCCTACCCGCTGCTGCGGGCGCGCGAGCACAATCTGGCCGGGCGGGTGGCGCTGGAGAGCAAGCGCCTGGAAGACCGGTTCGACGCCGTCGTCCCGGCCCTGCGGTCCAACAAGCGCATCGACGACCTGCAACTCGGGCTCTCGTTCGAAGCGCGCGACGCGCTGTTCGGCGGCGGATACACCGGCGGCTCGCTGGGCCTGCAGGCCGGCCGCCTGAGGATTGTCACGGCCGACGTGCGGGCCTTTGATGCGGCCCTGGGCGATCGCGCAACCCAGGGCCAGTTCAGCAAGGTCAACGCCCAGGTCACCCGGTTGCAGGCGATCACGCGCACGTTGTCGGGCTTCGTCGGCATCGCCGGCCAGTGGGCCAGCAAGAACCTCGACAACGCCGAGAAGCTGACGCTGGGCGGCGCCAAGGGCGTGCGCGCCTACCCCGGCGGCGAAGCGCCGTCCGACCAGGGTCTGATCGTCAATGCCGAATTGCGCTGGTGGATCGACCCGGCCTGGAGCGCGTTCGGCTTTTACGACTGGGGCCATGGCACGCTGCAAAAGCGCCCCGCTCCAGGCGTGGACAACACCCGCATCCTGCGCGGCGTGGGCCTGGGCGTGCAATTCTCGAAAGCCGAACTGCTGTCGTTCAAGGCCAGCCTGGGCTGGCGCGGCAACGAGCCGGTGCTGTCCGAGTCGGGCGACGACCGGGCCCGGCTGCTGATCCAGGCACAGAAGCCGTTTTAGGAGAGCCACCATGCGCACGCGTGAGCCAGCCAGGTCGAACGGTCGAGTGGTGCCGGGGCGCCGAAAGACGCCGGCGCCGGCGTGCTTCGTCCTCAGGCCGGTGGCGCTGGCGGTGCTGGCGGTGCTGGCCGCGGCCGCCGGATCGACCCTCGCGCAACCGGCCACCAACCAGCTGCCGGTTCGCACCAACGGCGCCCTGGTCAACGCCACCGTCGGAGCGACCACCGGGACCGCGGCCAACCCGGTGCTGCCGATCACGCAGCAGCCCAGCGCCAACAACCGCGCGGTCATCGAATGGAGCACGTTCAATGTCGGCAGCGCTGCGCGGGTCGACTTTGCCCAGCCGAATGCCCAAAGCGTGTTGCTCAACCGGGTGGTCGGCGGCCAGGGCAACAGCCAGATCTACGGCAGCCTGACGGCGAACGGAAGAATCTTCATCGTCAATCCGTTCGGCATCTACTTTGGCGGCACGTCGCAGGTCAACGTCGGCAGCCTGATTGCCTCGTCGCTGGACCTGACGCCGGCCATGAGCGCGAACAACTACCAGGGGTTCCTGGACGGCTCGGCGGTCGACCTCGCCGGCAGCGGCCAGTTCGGCGTGCAGACGGCCAGCGACACCGCAGCCCACAAGATCCAGACCCCGCAGGGCGGCTCGGTCACGCTGGTGGGTGGCGGCTTCGTCAGCGTGGGTGGCAATGTCGACGCGCCCGGCGGCCGCATCGCGCTGGCCGTGGCGCCCGCGGTGCGGGTGGTACCGGTCGGGCAAAGCGGCTTTGTCGATCTGGCCATCACCACGCCGGCGGCCAGTGGCAATGCCACGGTGGGGGGCGCGCTGAATGCGTCGAGTTCGCTGGCGGGCACGCGCGGCGGCCAGATCATCCTGCAAGCCCCGAGCATCACCACCTACTTCGGCGAACCGGGCAACTCGGTGCTCAGTGCCGACGGCCCGGCCGGAGGCGGCTCGATTGCGCTCGGTGGCGTGAACACGCGCGCCGTGCAGGTCGAGAATGGCAGCATCCTGCGCGCCGATGCGCTGAACAGCGGCGACGGCGGCTCGATTGCCGTGCGCGCCACCTTTGATTCGGTGCCGGTCAGCGGTGGGCCGGTGGCGCGCACGACCTTCGGGGTGGCCGACGTTTACGGCAGCCTGTCGGCGCGCGGCGGGCCGGCGGGCGGCAATGGCGGGCGCATCGAGACCTCGGGCACGGCCTTGAACACCAGCCTGCAGTTCGTGGGCAGCACCAGTGTCACGGCGGCCACTATCGACGCCCGGGCCCAGTCGGCAGCCGGCCTGAGCGGCACCTGGGTCGTGGACCCGTTCGATGTGACGATCACCAACGCTGCCACGGTGGCCGGCAGCGCGGTGTTTCCGTTCACGCCCGCCGGCCCGGGCGCCAATGTGCGCGCGGCCGACATCTCGACCGCGCTGAACAACGGCACGAGTGTCGACATCTCGACCGGCGCGGCCAGCGTCGGCAGCGCGGCCGGCGACATCACGCTGGGCGCGCAGACCGCCATTGCCCGCACCGTTGGGACCGCCCCGACCACGCTGACCTTGCGCGGGCATGGCAACGTCACCTTGGCGGCGGGCAGTTCCATCAGCGTCGGCGCGGGGGCCGGGCCCGTGAACGTCAACCTGCTCAGCGACCTCGATGGCAACGGCAGCGGCGCCGTGTCAGTCGTCGGCTCCAGCATCACGACGGGCGGGGGCAACGTCACGCTGGGTGGCGGCCTCGATCCGGCCACCGGGTTTGCCAGCGCCAGCGCCCAGTCACCCGGCGTGCTGGTGCAGCGTTCGGCCATCAACACGATCGGCGCGAACACGCGTGGCGATGTGCTGATCCGGGGTTCGAGCGTCGGCGCCACGGCCAACGCCGCGCTGCAAACCGGGGTTGTCATCACCGACGCCTCGACGATCGATGCCCGCAACGTCGCCATCCATGGGCAGTCGGGCGCCAGCACCGCGGTTCGCATCGGCGCCAGCGGCATTTCCACCGACAGCGGCCTGGTGCAGATCCGCGGTGTGGCCACGCGCAACCTGTCGACCACCGGCCGTGCGATCGGGGTCGATTTCGATGTGGGCAGCACGCTGTCGCTGGGCACGGGCTCGCTGCTCGTGGCCGGGCGGGGGGACGAGAACAACCTGCCTTCGGGCGCGCCGGCCATCGGCGTGCGCACCGACGACCTGCGGGTCAGCGGCGCGGCGCCGTCGACCGGGCGCATCACGCTGGCGGGGCAATCGGTCGGCTCCACTGGTGCGGGCATCGCTTACGAAAACGGCGAGACCCGCGGCCTCGATGTGGCCAACGTCGGCAGCGTGGTCACACCGCTCGGCGCCGACGTGGTGCTCGGTGCCAGCGCCGGCGCGCTGGCACTCCGCTCGATCGGGCTCGACCTCGCCAACCTGCGTGTGCTGACGACCGGCGCGGTGAACCTGCGGCCGCTCGGCGTCGACAACGCCGGCAACATCGTCGAGTTGCCCGCGGTGCCGGTGCTGATCGGCGCGCCAAGCGCCGCGTCCGCCGGCAGCCTGCTGGTCAACCCGGCGTGGCTGAACCTGGCGGGGGTCCAGAGCGGCGGCTTGTCGGCCACGCAGGGCTACGTCATCGGCTCCAGCGTGCACACCGGGTTGATCACGCTGGCCCCGAACGCCTTGCCGGCCCAATCGACGCTGGCGCTCAGTTTGCAAAACGAAGGGGTGGGCTCGACCGGGTTGCAGATCGGCGGTGGCAACGTGCTCGGCCGGCTGGCCCTGCTGAGCAGCGGCAACATCGCCCAGTCCGGCGCGCTGAACGTGCAGAGCCTGCTGGTCCGGGGCGGTGCGGCGAGCCGGGTCGACCTGTCCAACCCGGGCAACCAGATCGGCGTGCTGGCCTTCGACCCGCCGCAGTTCCTGAGCGTGGCGACGCAGGGCAACCTGACCGTCGACGCCGCCAGTGGACTGGGCTGCGACCTCGCCACCAATGCGTTCACACCGCTGACCGTCAGCAACAGCGTCGCTGGTGCGCAGACGCTGCTGCGATCCGTTGCGGGGGACGTGCGGCTGAACCGCTCGATCGCGCTGCCGGGCGCGGGGGTGTCCTCGCTCGACCTGGTCACGCCGGCGAATTTTGTCGCCGCCGACGGGGTGGCGATCACCGGCCCGGCGAGCAGCCAGTGGCGTGTCTGGACGCAGGCCCCCACCAACCTGACGCGCGGCAATTTGCAGGCGGGCAACCTGTACGGCTGCGCGTTCGGCGACAGCAGCACCTGTTCGCTGTCGGGCGTGGCCTTGTCCAGCGGCAACCGGTTCATGTTCGTCGACCGGCCGCTGCTCACGGTGAATGCCAACCCGGCCAGTGGCGTGGCGGGGCAGCCCCTGCCGGCCCTGACCTACGGTTTCTCCGGCGTGGTCAATGGTGACTCCGCGGGCAGTGTGCTGGGCGGGGTGCTGGCCACGTCGGCCACAGTTGCGAGCCCACCCGGGGCCTACGCCATCGCACAAGGAACGCTGACCTCGCCGCTGGGCTACCGGCTTCAATACCTGGGGGCCGACCTGACCCTGGCGGCGCCACCGCCGCAGGCCGTGCTGCCGTATGACATCCAGAACCCGGCGCGGTCGGCGATCCAGGCCGGCTTCCTGGCCGATCAACGCTCGGACGTGTACGGGCGCAACCTGTCACTGCCCTACATCTGCACCGCAGCCTCGATTGCGCGCAACACGGCGTCCGACAGCCCGGCGGCCGATCCGCTGGCCTCCGAATGGGGACGGGTGCGCACGCTGCCGCAACTGTCGGGTTGCCTGGACGTGAAGGACGGCGGGCAGTGCGCTGCGTTCTGATGGCAGAGGGTGCGCGCGTCCCGATCGGAAAATGACTTTCGGCAGATGTGAGGCGGCGCTCGACTTTCCAGAATGCGGCTCAACCTTCCACTTGTCACCCGCACCGTTTCATGACCGCCTTGCCCGTGGACGCCCTGCTTGCTCCCTTGGGTGAAACCACGCCTTGTGGCGACGATCTGGAATACGACCCCGCCTTTGTGGCCCTGGAGGCCGCCTCGCGTGGCAAGCCCGAACAGCAGTTCGGCGACAAGGTGATCCCGGCCGAAGACCCCGACTGGCGCGCCGTCAACGAACTGGCGCTGGCGCTGGCGCAGCGCACGCGCGACCTGCGCGTGGCCGTGCTGCTGGCGCGGTCGGGCGCGCGCGTGCTGGGCATCGGCGCCTATGCCGAGGGGCTTTCGCTGGTGGCCGGCCTGCTTGAGCGCTACTGGCCGCACGTTCACCCGATGCTCGACGCCGACGACGGCAACGACTCGACCATGCGCATGAATGCGCTGGGCCCGCTGGCCGATGCCGACAGCGGCCTGGCCGACTTGCGGCACGCTCCGGTGGGCACCGGACGGCAGGCCATTTCAGTGCGCCAGATCGAGATCGCCTTCGGCAAGGTCGAGCCTCGGGCGGGCGAATCGGCGCCGACGCCAGAGGGCGTGCTGCAGGCCCTGACGGGTTTTGAAGCCGCCACGCCGGGACTGCTGGCCGCGCTGCGGCAGGTGAGCATCGGCGTGGCGCAGATCGAGCGGGTTCTGGCCGACACGGTGGGCGGCGCCGCCGGCCCTGACATGGCGCCGTTGCGCACGCTGGCCCGCTGCCTGGCCACGGCGGCCGACCAGGCCAGCGGCAGCGGCAGCGCCGACGCGCAAAACGGCGCAGAAGCGGCGGACGGCGCGCCCGCGGCCGGCCAGGCCGGCGCCCCGGGCAGCCTGCGCAGCCGCGAGGACGTGATCCGGACGCTGGAGCGTGTGTGCGACTGGCTCGAGCGCAACGAACCCACCAACCCGGCGCCGCTGCTGATCCGTCGCGCGCAGCGCCTGATGAAAAAGAACTTCATGGACATCATTCGAGACCTGGCCCCCGATGGCATCGACCAGGTCGAGAAGATCGCCGGCTCGGTCGGCGAGTAAACCGCACCCGCGACCCACCCGCGACCCACCGAAACCTGTCGCGCCAGCCGCCATCCAGAACCCACCACGAGGAGATCGTCCATGGCCACCAGCAGTCAAAAGTTCATTGCCCGAAATCGCGCACCGCGCGTGCAGATCGAGTACGACGTCGAGCTTTACGGCGCCGAAAAGAAGGTCCAGCTGCCGTTCGTGATGGGCGTGCTGTCCGACCTGTCGGGCAAGCCCACCGAGCCGCTGGCGCCGGTGGCCGACCGCAAGCTGCTCGAGTTCGATGTCGACAACTTCGACAGCCGCATGAAGTCCATGAAGCCGCGGGTTGCCTTCCAGGTGCCCAACACCCTCACCGGCGACGGCAACCTGAGCGTGGACATCAGCTTCAACAGCATGGACGACTTCTCGCCCGCCGCCGTGGCGCGCAAAGTCGATTCGCTGAACAAGCTGCTGGTGGCGCGCGAACAGCTGCACAACCTGATCACCTACATGGACGGCAAGACCGGCGCCGAGGATCTTCTCGCCAAAGTCATGGCCGACCCGGCATTGCTGGGCAGCCTGGCCAGCGCCAAGAAGAGCAGCGACGAGTCCGGCGAGCCCAAGGCCTGATCGACACGCCGGCCAGCTCACCCGAAGACATCACAAGCGACATTTGACGGAGAAGCCACATGGCAGATGCACAAACCCAATCCTCCGCGCTGCAGGGCGTGGAATTCGAGGGCGGCGACTTCGCCAGCCTGCTCAACAAGGAGTTCAAGCCGCAGACCGACGAGGCCAAGTCGGCCGTCGAGGCCGCCATACTCACCTTGGCCCAGCAGGCGCTGTCGCAGACCGCGCTGATCGGCAGCGACGTGGTCGCCTCCATCGAGGCCATGATCGCCGAGCTGGACAAGAAGCTCAGCGACCAGATCAACGCGGTCATGCACCACCCGGACTTTCAGCAGCTTGAAAGCGCGTGGCGCGGGCTGCACCACCTCGTCAACAACACCGAAACCGACGAGATGCTGAAGATCCGGGTGATGAATATCTCCAAGGCGGAGCTGGGCAAGACGCTCAAGCGCTACAAGGGCACGGCCTGGGACCAGAGCCCGCTGTTCAAGAAGGTCTACGAAGAAGAGTTCGGCCAGTTCGGCGGTGAGCCGTTCGGCTGCCTGGTCGGCGACTACTACTTCAGCCAGAGCCCGCAAGACGTGGAATTGCTGGGCGAAATGTCGAAGGTCGCCGCCGCCGCCCACACGCCCTTCATCGCCGCCGCCGACCCCAAGCTGATGGGCATGGACTCATGGCAGCAGCTCGCCGACCCGCGCGACCTGACCAAGATTTTCACGACACCCGAATACGCCGCCTGGCGTTCGCTGCGCGAGTCCGACGACGCGCGCTACATCGGCCTGGCGATGCCGCGTTTCCTGGCGCGCATTCCATACGGTGCCAAGACCAATCCGGTCGAGGAATTCAACTTCGAGGAAGACACCGCCAACGCCGACCACACCAAGTACACCTGGGCCAACTCGGCCTACGCCATGGCGGTCAACATCAACCGCTCGTTCAAGGAGTACGGCTGGTGCTCGCGGATTCGCGGCATCGAGTCCGGCGGCGCGGTCGAGGGCCTGCCCACCCACAGCTTTCCCACCGACGACGGCGGCGTGGACATGAAGTGCCCGACCGAAATCGCCATCAGCGACCGGCGCGAGGCCGAGCTGGCCAAGAACGGCTTCATGCCGCTGGTGCACAAGAAGAACTCCGACTTCGCCGCTTTCATCGGCGCCCAGTCGCTGCAAAAGCCGGCCGAATACGACGACCCCGACGCCACCGCCAACGCCAACCTGGCGGCGCGCCTGCCCTACCTGTTCGCCACCTGCCGCTTTGCCCACTACCTGAAGTGCATCGTGCGCGACAAGATCGGCAGCTTCAAGGAGCGTGACGAAGTTCAGCGCTGGCTGCAGGACTGGATCATGAACTACGTCGACGGCGACCCCGCGCATTCCAGCGAATCGACCAAGGCGCGCCGGCCACTGGCTGCGGCCGAGGTGATCGTTGAGGAGGTCGAAGGCAACCCCGGCTACTACACCTCGAAGTTCTTTCTGCGGCCGCACTACCAGCTCGAAGGGCTCACGGTGTCGCTGCGCCTCGTGTCCAAGCTGCCGTCGCAGAAAGCGGCGTAGACACAAACGCATCGAGTTTCTGGAAGACATGCGACGGGGCGGATCCCGCCGCATGCATCACATCCCGGGAGAAGCTTGTTTACCGGGTTCAGCACGTCGGTGGCACGAAGCCAAAAACCCAGCTTCGTGGCCAACAGAGCCGGCATCCATCGTCAAATGGGTCGACCTTTTCAAGGAGAAGCATCATGGCTGTAGACATGTTCATCAAGATCGGTGACATCAAGGGGGAGTCCATCGACAAGGACCCCGCCCACAAGGAATCCATCGATGTCCTGGCGTGGAGCTGGGGCCTGAGCCAAAGCGGCTCTTTCCACGGTGGCTCGGGCGGTGGCGCCGGCAAGGTCAGCGTGCAGGACATCTCGATCACCAAGTACGTCGATTCGAGCACCACGGCGCTGATCGTCGCGGCCTGCAAGGGCACGCACATCGACAAGGCCGTGCTCACGGTGCGCAAGGCCGGCGACAAGCCGCTCGAGTACATCAAGATCACGCTGGAAAAAGTGCTGGTGTCGTCGCTGTCCACCGGCGGCAGCGGCGGTGAAGACAAGCTGACCGAAAACCTGAGCCTGAACTTCGCGAAGTTCAAGGTCGAGTACACCAAGCAGGCCGAGAAGGGCGGCAAGGACGCCACCAGCACGGCGGCATGGGACATCCCGGGCAACGCCGCGGAAGGCTGAGCAAGCGACGGGGTGCGTGGCGCGGGGCTTGGCAACCCAAGCCCGCGTTTGCTTTGAAGGCCGCACCGTCCCAGCCCGTGTGATGGATACCGTCCCAGCAGTTGTCGAGGAGCAGACATGGCCCGTGCAGACACGTTCCTGAAAGTCGAAGGCGCCAAGCAAGGGCAGATCAAGGGCGAAGCGAGCGACCCCGCGCACGCCAACGAAATCGAACTGAGCGGCTGGAGTTGGGGCATGGACGGCAATGCCACCGCCTTCGGTGCCAAGACGGCGCACACCACGCTGCAAGAGTTGGTGGTGCGAAAACCGGTCGACAGCGCGTCGACCGGGCTGATGTCGGCGTTGCGCAGCAATGAAGTGATCAAGAAGGCGGTGCTGACCGTGCGCAAGGCCGGTGGCGTGGCCTCGGTTCCGTACCTGACGATCACGGTCGAGAAGGCGCGCATCGTTTCGCATCGGCTGAACAACGTCGCCGACGGCGCTCCCGATCTGACCGAAGAAGTGCGGATTGCCTTCTACAAGGTCCAGGTCGAGTACCGCCCGCAAGACCAAAGCGGCGCGGGCAAGGGAGTCAACACCTTCGAGACCGAAGTGCAGCCTGCGGGCTGAACCGTGCCAGCGTTGGCCAAGGATTCACCATGACACCGGTTCAAATTGCCGAACAGGCGCTGCGCGAAGGCAACACCGATGCGGCGCTGAAAAGCCTGCAGGACGGCGTGCGCGCGCAGCCCGCCAACCCCAAGCTGCGGGTGTTCCTGTTCCAGCTGTTGTGCGTCACCGGGCAATGGCCGCGCGCCCTGAACCAGCTCGAGGTCTGCGGTGAACTCGATGCCAGCACGCTGGCGATGGTCAGCACCTACCGCGAAGCGCTCAAATGCGAGAACCTGCGCGAGGCGGTGTTTGCCGGCAAGACCACGCCGATGGTGTTCGGCCGGCCGCAGGCCTGGGTCGCGCTGCTGATCGAGGCGCTGCGTTGCGACGCCCGAGGCGACGCCGTGTCGGCGGCGCGCCTGCGCGACGATGCGCTGGAGGCGGCGCCGGCCACCCCGGGCAGCCTGGATGGCACGCCGTTCGACTGGATTGCCGATGCCGATTCGCGCCTCGGCCCGGTGCTTGAAGCGGTGATCAACGGCCGCTACTGCTGGGTGCCGTTCGCCGCGCTCGCCAAGATCGAGATCGACGCACCCACCGATTTGCGCGATCTGGTGTGGAGCGCGGCGCAACTCGAGTTCAGCAACGGCGGCAGCTCGGTCGCCCTGATTCCAAGCCGCTACCCGGGCACGGCCGAGCAGGCCGACCCTGCGCTGCGCCTGGCGCGCCGCACCGACTGGCTCGAACTCGGGGCCACCCATTTCCGCGGGCTGGGACAGCGGGTGTTCACCACCAGCGCCGCCGACGCCGACCTGCTGCAAGTGCGCGAGATCACCCTGCAGTCGGCGCCCGAAACCGACACTGAACCGGCCGAGTCGGCCACGCCATGAGCTTGTCAAACTGACCATGGCCTCGCATGACGCGCGCGACCGATTGCAGCCGGTGCTGCTGGACCGCCTGACCGACCTGGCACCGAACTCGACGCTGGAGGCCGACGATTCGCGGGTGATGAACAAGGCGCAGATCCGCGATGCGGTGCTGCGCGACCTGGCCTGGCTGCTCAACGCCGTCAAGCCGATGCGCGGCCTGGCCGAAGCGTTCCCGCAGGCCGCCGCTTCGGTGTTGAACTATGGCTTGCCGGCCATGTCGGGCCAGATGGCGTCGCGCATCGACATCAACCTGCTGGAGCGCACGATCAAGGAGGCGATTCAGCAGTTCGAGCCCCGGGTCATGGAGGCGTCGCTCGAAGTCAAGGCGCTCGAAGCGTCGAGCATGCTCGACACCCACAACGTGATCGAGTTCGAAATCCGCGGCTTCATGTGGGCCCAACCGGTGCCGCTGGAGTTGTTGCTGCGCACCCAGGTCGACCTGGAAGCGGGCCAGGTTCAGGTGCGCGACATGGCCGGCGGCCCGCCGCGGCGCAGGCCCTGATGGACCCGAGCCTGCTGCGCCTGTACAGCGACGAGCTCACGCACCTGCGCGAGGTGGGGGCGGAGTTTGCGCAGGAGTTCCCGAAGATCGCGGCGCGCCTGTCGATGGACGGCGTGGAGGTGACCGACCCCTACGTCGAGCGCCTGCTCGAAGGCTTTGCGTTCATGGCCGCGCGCGTGCAGTTGAAGATCGACGCCGAGCATCCGCGCCTGATCCAGCACTTGCTGGAAACGGTCTACCCCGGCTTTCTGTCGCCCGTGCCCTCGATGCTGATCGCGCGCATGCGGCCCGACCCGCTGGACCCGAACCTGGCGCGCGGTTTCACCGTGCCGCGCCACAGCGCGCTGACCAGCGAGGCCGTGCGGGGCCAGAACACGCGCTGCGAATTTCGCACCGCCCACGACGTGACGCTGTGGCCGATCGAGATCGAGTCGGTGCAGTATTTCAGCCACGCTCCCGATCTGCCGCTGATGCGCCTTCCATTGGACCGGCCAGTGCGGGGCGGCTTGCGCATACGCCTCAAGGCCCATGGCGGGTTGAAGTTCAGCCAGCTGCCGATGGACAGCCTGGCGTTTTACGTGGCCGCGCCCGACGACGTGGCCTTTCGAGTCCACGAACTGCTGCTCGGTGCCGGCCTGGGCAGCTGGATCGGTGGCACCGGTGCGAGTGGCGCGGGCCGCAGCCCGGCCCAAGGTTTTGCCGGCAGCGCCTCGGTGCGGCAACTCGGCTTCGACGATGAGCAGGCTGCGCTGCCCGAGACGCTGCGCGGTTTCAGCGGCCACCGCCTGCTGCAGGAATACGCGGCGATGCCGCAGCGCCTGTTGTTCTTCGAGGTCACCGACCTGGCGCGCCGCCTGGCCCTGGCGCCGGGCAGCGAGGCCGAGATCGTGCTGCTGCTGTCGCGCGGCGACGCGGCCCTCGAGTCGCTCGTCAATGCGGGCAGCCTGGCCTTGTTTTGCACCCCTGCGATCAACCTGTTTCCCAAACGGCTGGACCGCATTCAGCTCGGGCCGGGCGCGTGGGAATACCACGTGGTTCCGGATCGCACACGACCGATGGACTTCGAGGTCCACACGCTGAACTCGGTCACCGGTTATGGCACGGGCCAGGTGGCCGAGCAGCCGTTCCTGCCGCTTTACGCGAGCTTTCACGAGGCAGCGCGCAGCCACGGCGCTTACTACACGGTTCGGCGCGAGCCGCGCCTGCTGTCGGCCCGCCAGCGTCTGGAGGGGCCGCGCTCGGGCTACGTCGGGCAGGAGGTTTTTGTCTCGCTGGTGGATCCGAACGACGCGCCCTACCGCGAGGACATTCGCCAGCTGTCACTGACCGCGCTGGTCACCAACCGTGACCTGCCCACCTTGCTGCCCGGCTCGTCGAGCGCCTGGACGCTCGACGGCGGCGGCCCGGCCGGTCGCATCGACACCTTGCGCGGCCCCACCCGGCCGGTGCAGCGTTTGGCCAGCGGCGATGTCGGCTGGGCCATGGTGAGCGCGCTCACCCTCAACTACCTCAGCATTGCCGGTGAAGACAGCGCGCGCGCCGCCAGCGCGTTGCGCAGCCTGCTCGCCTTGCATGGGCCCGAGCAAGACCCGGCGTGGACCAAGCAGGTCGACGGCATCCGCGAGGTCCAGGCGCGCTCGGTGGTGCGGCGCCTGCCGTTCCCCGGGCCGCTGACTTTCGGCTGCGGCGTCGAGATCACCGCCACGGTGGACGAGATGGGTTTTCAAGGCGGCAGCGCGTTCTTGCTGGGCACGGTGCTGGATCACTTTTTTGCGCGCCATGCGTCGGCCAACAGTTTTTGTGAAACCGTGCTGCGCTCGGCATCGCGGGGCGAAATCATGCGCTGCGAACCGCGCATCGGCGCGCGCGCGGCCTTTTGAGGCGGCATGGCTTCGAATCCAGGCTTCGCCCCCGTCGAGCTCCCCCATGTGTTGGGGGCGTTGGGGGGCGACCCGGCGGTTGAACGCAGGTTGAACGAGCGCCGCGGGCGCTTGTTCGATGCGCTGGCCCGCGAGCCCTGGGCGCACGACTTCTTTGCCTTGCTGCGCCAGATCGAAGGCCTGCATCGCCAGTCGCCGCGGCTGGGCGCGTCGCTGCGCGCCAGCGCCGAGCCGGTGCGGCTGGGGCAGGACCCTGAACTCGATTTCGCGCCCGCTGCGGTGATGTCGTTTCGCGCCGGTGCGGCCACGCCGCCACGCATCGGGGTTCGGTTTCTGGGCCTGTTCGGCCCCATGGGCCCGCTGCCGCTGCACCTGACCGAATACGCGCGCGACCGCCTGCGCAACCACGGAGACGCCACCTTCGCCCGCTTCGCCGACATCTTTCACCACCGCATGCTGCTGTTGTTCTACCGCGCCTGGGCGCGGGCGCAACCGGCGGTGCAGGCCGATCGCGCCGGCGACGATCAATTCGCCAAGTGGGTCAGCGCATTGTTCGGCCAGGGCCCGGCGACTATGCGCGGGGCCGACGCCGTGCCCGATGCCGCCAAGCGCCATGTCAGCGGGCACCTGGCCCGCCCGACGCGCAGCGCCGAGTCGATCGCCAAGGTGCTGCGACAGTATTTCAGCGTGCCGATCCGGGTCGAGTCGCATGTCGGCCACTGGATGCCGCTGCGCATGGAAGACCGCAGCCGCCTGGGCGGCGCCGGCGCGCGGCGCACCGCCGCGTTGGGAGTGTCGGCGGTGGCCGGCGCCAAGGTCTGGGACCGCCAGTACAAGTTGCGCTTGCACATCGGCCCGCTGACGCACGCCCAGTACCGCCAGTTCCTGCCCGGGCAACGCTCGTTGATCGAACTGCGCGACTGGATGCGCCAGCTGCTCGGCTTCGAGATGCTGTGGGACTTGCGCCTGGTGCTCAAGGGCGGCGAGGTGCCCGAGCTCTCGGCCGGCTCGGGAAAGCACCCCCAACCCGCTCATGCCTGCGCGCTCGGCTGGGACACCTGGCTGGGCCGCAAGGGCCTGCACCAGGACGGGCGCGCGCTCGTCCTGAACCCGTCGCGCATGGTTGCGCAATTACCCAACTGAAGGACACACCATGGCTGAAATCAGTCGCACCGCGTTGTTCGGCAAGCTCAACCCGCTGGCCTACAAGGCCATCGAGGGCGCCACGGTGTTCTGCAAGTTGCGCGGCAACCCGTATGTCGAATTGCAGCATTGGCTCTACCAGATCCTGCACGCGCCCGACAGCGACCTGCACCGCATCGTCAAGCACTACGAGCTCGACGGCGCGCAACTGGTGGCCGACCTGACCGCGTCGCTGGACCGTTTGCCGCGCGGCGCCTCGTCAGTGACCGACCTGTCCAGCTTCGTCGAAAACGCGGTTGAACGCGGCTGGGTCTACGGCTCGCTGATGTTCAACGACCGCCAGGTGCGCACCGGCTATTTGTTGATCGGCCTGCTCAAGACAGCGTCGATGCGCGGCGCCTTGCTGTCTATCAGCAAGCAGTTCGAGCGCATCAAGCTCGACGACCTGATCGAGCGCTTTGCTACGCTGCTGGCGGCGTCGCCCGAGCAGGCGCAGTCGGCGTCTGAGTCGGGTGCGGCGCCTGGAGAATCGAGCGAGGCCATCGCACCCGCGGCGATGGGCAAGCAGGAAGCCCTGAAACGATTCACCACCGACCTGACGGAACAGGCGCGTGGCGGCAAGATGGACCCGATCGTCGGCCGCGACGACGAGATTCGCCAGGTGGTCGACATCCTGATGCGGCGGCGCCAGAACAACCCCATCCTGGTGGGCGAGGCCGGCGTCGGCAAGACTGCGGTGGTCGAAGGTTTCGCGCAACGCATCGCACGCGGCGACGTGCCTCCGGCCCTGAAAGACGTGGCCTTGCGCACGCTCGACGTCGGCCTGCTTCAGGCCGGCGCCAGCATGAAGGGTGAGTTCGAGCAGCGCCTGCGTTCGGTGATCGACGAAGTGCAGGCCAGCGCCAAGCCCATCATTCTGTTCATCGACGAGACCCACACGCTGGTGGGCGCCGGAGGTGCCGCCGGCACCGGTGACGCGGCCAACCTGCTCAAACCTGCCTTGGCCCGCGGCCAGTTGCGCACCATCGGCGCCACCACCTTTGCCGAGTACAAGAAGTACATCGAAAAAGACCCCGCGCTGACGCGCCGCTTCCAGAGCGTGCAGTTCGACGAGCCCGACGAGCCCAAGGCCATTTTGATGATGCGCGGCGTGGCCTCCACGATGGAGGCGCACCACAAGGTGCAGATCCTCGACGAGGCGCTCGAAGCGGCGGTGAAGCTGTCACACCGCTACATCCCCGCCCGGCAGTTGCCCGACAAGTCGGTCAGCCTGCTCGACACCGCCTGCGCGCGCGTGGCCGTGAGCCTGCACGCCACGCCGGCCGAGGTGGACGATTGCAGCAAGCGCATCGAGGCGCTGGAAACCGAACAGGGCATCATCGGCCGCGAAGCGGCGATCGGCATCGACACGCAGGCGCGGTCCGCGACGGTCACCGAGCTGCTCGCCGCCGAACGCATGCGGCTCGAAGGCCTGCAGGCGCGCTGGACTGCCGAGAAGCTGCTGGTCGATCGGCTGCTGGGCCTGCGCGCCAAACTGCGCGGCGTGGCCGGGCCGGTCGAAGGCACGGGCAGCAAGCTGGAGCAGAAGGCTGCGGAAACCGCATCACACGCCGCGCCCGAGGTGCCCAAGCTGACCGACGGCGAGCGCGCCGACGCGCTGGCCGAGCTGAAAACGGTGCAGGACGAACTCAGCACGCTGCAAGGCGAAACGCCGCTGATCCTGCCGACGGTGGACTACCAGGCGGTGGCGGCCGTCGTCGGCGACTGGACCGGCATCCCGGTCGGCCGCATGGCGCGCAACGAGATGGAGACCATCCTCAAGGTGGCTCACACGCTGAGCCAGCGCGTGATCGGCCAGGACCACGCGATGGAGATGATCGCCAAGCGCATCCAGACCTCGCGCGCCGGCCTCGACAACCCGAACAAACCGATCGGCGTGTTCATGCTGGCCGGCACCTCCGGCGTGGGCAAGACCGAGACCGCGCTGGCGCTCGCCGAGGCGCTGTACGGCGGCGAGCAAAACCTGATCACCATCAACATGAGCGAATACCAGGAGGCGCACACCGTCAGCACGCTCAAGGGCGCGCCGCCCGGCTACGTGGGTTACGGCGAAGGCGGCGTGATGACCGAGGCGGTGCGCCGAAAGCCGTACAGCGTGGTGCTGCTCGACGAGGTCGAAAAAGCCCACCCCGATGTGCATGAAATGTTCTTCCAGGTGTTCGACAAAGGCAGCATGGAAGACGGCGAGGGCCGCTTCATCGACTTCAAGAACACGCTGATTTTGCTGACCACCAACGCCGGCACCGAGTTGATCGCCGGCATGTGCAAGGACCCCGAACTGATGCCTGATGCCGAAGGCCTGGCCAAGGCGCTGCGCGAACCGCTGCTGAAGATCTTTCCGCCCGCGTTGCTGGGGCGGCTGGTGACGATTCCGTATTACCCGTTGAGCGACGAGATGCTGGGCAAGATCGTGGTGTTGCAGTTGAACCGCATCAAGAAGCGCGTCGAGGCGCGCTACAAGATTCCGTTCGAGTATGGCGACGAGGTGGTCAAGCTGGTCGTGTCGCGCTGCACCGAGAGTGAATCGGGCGGGCGCATGATCGATGCGATCCTGACCAACACCATGTTGCCCGACATCAGCCGCGAGTTCCTCACCCGCATGATGGAAGGGCGCCCGATCGAGCGTGTGCGGGTGGGCGTGGCCGACATGAACTTCAGCTACGACTTCAGCGCGGCGGCTTGACGCCACCATTCGGAGCCATCACCCGGACCACCCCATGCCCAACCACTACTACGAATGCAAGAAGTGCGGAAACATCGACGTCCGCACCGAGAAGCTGGGCATGGTCAAGCTCTCCAAGGAGAAGTGCGCCAAGCTCTCCGGTGAGCCGCCCAAGGCCTGCGGCTTTGCGCCGCTGCTGCCAGTGGACGTGCGCGACGGGGTCGCCACGATTGCCGTGGACCCGCCGGCCACCGCCAATGCGACGGCAGCGCTGAGCAAGGACGAAGTGTTGAAGATCTTCGAGACCCGCGGGCTGTGGGTTCGCTCGATCATGCACACCGGCTTTCTGTACTGCCTGAACGCACCGCCGATCGACCCGGTGACGCTGGACATCGCCAAGGCCACCGGCAAGTGGCAAGGCGGCGAAGAAATCTTCATGGATGCCTGGAGCCTGGTGCACCCCGAGATCAAGATGGTGCTGTTCCAGATGGGCAAGGAGACCGGCACGCGCAATGTGGCGCTGCTGGTGGACTGGGCGCTCACGGCCGATCGTTTCCTTGATTTCTCGGGCAAGGACAAGTCGTCGAACAAGAAGGTGAGCGGCAAGGACGTGCTGCACACGCCTGGCGAGTGCAAGCAGGAATTGACCGCGCAGATTGCCGTTGCACAGAAAAAGGGCGGTGGCGGCGTGGGCGATCACAACGAGGTCAACACCATCCAGATCAATGAAGACGCGCTGGTGGCGCTGATCTTCTGCGCCACCAAGGATTGCGCCGCCTGGAACCCGCACGGCAAGGCGCTGATGACCGAATTCGTCAAGAAGACCAAGGACAGCAAGCCGCGCGCGCCCAAGCGGGCGAACTATCCGGTGTTCACCTACGACGACGGCAAACTGGTCTTTGTCGACAACGTCTGAACCGGTCGGGCCGCACTCGGGCGCGAGGATCGGGTGATCAAGGACGGTTCGCCGACCGCCACCTCCGGGACGCGGGTGACGATCAACCCGAGCCAAGGCTGCGCAAGCGAACCAGATCAACACGTTCAAGAACGCGCTGAACAAGGCGCTGTCGGCCCAGATCAAGGAGTTGGTGATGTGAACCCGGCTCAGCCCCAGGGGCCGGCGAGCGGCTGCGGCGGCTCGGCAATCGACTGCACCCGCAACAGTCGAACTGCAGGGCGCTGCCGATGGCTGAGGAGGGCCATCACACCCCGCTCCAGCAAGGCCTGGCCTGCACGCTCACCGCACCATGCTTCGGCACACGGCTGCAGTTGCGCTTCGCCGTCGAGGCTGAAGGTATAGGCCGGCAGATCGTCCACGTTCTGCACCTGGCCGGGCGCGAGGTCCCATCCGCTGTCGGTGAACGCCTGGCCGAGCAGCAGCGCCACCGCCAGTGAACCCGGGCCCCACAGCAGCGTCTCGTGTTCTGGCGTGGCCGCTTGCTCCTCGAAGCCGAACCCTTCGGTGGGGTCGGTCGCCATGCCATAGGGCAGGCGCATCAGCAGGCGTGGCGCGACCAGGCCGATCCAGGGCGCTGCCGCGCTGCGGCGCAGGGCGGCCCAGTGCTGTGCCGCTTCAGTGGCCAAGGGTTGCCAGCGCAACGGCTCGGGCAGGTCGGTGACCGACCCGCAACCGAACAGCGCCGGCGCCGCCGCGGCGACGAACGGGCCACCGGCGCGCGCAGCGATGGCGCCCAAACCGGCCAGCAAAGCCAGATCGTCGGCACCGGGCCCGACGCTGAACAGCCCGGTGAGCAGCGACCAGCGCGGGCCTTCGGGTGTTTCGGTGCCCGGGCCGCACAGCCACTGGCCCAAGCCTGCGCGCGACAGGTCGCCCTGTGCAGCCGCCACATCGGCCAGCAATTCTTCGCGCGTCACGTCCAGCAGGTGCAGTTGCAGGTCTTCGTTCAACTCCAGGCGCGCCACCAGCCACTGCACGCCCCGCCAGGCCACTTCCAGCGCCTGAAAGGCAGGCTCGTGCAGCAGCGCCCGCAGCGGTTCGCCGAGGCTGCGTTCCACACGATCGAGCGACAGTTGATCGACCGGCGTGGCGGGCACGATGTGGGGCGCGACGAGGCCGTGGATCCAGGCTTGCATCGGGTCGGCCGGCGGCGCCGCAGGCGTCTCGGGCGGGCGGCCGAGCAATCTGCGCCAGACTGCGGAGGGGTCTTCACCGGCCGCCGCAGGTGCCGGCCGCGCCGGGTTTTGCAGCCGGCCGCGCATCTCGTGCAGCACACGCAATGCCTCCACGTTCTGGCCCAGTCGATCGGGATGAAATTCCGCCAGCGACGCCAGTTCGAGCCCGACCGCCGCGCCACACACCTGCAGGTTCAGGCGCGGCGCGATGCGGCGCATCACCGCGTCGAAGTTGTCGATGTCGACCCGCAGCGGGCGCCGCGCTGCAAGCGGCACGCGCTGCGCATGGCCGCCAAAGTCGCCGAGCAGCAGCATCCTCATCGGGCCGGTGTCGTCGGCCGGGCGCCGGGCTTGCGCCGCAGTGCCGGATTGGAATTCGAAGTCGAGGCGGGTGGACATGGCAATGTGGTTCGAGCGCGGCACGCCGCGTTGCCGAACACTTTGCGCCCGCCGCGGGCATTCGGCAAGGGCCCGCCGATCACCATGACTTTCGTCGCTTTACCCTCGGTCGCTGTTTTCCTACCCTGTGCCGGCCGCGCAAATCGCCAAGGAGGACCCCATGCCAGGAGGATCGGCCAGCCTTCCCACCCTGATGCCTCAAGCCGAGTGGCTCAAGGGCTCGTCGATGACCTTGCACAAGCGCAGCCAGGCACTCAAGGCCATCGATGCCGAGTTGGAGCGCCACCACCGCACGCCGTCGCCGATGACGCTGGCGCGGCTGGTCGAAAAGTTCGAGGCCTGGAAGAAGAGCAAAGGCCCGGGCGACGAGTGGAAGGGCAGCGGGCGCGACAAGAACCAGATCATCACCTTGCTTGACCAGCAATTGCGCGGCGCCGGCGACACCGACGTGGCCGGTGGCGCGCAAGCGTTCATGGAGCCGGCGCTGATCAATTCGCGCCTGGGTGCGCTGTACCTGTTTTCGCACATGGACTGCGACGACAGCATCTTCAAGGTGGTGCTGCACGGTGCGATCGACCTGACGACCGCGTCGCTCGACTATTCGGGCGGCGACTCCAACGTGGCGATGGGCCGCGCCAGCAAGGCGCTCGAAAAGGGCAAGGGCGTGGGCGGCTCGGCGGCCGACCTGATCGAGGGCAAATTGCGCGCGGCGCCGCAAGGCGGTGCCACGCTGACCAGCCAGCAGCTGCTGGGCACGAATGTGGCGGCACCCACCGATGGCCGCATGCGCCAGGTTTTCGAGAAGATCAAGGCCACGCTGTACGAATACGCGCAGAAGATCTGGGAGGCCATCCGTGAGCAACTGGCGGGCGCCAAACAGAAGTTCGCCGACATGTTGGCCGACCCGTCGGGCTCGGCGCTGGCCATGCTGCCGGGCATGTTGCGCAAGCTGTGCGACCTGCTGGCGGGCAAGTTCCTGGCCGCCGCGGCGCCCTTGATCGGCGCCGGGCTGGACATCGCCAAGGGCCTGGCCAACACGATCGATTCCGGCGTCACCAAATTCAAGGAATGGCTGTCCGGCCGCGACGTGGTGTTGCTGGCGGGTCACCCGGGCACGATCGTCAAGGCGATCCGCCGCGCCATGTGGTTCAGCGTCGGCGAGGGTGTGTACGACACGCTCAAGGGCGGCCTCAAGCTGGGGCTGGAGTTCGCCTCCTCCGGCGCCTCGGCGATCGGGGCGCTGATCGTGGCCATCGTCGAAGCGCTGGTGAAGACGATCTGGCGCGTGATCGAGCTGATCCGCATGCGCGGCTTTTTCAAGCAGGCCCGCCAGTACTGGGACGCGCGCGCAGAGGGCGGCGCGCTGCACACCCGGCCGATCGCCTTCAACAACTGGTTCAAGAGCTGCGCGGTCGACATGCCGGCGCTGTCGGTGCTGGCCCTCAACAGCGGCGATTGCGGCGACAAGATGCACTTCCTGAAAATGTTCAAGGACGACACGGCGGTGATCACGCAGAGTGCGTTCGACAACGGCTGCCGCTATGTCGATGACCTCAAGGTCTGGGGCGCCAAGTTTCTGGACGACGCGGGTTTCAGCTTCTCCAGCCAGGACCCGGTGGTCACCGGCTTGCTGAAACTGGCGCAAAGCCACAGCAAGGAAACCGGCAAGGCCGGCAAGGCGTGGAACGCCGCGCTGGGGTTCCTGAATGCCTGACGATTTTTTTCAAGGACCGCCCGCGTGAGTGCTGACGCGCCCGCCACCGCAGCCGCCGACGCGCCGCCACCGCCGGCTGAAATGGACCTGGCGGACGCCTTGCGCCTGGCGGTTGAAATGCACCAGAACCGCCAGCTCGAAGGCGCCGAAACCCTTTACCGCCGCATCCTCGCCGCGGCGCCCGATCATCCCGATGCGCTGCACTTCCTGGGCATGGCGCGGCACCAGCGCGGCCACAGCGAAGAGGGCATTGCACTGATCGAGCGGGCGGCAGCGCTGGTGCCGGGCTTTGCCGGCTTTCACAACAACCTGGGCAACATCCACGTTTCGCGCGGCGATCTGGCGGCTGCCACGGCGGCCTACGAGCGCGCCGCCGCGCGCGCGCCGGATTCAGCCGACTTGCAAAACAACCTGGGCGCGCTGTATCGCGCCGAAAACCGTTTCGAAGACGCGCGCGCGCACTATCTGCGCGCGATCGCGCTCGACCCGCAGCATCTGAATGCGCACAACAACCTCGGCCTGCTGCACGCCGCCGAGGGCGATATCCAGGGCGCCATCCGCTACTACTGCAAGTCACTGGAGCTGATGCCCAACAACCCCGACGGCCGCAAGCTGCTGGGCTTCACCTACTACGCGATGGGCAAGGTCACCGAGGCGGCCGAGGTGTTCCGCCAATGGCTGGCCGACGAGCCCCGGCACCCGGTGGCGCGCCACATGCACGCCGCGTGCTCCGGCGAAGGCGTGCCCGAGCGTGCGCCGGACGACTACGTGGAAGCCACTTTCGACGGTTTCGCCGAGAGTTTCGAGACGCTGCTCAACGAGCATCTGAACTACCAGGCGCCGCAACTGTGCGCGGCCATGCTGGCCAGGCACCTTCCGGCTCCGCAGCGCCAGTTCGCCGTGCTCGACGCCGGCTGCGGCACCGGCCTGTGCGGCCCGCTGGCGGCCCCCTGGGCCCGCACCCTGGGCGGCGTGGACCTGTCGCGCGGCATGCTCGACCGGGCCCAGACCAAGGGCGTCTACACCGACTTGTACAAAGCCGAGCTGACCGATTTCCTGCGTGAATCACCGGGCCAGTGGGACGTGGTGGTGTCGGCCGACACGCTGTGCTACTTCGGCGACCTGCAGCCGCTGATGGTGGTGGCCGGCAGTGCGGTGCGGGCCGGCGGCACGCTGGTGTTCACCGTCGAGCAACTGGACGAAGCGCTGGCGCTGCGGTTCAGGCTCGAACCGCATGGCCGCTACGCCCACGCGCGCAGCCATGTCGAGCGTGTGCTCGCGCAGGCGGGTTTCGATCTGCTCGGGATCAGCGCCGAGACCTTGCGCCAGGAGGGTGGCAAGCCGGTGCCGGGTTGGCTGGTCGTGGCGCGCATGGGCCATCCCGCGAGTTGAACGCCGGGGCGCGGACGGCCGCAGATGACTTTCGTCGCTTTACCCCCGCCAAGCGTTTTCCTACCCTGCTGACGCCACGCAAGTACTGCGTGACCACGAACGCATTCATGGCGAACCCCATCTCGCTCACCTCTCCGTTGCCGCCCGAAGACCTGTTCTTCGAATCGATGACCGCCTCGGCCGGGTTGAGCACGCTGGGCGAAATGCAGTTGAGCCTGCTGAGCCAGAAGCCTGGCCTGAAGCCGCAGGATCTGCTGGGCAAGTCGGTCACCGTGAACGTGGTGATGCGCGACGGCGGCGTGCGCCACTTCAACGGCATCGTCAGCCGCTTCGGCGCGGGTGCGCACCGCAGCCGCTACTTCGGCTACCAGGCCACCGTGAAACCCTGGCTGTGGTTCCTGACGCGCACCAGCGATTGCCGCGTCTTCCAGGACCTGTCGGTGCCCGACATCGTCAAGAAGGTGTTCGCCGACCACAGCGTGGCCAACTTCGAATTCAAACTGTTCCGCTCCTACGCGCCGCGAACCTACTGCGTGCAATACCGCGAAAGCGATTTCAACTTCATCGCCCGGCTGCTCGAATACGAAGGCATTTACTGGTACTTCAAGCACACCGACGGCAAGCACCAGCTGGTGCTGGTCGATTCGCACAGCGCACACGACGCGACCGCCGGTTACGAGACCATGCGCTACATCGAAGACCCCGGCAATGCGCCGCCGGACCAGGAATACGTCTCGGCGTGGGTCGCCCACGAATCGGTGCGCACCGGCAAGGTGGCGTTGACCAGCTATGACTTCGAGCGCCCGTCCACCCCGCTCGGCGTCGAGACGGCGCAGCAGCGCAGCTACGACTTGTCGGACTACGAGCGCTTCGACTTCCAGGGCGACTACGTGCAGAAGCCCGATGGCGCGCAGTGGGCCGAGAACCGCCTGGACGAGATGCAGGCCCGCTTCCACCAGAGCGGCGGCCAATCCAACGCCATCGGTCTGGCCGTGGGTTGCACCTTCACTTTGAACAATTACCCCAGCGACAGCCAGAAGGCCGAGTACCTGATCACCGGCACGGCGATCAAGGCCTCGGTCGGCGTGTTCGGTTCGGCCGGCGGCGCGGGCAGCTATCAGTGCGCCATCAACGCGATGCCCAGCGCGCAGCAATTTCGGCCGCTGCGGCTGACCCCCAAACCCTTTGTTCAGGGCCCGCAATCGGCGCTGGTGGTCGGGCCGGCCGGCGAAGAAATCTTCACCGACAAATACGGCCGCGTGAAGGTTCATTTTTTTTGGGACCGCGCCGGCCCCAAGACTGACAAAAGCTCCTGCTGGGTGCGCGCCTCGCACCCCTGGGCCGGCAAGAACTTCGGCGCGATCCACATCCCGCGCATCGGCCAGGAAGTGATCGTCGATTTTCTGGAGGGCGACCCCGACCAGCCCATCATCATCGGCCGCGTCTACAACGCCGAGCAGATGCCGCCGTGGGACCTGCCGGCCAACGCCACGCAGTCGGGCATCCTGACGCGGTCGAGCAAGGGCGGTGGTTACGGCAACGCCAACGCGATCCGCTTCGAAGACAAGCAGGGCAGCGAGCAGCTCTGGCTCCACGCCGAGAAAAACCAGGACATCGAGGTCGAGAACGACGAAACACATTGGGTCGGGCACGACCGCACCAAGACGGTTGACCACGACGAGACGGTGCACGTCAAGCACGATCGCACCGAGACGGTCGACAACAACGAGACCATCACGATCGGGGTGAACCGCACGGAAAGTGTGGGCAAGAACGAGACCATTTCGATCGGCTCGAACCGCAGCGTCAGTGTCGGCGCCAGCGAAACCAAGACGGTGGCCCTGCAACGCACACACGCCGTGGGCGTGAACGAAAGCATCGCCATCGGCGCGGCCCAGGAAGTGGCGATCGGCGCGGCGCAGATCATCACCGTCGGCGCCAATCAATCGACCAGCGTCGGCGAAAGCCGCAGCATCGAGGTCGGCAAGGACCTGAGCACCACACTCGGCAAGAACGAAACCCGCACCGTCGGCGAAGAGCGCAAAACCAGCATCGGCAAGGACGACAAGCTGCAGGTCGGCAAGAAGTACGTCCTGGAGGCCGCCGACGAGATCACGCTCAAGACCGGTGAGGCCAGCATCACGATGAAGAAGGACGGCACGATCCAGATCAAGGGCAAGGACATCACCATCACCGGCAGCGGCAAGATCGGCATCAAGGCGTCGGGCGAGATGGTGCTCAAGGGCTCCAAGATCGCGGCCAACTGAAATGATGTTGACCCCCACGTCGCTTCGCTCCTGCCCCCCGAGGGGGCGCTCAGCCGCCCGAGGTCCACGGAGTGGGCCTCTTCGTGGCCCGTGGCGGCCCGGCGGCGTCTGAGGCGGCCCACCATGCTGCAAGTTGCCAACCACACCCCCTTCAGCGCCGCGCTGTCGGTGTTCCCCGACACGGCCGGGGTGGAGAGCGCCTATGCCGTGGTCAAGGCCACTTTCAACTTCGGCGCGCAAGGCCCCGAGTTGGCCAAGCAGCAAGTGCCGCTGCTGGCAACGGATGTGTTCTGGGGCGACCACGTGCAGACCAGCCTGCGCGCGGTGGGCGAGTTTGCGCTGCTCAAGCCCGCCACCGACGTGCTGCTGGTCGGGCGTGCCATCGCCCCGGCGCCCAACACCCGCGTGGCCGACGTGAGCCTGCGCGTCGGCCCGGTGGCGCGCACGGTGCGTGTGTTCGGTGATCGGCACTGGGAAAAGAACGGCGGCAGTTGGCGTCCCTCGGCACCCCAAGCCTGGGAGCGCATGGCGCTGCGCTGGGAATTGGCCTGGGGCGGTGTTGCGCCCAAGGTCGGCGACGACATGCCCGAGCACGAACCGCGCAACCCCGTCGGGCGTGGCATCGTCGGCCCCGACGGCGTGCCCACCGAAGGCCAGCCGCTGCCCAACCTGGAAGACCCGCAGGCTTTGCTGGCCGAGCCGAAAGACCGGCCCACGCCGGCGTGCTTTGCCCCCATCGCGCCGACCTGGCTGCCGCGCCGCGGTCTTGCGGGCACCTACGACGAGGCCTGGGTCAGCGGGCGCGCGCCGTACCTGCCGCTGGATTTCGATTCGCGCTTCTTCCACGTGGCGCCGCCGGCGTTGATCGCACCCGGCTTCCTGCAAGGAGGCGAGCCGGTGGAGTTGGCCGGCTTCACGGCGGGCGCGCCGATACGCTTCGAGCTGCCGTTGTGCGGGCTCGAGCTGGAGTTCGATTTCGACGGTGCGGCCGTGCCCCAACCGCCGCAGCTGGAGATGATCCTGTTCGAGCCCGACCTGGGGCGCTTCCAAATGCTGTGGCGAGCCGCTTTGGCGGTCGACAAAAAACTGTTGAAGCTCAAGACGCTGACGGTGCGCAGCAGTGTTTTCGAGCGTGACGGTTCACCGGCTCGGCCGTTGCGCACGCTGGGCAGCCTGCCACCGGCGTATGCCGATGCCGATGCCGCGTGACAGCATGAGCGGCCAAGACCTCGTCATCGCCAGCGCTGGTGTGATCACACCAATCGGCCTGAGCCTGCCCGAGACAGCGGCGTCGGCGCGAGCGCGCGTGGCCCGCATCCGCGAGATCGAATGGCGCGACCGGCGCTTCGAACCCTTCCTCGTTGGCACCGTGCCCGACGACGGCCTTCCCGAGCTCGCCACCGAGCTGGCCGAGCTGCCGCTGCAATACCGCGAAGCGCGCATGCTGCGCATGGCGCACGTGGCCATCGAAGAAGCGCTGGCGCCGTTGCAGGGCAAGGTGGACGCCATTCCCCTGTTGCTGGGCCTGCCGGAACAGCACACGACGCTGCCGCTGCAGCCCAAACAGTTCCTCGCGCATCTGGGCGCGCAAGTGCCCGGCCTGCTCGACATCAAGCGCAGCGTGGCCGTGCCGCGTGGCCGTGCGGGTGGGCTGATGGCCTTGCGTGAGGCCGCTGCGCGCCTCACCCGCGGCGACAGTGCTTTCGTGCTGGTGGGCGGTGTCGACTGCCTGGTCGACCTGTACGTGCTGGGCACGCTGGACCTGCAGGGCCGCATCCGCAATGAGGTCAACAGCGATGGCTTCAGCCCGTCGGAGGGGGCCGCGTTTCTGTTGCTCAGCCTGGCGTCGACCGCACAAGCGCACGGATTGAAACCGCTCGCCCAGGTGCTCGGTTGTGCCAACGGGCAGGAGCCCGGCCACTTGTACTCGGACGACAAATACCTCGGCGAGGGCCTGGCCGCAACGTTTGCTACTTTGCTGGCCGAGTCGCCGCCGCCACAGCCGATCGCCAGCGTCTACAGCAGCTTCAACGGCGAGCGCTACTGGGCCCGCGAGTACGGCGTGGCCCGGCTGCGCCAGGCCCATGCCTTTGCACCCGACCACCGCATGGAGCACCCGGCCGAATGTTTCGGCGACATGGGCTCGGCCCAGGGCACCGCACTGGCCGCACTGGCCGCGCATGGGGTGCAGCACGGCTACCGCAAAGCGCCGTGCCTGGTGTATGCGTCGTCCGACCATGGCGACAGGGCAGCGTCGCTGCTCGGCCGCCCGCCATGAATCTTGAGGAAAGCGAACCATGCCCTGCACCGTCCACAACATCACCGGCTTCGCCCACAAAGGCAGCGGCGGCCTGAGCATGGTCTTCCCCGACGTGTGCAAAACCCCGGCGCCGCCCTTGCCACCGATACCCATCCCGTACCCCAACATCGGCAAGTCGTCCGACACCTCGCAAGGCACGACCAAGGTCGAGGCCGACGGCAACATGGTGATGGTCAAAGGCGCCAAGTACATGATGAGCGCCGGTGACGAACCGGGCAGCATTGGCGGCATCATCAGCGGCGTGTTCAAGCAGGAATGCGAGTATTTGATGTACTCGTTCAACGTGATGCTCGAAGGCAAGAATGTGTGCCGGATGGGGGATCCGTTGTGGCATAACAAGAAGAATATTTGCGGGTGAGGCGAGGCAGCCGTGACACAGCTTGGAGAGCCCGTGACGATAGGCATGGTCGACGCCGATGACTGGGAGTGCCCGTTCAGCCACGACAAAGCCGGCACCGTGGACAACGAACTCGACACCAGTGCATCCAAGCTGGGCACGCGCATGCGAAACGGCACCAGCACGCGCCTTTGGGACGACAGTTCGGGCGCCGTCAAGCCCGGCAAGATCAGTGCAACGGCGCAGGCTGCCGCCGATGCGATCGTCGAGCCGCATGAGGTGTTCACGGCACTCGATCAACTGGGCAACTCCATCTTCACCAAGTTTTCCGTGGCTGCGCACCACCTGATCCCCGGCGAGGCGTCGTTGCCGAAGAGCAGCCTGTTCAACTACATCGAAGGCGGCAAGATCATCGCCAGTGATATCGGCTATGGCGTCAACGGCCGCGAGAACGGCATCTGGCTGCCCACCCACCATGCGTTGTCGCAGAACATGCCCGTCCTGCCTTTCGCCACCCAGCAGCACGCCTATGCCGACCTGACCCCAGAGGGCAACGACATGGTGGGCTCGTTCACGAGCACTTACACGCAGGCGGTGATGGCCTATGCCAACTGCCAATTCCACGACGACCATACCTCGGCTACCGACTACAGCAATTTCGTCGTCAAGATCTTGAACAAGATCCAGGCAAACCTTGCAACCATCAAGAACTTCAATTGCGACAAGTGCATGAAGGCCAAGTCGGGTGGCGGCAAGCTGCCGCCGCCGTATCGACTCGTCCACCGGCTCAATGGCGTGGCGGGGCGGCTGGGCGGTTTCCTCCGCGGCAGCCCGGCGGCGTGGCGCCCCCCGGTCTTCACCTCCAAACACGCCATGTCGCTCGCCGAGTCGCACCGCAAGCTCTTTGTGCGGGGCAGGCTGTGAGCCCGTACTACTTGCTCGAATGCCTTGTGCCGCACGGCGAGACGCGGTTGGCGGTGGGCGTCTACCCGTCGCTCGATGGCATCGACAGTTGGTCGCTCGGCGCACGTTTCGATCGGCCGCCCACGGCGCCGATAGGCCTGCAATGGGACCCCGATTCCGATGGCAGCAAGAAGGCGCTCTACGACGCGACCATTCCGCTTCTGCGACAAGACCTCGTTGACGCACTGCGCGCGGTCGGAGTGGACAACCTCGACTGTTATCCGGCGCGCATCGTTCATCCGGTCAGCGGCGAAGCCGACGACGACTACCTGGCGGTGAATGTCATAGGAGCCATCATGGCGGCCGACCTGTCGCGATCCACCTATGCAGACCCATCGGGCCGTCGCCGCATTGACATGGATTTCGACAGCCTTGCCGTGGCCGCGAATGCGACGCGCGGCGCGCTGCTGTTCCGGCTCGCGGAATGCACCTCGGGCTTGCTTGTCCATTCGCGCGTCAAGGACGGCATCGAGGCGGCGGGAGGATTCGGTTTGAATTTCGTGGCGCCCGAAGCGTGGATTGGCTGAGGAGCGAGCGATGGGCAAGCAGGCCAGCCACTCATGAGTCCGGACGAGGCCTTGCACCAGGTCTTCGCGCTGCTGGCAAAGCGCGAACTCGCGGCATCGACTGCCGCGTGGCGCATCGCGGGCGAGGCCGCAGCACAAGCAGAGGGTGCGCCACGTTTGGCCCTGCACGAGGCCGTCGCCGAGTCGTTGAGTGCGCTGCTGACCGAGATCGCCGAGCATGGCCTGCGGAACCAGGCGCTGTGGGGCATCGCGCCTGCACAGATCGACGTGCAGCGGATGAGTGACGAATGCGCCGCTGCCTGGTCGGAGGTGAAGCGGTTGCGCGCCGCCGGTGTCTCGAGCCAGGCCCTCGTCGGTCCCTATGTCGGGAATTGGATGGATCCGATCGGATCGCGCGCATGGCTGGAGCGCATGCGTCTTGGCGTGCCTTACCAGCAGCGCCCTGGCTGGATCCGACGCGTCTCGAAGCTTCTTCGTGGAGAGGCCGACGATGAGGAGGAATAGCCCCCGTTGTCCGCTGCCACCCGCCACTGCCCCGAATCATCCCCGGCCCGGAACCCACTCCTGCGGAGTATCCCCATGATCAATGCTCATCACTTCGTGGCCGAACTCGACCGGCCGCTCGACGAATGTCCCTCCCGGCGGCTCGACCACGCACTGGGTACGGTGCGCGCGATGGCCGAGGGCGGGTTGTTCCTGGTCGACCTTGCGGCTGGCGGCTCGCTGCGCTGCGAGTTGCTGCACACCGGCGCTGTGCCGCCAGCCCCGGGTGACCGCATCTTGCTGCTGGTGGCGGCCGACCCTGCCCAGCACGGGATCGTGCTGGGGCGCGTCGGGCGCTGCACGAACCAGGACGCGCCGCGCACGCTGAGCCTGCAGGCCTCGGAGCACCTCAGCCTCCAGTGCGGCAGTTCTTCCATCGACCTGCGCGCCGACGGCAAGATCATGATCCGCGGCGAAGACGTGCTGGTGCGCGCCAAGGGCACCCAGCGCATCCGCGCCGGCACCGTGTCGATCAACTGAACTGGCGCGCGAAGAGGGCTCAAGCATGGCCGTCGCGCGAGCCCGCCACATCACCGGCCTGCTGCAGGTCCACGCCGAAGACTTGGCCTTCCTGTGGGGCCAGCGCCGCGAGGCACTTGGCTCGCGCAAACACAGCCTGCGCGAGTTCGCCGAACTCAACGAGCGCATCGAGGCCCATGTGCAAGGCCTGCTGGTCGCCGCGCCGCCGGCCCTGGTCGCCATGCTGCAGCCGCAACTCGCCGCCCCCGATCGTGACGAAGCCTTCGCAGCCGCCTTTGCACTGCTGCGCCTGAACGAGTCGTCGGCTGCCCACTCGGTGGTGGTCGAGTTCACTCGCGCCAGCGGCGCCACGCTGGCCGGCTTGCGAGACGCGCTGGGCTTTGCGCCGCACGCGTTGTTCGCCACCGAAATGCAGACGGCGCTGGACCAGGCCAAGCCCGTCACCGCCGTGGCGGCGGCCGTCGTGCTGGCCAACCATCGGCTACTGGACGGCCCGTCGCCGCGGCTCGCGCTGCTGCTGGAAGACGCCGATCCTGCCGTGTGCGAATGGGCCTGGCGCGCGGCCGCCGTGGCCGATGCCACGGCGAAACACGGCGCGCCGAAGCGCCAGTTCAAACACGCGCTGGCGCATGCCGCGCCGGCGGTGCGCAGCGCCGGTTGGGCGGCGGCGGCCTGGTCGGGCCAGGCGCGGGCCGTGCCGCTGCTGCGCCAGGTCGCGGCCGGCGGTGATGCGGTGGCTTTGCACTGGCTGGCGGTGCTGGGCAGCGACGAAGACGCGCCGCTGCTGCAGAAGGCCGCGCTGGCGATGGACGATGCGGCCGCGCGCTGCGCGCTGCTGGCGCGTTTTGGGCACCCGTCGGCACTGAACGCGCTGCTGCGCTGGATGGACCCGGCCAATGTGCCGCTGGCCGTCGCCGCGGGGGAGGCGTTCACCCGCATCACCGGCGCCGACATTCGCGGCCAGCGCAGCACGCTGCCGGTGCCAGCCGATGCCGACGAGTTCACCCGCGACATGGCGCCCGACGTGTGGCTGCCCGATGCGGCCAAGGCGCGCGGCCTGATGGAACGCCATGGCGCCGAGTGGGCGCGTGGCAGCCGCTGGTGCGCCGGTGTGCAGTTGGACGGCCAACTCACGCGCGAGGTGCTGGCGACGCTGGATTTCGAAGCCCGATGGGACGCCGCTGCGCGTGCCGCGCTGGCGGGGCATCGCTTGTCCACGCCAGCGCCGATTCAATGATGTGCGCGTTCGGCACCCAGGCGCGAAGGCGAGTGCGCCTCGGCGCCGTGCTAATGGTGATGGCTGCGCTTGCCCCAGGCTCGGCCGCCCGTGCGATGCAGTTCAAGCTCGTCGGCGACGTGCTCGTGATGTCCGGGCCGGTGGTGGGCGATGACCTGGCTCGGTTGAAGGACAGCTTCGCGACCGACCGCGTCAAACTCATCGTGCTTCACAACAGCCCTGGCGGCGATCTGTGGAACGGCATGCAGTTGGCTCAGCGCATCCGCGACAAGGGCTTGCCGACCACAGTGTCGGGCACCTGCGAATCGGCCTGCGGCTTGATCTACCTTGGTGGCGTTGAGCGCTCGTTCAGCGATGGTTCGCCGCTGTTCATGACCAAGGTCGGGCTTCATGGGGCGCGCCACGTTGACACGCGGCGTGCCATGCCGGAACTGGGAGCCAGGTTGGCTTACCTGATCCGCACATTCACCGACGACAAGTATCCGCGCGACCTGCTGGACCGAACCGTGTACCCCAAGGATCCTTCCGACATCGTCTACGCGTTTCACCCGCGCGGCTACCCGGCGGCGGCCGGGCCCCGGGGCGTGATGGAGTGCGTCAAACAGCCCGACACCAAGCTCAAGTGCACCATGATCGAGGGCCTTGATGCCATCGCCATCGGCGTACTCACGACCCCGGAAGTTCTGGCCTTGAGCGACGATGTCAAGGCCGCTCTGGTGCGGCCCTGAGTGCTGCGGCAAAGCATCGGTGCGGACTTGGGCCCCGGCGGACAAGACAGTTGACGCCGGCCACTTCCCCGACCTCCAACCCGAAGACGTTCGCGGCTGCGTGCACTTTGCCGCTCGGCGCACTGATCATCAGAACGTGAAATCGTCCATTGCATCGTCACGCATTTCCTGCTGCCGCCGCTTCAACCAACGCTTGGCGCCGGGCCGGTCCAGCAGCATCTTGCGGTCGCGCCCCAGCATTGACTGGGCCATGCGCAAACCGCGCACATCGTCGTCGAGAATGCGCGCCAGTTTTGCCGGGTCCAGCCGGCGATCGTCGACCACGAAGTACTGGACGCAAAAGCGGCTCTCGGTGGCCTCGATTTCCTGTTCCAGCTCTTGCAACTGTTCGGCCAGAAGCCGATTGAAGTAGCGAACCCGCTGGGCCGATGCATTGGCAATGTGGTCGCTGTCGACCTGCTCGATCTCGAGCTGCAGTTCGAGCAAGGCCAGCAGGTCGTTCGCTTCGTAGGCGCGGTTCACACGCTGCATCATGACCGTCTTGCCGCTGCGGTCGGCATCGTCGGTGGCGCGGTCGGGATGCAGCGCGCTGGCCAGCTTGCGGAACACCTCACGCACGGTTTGGGTCACCTGGCGAGCCTCTTCCTCGCGCTTCAACTGCGCCTTGCTCGGCCGCCGCGCGCTGCGGTTGCGGCTTGTGCCGCCGTGGCCCGCGGCGGCGTGCTCGCGCTGTTCGTCGCGGGCACGCGCCTGTGCCTGGGCGCGTTGCATGAGTTCGTCTTCGGAGGCCAGGTCGTCGTCGCCAAGGTCGAGTCCGCTCACGGCTTCGAACAGGCCCTTCATCGCTTGCAGCTCTTGCCGCGCTTCGCTGTCGAAGTCGACGTTGGAGTGCTTGTTGAAAAGGGCCTTCAACGCCGGGATATCGTCTCCGTCGAGGGTGGTTTCGATCAGCATCGCGGCCAGGTCGAGAATGGTTTCCGTCAAGACTTCGCGTTCATTGCGCGTCCAGCCGGACTGGCCCGCAGCGGCGTCGAGTTCGTTCAGCCAGGCTCGTCGCTCGACCCTCAGCGCGGCCTCCAGCGGAGCCACGCGCTCGGCGTGTGCCTGCGCGAACAGCGGCATGTTTTCCTGCCAGATGGCGAGCCGGGCGCGCGCCTTTTCGATCTTGGCGAGCAGTTGGTTGAAGCGCTTTTGTTCCGGCGTGAGCGGCGCGGCTCCAGCCGATGAAATCTGCAGGGCGTGGGGACGACGCATGGCGAGACTTGTGGAGTGGGCCGCCATTATCGGCAGCGCCGGGGGCGTTGTGCACTGCGGGGGGCCGGCCGTTCATTTTGCTACCCCCACGTCGACGGCCCCTTCATGCCCCGCCCCGTTTCGGCCCGGTCCGACTTGTTTCGCAAGGTTCGCGGGGGGAATCAAGAGTGCGCCATGGTGGCGCCACACCGCCGAACCCAAGGCCCGGGTGCTGGGCGCGTGCGGCGAACCCGGCGCCTCGGTGG
This sequence comes from Methylibium sp., assembly GCA_031415135.1. Taxonomy (GTDB): domain Bacteria; phylum Pseudomonadota; class Gammaproteobacteria; order Burkholderiales; family Burkholderiaceae_C; genus LGRD01. Next base: position 36,176 of record JANORB010000233.1, read on the forward strand.
CTGCCATTGCGCTCGCCGACGACCTCAACGCCAACCCCGGAACGGGAATTGACTTTCTTCCATTTCGGGTGCCGGCGACCTGGGGCGATGATCGCCACCTGGAGACCGTTGCGCGCAGCTTGTGAGTTCGCAGGGCGTGCCTCCCGCGACCCCGGCCGGCCTTGGGGCGCTCAGTAGGCTCACCTGGTGAGCTACCGGAGGGGAAGATGGGTTTACCGTCACAGGAGGTGAACCGCGACGATGAACCGAATGCAGTTCCTGTGCGCCAAGCGTCGCGTCCACCAAGCCTGGAGGTGCCCATGCCCATTCCCCTCAACGCCCACTGTTTTGCCGAACCCCACTGGCGCGTCAAAGCCAGGGGCTTCGACGCCGACGTGTGGCTTCACCAGGGCCAGGCCGTGGGGACCGGCGGCATCCTGATGCCGCGGGAAATTCACTTGCCGACCGGCCAGTACTACTACCGGTTTGCCAGCAGCAAGCGGTCGATCGCCGACCAGTTGGGCGGCGCGTGGTGGGTCGACTTCGAAAACTTTCGAAGCATTCGCTCCTTTGCGCAGGCGCACGGCCACTCGCTTCACGCTGCGGCGCGGCTGATGCTGGCCTTGCCGTACGCCTGGACCGATGTGGACCGGCTGGTCCGCGCGCTGCTCCAGCTGCCGCTGAAGGCCTACGCCGGGCACGGCAAGCCGGCGCAAGGCGCGCACGAGGGGCGCGATCGCGGCACCTCATGGGTGCCCACGCAGCACATCAAGCTTCAACAGCTCTACATTCCGGGGCTGCTCGCTGCCGGCAAGTCAGCGCCATGCAGGCAGCTCTACGAGATGGCGTTCAGCCAGCCCGTCGAGGTGACCACGCTGTAGCGCGCGGGAGCCCGTGATGACCGCGTTCGACCCCCGCCTTGTTTTTGCCGTGCTCGGCCCGCTGTTCCTGCTGCTCGCCGCCGTGAGCTTCTGGCGCGCTGGGCGCTTGGCGCCGCAGGGCCGCACCTGGCTGCTGATCGGCGTGATCTTTTGTGCCGTGGCGGCCTGGCTGTGGTGGGGCGCGGGGCCCAAGCTGACGGCATGACTTTCGTTGATTGCCGCCGGCGGGCGATCGGCGGATAAATCCCGATCTCGGCCCGTCGACGCGCATTCTGTGAGCAGCAAGCCCGATGCTGGAGTTTTCATGAAGTTGGTGATTCACGCCCACGCCCTCCGAAACGAGCCGTTATCGCAAGCGATCACGGGCCATTTCGACGAGCGTGGCGGCACCATCGGGCGCTCGGACACCAACACGCTCAGCCTGCCCGACCCCGAGCGTCACGTGTCGCGCCTGCAGGCCGAGGTGCTGTTCGCGGGCCATGCGTTTTCGATTCGAAACGTGGGCAGCGCCAATCCCATCGAGCTCAATGGCCGCACCCTCAAGCCCGGCGAAGGCGCGCCGCTGGCGGTAGGCGACCAGTTGGTGATCGGCGGCTACGCGATGCGGGTCGACGCGCCCACATCATCGGGTGCCGGTCACGCCAGCCGGGCGCCGCGGGTGGACTCGCGGACCGTCATCAGGGCATCGGCGGGCGAGGCCAGGACCGATCCTCCGCCCATGGGAGCGGGCCCTGGCGGCGCGGCGTCGACCAGGCGCAAGCAGGCACCGGCGCAGCCTTCGGCGGTTGATCCGTTTGCCGATCTGATGGGGGGTGGTCCGACGGCCGCCGAACACGATCCGTTCGCCGATCTGATGGCGCCGCCGCCGGCCGCTGCGCCGGTGCCCTTGCCGGCGCCTCGATCACGCGCCGCCGGCCCGTCGGTGGCCCCGGTTGCGGCGCGACTGCCCGATGACTTCGACCCGTTTGCCGACATCGCGCCGCCACCCCGACCACCGGCTGACGCCGACCTGGCGGATTTCATGGCGGCACCACTTGGGCGCGCCGGCGATCCACCCGGCGCCGCCCGTCCACTGGCCGACCCGGGCCTGGACGATCTGCTCGGCCTGTCGGGTGCGGGCGCCGGTTCGGGGCCCGCAGGGTCCAGCCTCGATTCGATGTTCGGCCTGGGTGGGCAGGGCGGCGGCACCGATAACAACGATTTGCTGGGCGACTTTCTCGCGCCCGGCGCGCCGGCCTCCGGCTCGAGGCCAGGCGATGTTCTGGACCTGTTTGCAGACCAGCCGGCCGGCCCGTCGGGCACGCGCAAACCCGCGGCGTTCAACCACACGCCCGAGTTGAAGGGCGCTTACTCGCCGCCGGCGATCAAGCCCGCGCCGGCTGCCAGGCTTGCGGCCGCAACACCCGCGCCGATGGCCAGGCCCGCCGCGCCGCAGCGGGCCGCGCCGCCCCGGGCCGAAGCGGCCGCCTCGCCTGAGGCTTTGTGGCAGGCGTTTTGCGACGGTGCAGGCATCTCGCTCGCGCTGCCCCAGGGCCTGAACCCGCAGATGATGCGCATGATGGGGCAGGTGATGCACCATGCCGTCGAGGGCACGCTGAAGCTGGTGGCGGTGCGCGCCGCGGCCAAGCAGGAACTGCGTGCGCAGGTCACCACCATCCAGGCGAAGAACAACAACCCGTTGAAGTTCTCGGCCGACCCGTCCACGGCGCTGGCCCAGTTGCTGCAGCCGCCGATGCGCGGCTTCATGCCCGGGCCCGAGGCGGTGCGGGATGCGATGGACGACCTGCTGGGCCACCACATCGGCACCATGGCGGGCACGCGCGCCGCGCTGCAGGGCGTGCTCAAGCGCTTCGAGCCGGCCCGGCTGGAAGCCAAGCTCAGCAGCAAGGGCGTGATCGACGCGCTGCTGCCGATGAACCGCCGCGCCAAGCTGTGGGAGTTGTACGTCGAGCACTGCCAGCAGGTGCAAAACGAGGCGGCGGACGATTTTCACGAGCTGTTCGGCAAGGCGTTCGTCAAAGCCTACGAGCAGCAGCTCGACCGGCTGGAAGCTTCGCGGCACAAGGCCGGCCCGTCGCGCTGACGCGGCCCGGCACGTCAACATGCTGCACATCGACATCGCCGCGCGCACCGAGGTGGGGGCGCGAAATCACAACGAAGACGACCTGCGCTTTGGCGCCAGCGGCTCGCTGTGGCATGCGGTGCTGGCCGACGGCGCGGGCGGCCCCCAGGGCGGCGCGATTGCGTCCGACCTGGTGGTGCGCCTGGTGGCGCTGCAATTGCAAGCCGCCTCGCCGCTGAGCCCGCAGGCGCTCGACGCCGCGTTGTGCGACGCCCATGCGGCGCTCGACGAGCGGCAGCAGGGTCGCCAGTCGCGTGAACGCATGCATGCCACGGTGGTGGCGTTGTGGGTCGACGCCGACCGTGAACAAGCCCTGTGGAGCCATGTGGGCGATTCACGCCTGTACATGCTGCGGCGCGGGCGCGTCTGCCATGTCACGCGCGACGACAGCGTGGTGCAGCAACTGATCGACGCCGGCTACGTGAGCGCCGAGGAAGCGCGCGACCACCCGCGCAAGAACCAGCTCATCAGCGCCGTGGGCGCGGCCGAGATGATCGAGCCGCACACGGTCGGCGCGCCGCAGACTGTCCAGGATGGCGATGCCTTCCTGCTCGCCACCGACGGCTGGTGGGACGCCTTGGAGCATGGCGCCATCGAGACCACATTCGCGCTCGCCCGCACCGCCGACGACTGGCTCGGCCTGATGGAGCAGCAGGTACGGCGGGCGGCCCACCCCAACCAGGACAACTACAGCGCGCTCGCCGTCTGGGTCGGTGACCCGGCGCAGTCGACCCGCTACGGCGAAGCGTGAACCAGATGACTTTCGTCGGTTCCAAACCGGCGTGCGATCGGTGATCGTCGAGTTCCATTGGAGGTTGTTGCCATGAAGTTGATTCGGGACATCGGGTTGGCCAGGGTCTGCGCGCTCGCGGTGCTGCTGGGGGGTGTCGGCGCGGGTGCTGCGCTGGCCCAGGACACGCCGGGCACGACGGTGCTGAAAGGCAAGAACGTGACCGAAGAAAACCTGCTGGACGCGCTGACGCCGTCGGACGCGATCGTCACCCGCAGCCTGCGGGTGCGCCCCAGCGGCGCCGGGGTGCCGGCGCCGACCCAGGCCCCCGGACGCAAGCCCAGCGCCTCGCTGCTGATCACCTTCGAGACCAACTCGTCCGACTTGACGGCGGCGGCCAAGCAGCAGCTCGACGTCGTCGGCGCCGCGCTCAAGAACGACCGCCTGGCCGACTACAGCTTCAACGTCGAAGGCCATGCCGACCCGCGCGGCAACGCCGACGCCAACATGGTGTTGTCCAAGCAGCGGGCTGAAAGCGTGCGCGCCTACCTGGTCGGCAGCCACGGCATCGGGCCGCAACGGCTGAACGCCGAGGGCAAGGGCGCGCAGGAGTTGTTGAACCGCGCGGTCCCGGCCGCGCCTGAAAACCGCCGCGTCACGATCGTCACGAACCTTCAGTGACGCGTGCGAGGCGCCCCCGCAGGCGCGGCGCGCTTCACTTGCGCGCCCGCGCCGGCGCGGCCACCTCGGTGATCTCCATCAGCTTGGCGCCGTAGGTCTCGTCGCAGGGCGCTGTGGCGCACAGCGCCTTGCCGATGAACGGGCTGGCCCCGCCTTGCGGGCCGGGTGGCCGTTGCGCCCAGCGCTGCGCCGCCAGCGCCAGGTCGTACTCGGGGATGGCGTCGGTGCTGCGCAGCAGGCCGGTGGCGGCCAGATCGCGTTCGCGCCGTGACACCAAGGCCACGATGTGATTGGTGCCCGCCGGCCCGCCGGCCACAATTTCCCACTCCTTGCGCGGCAGCACCACATCGCGGCCGGCCTCGATGCGGTTGTTCTTGTCCAGTTGATTGGGGAACAGCAAGTTGAAGTGGCTCTTGTCGGTGCCGCCGAAAAAGATGTACAGGTAGCCCGACTCGGACGACTTGACGCGAAACCTCAGCAGGTCCTTGCCGATCGTCACCGTCGACTTGTCGCTGACCGCGGTGACCACGAGTTGCGGGTCGCTGCGGTCGACGATGTCCTGCAGCGCCGCGATCACGCTGAACGCCACCGGTTCGACCGGGACCGGTGCCACGGTTGCGCCGGGAGGCGAGGGCGCGACCACGGGTTCGACGGCCGGGGCGGCGGGTTTCGACACCACGGCCGGCGGCGTGGCGCCGCCGGTCCGGGTGCTGAGCCACCACCAGCCGCCCCCGCCGGCCAGCAACACGGCCGCCAGCAGCGACACCATCAGCGGCAACTTGCTCGCGCGGCCTGGCGCGCTGGCCGCAGCCGACGCGGCTGGCCGCGCGCGCCGGTCGATGACGGTCTGTTCGTCCAGGGCGGCCGTGGCCATGACCGGCTCGACGCGCGCAGCCAGTGGTGCCGGTGCGCTGGCGGGTGGGCGCGCGCGTGCCGGTGCGTGCGCTGCAGGGTGGGCGAGCAGCGGTGTGAAGCTCAACTCGCCGTGCGATGTGGCGGCGAACAGTTCGCGCAGCGCCACCATCGATTGCGGCCGCGCGTCCGGCCGAACCGCCAGCCCGGCGTCGATCGCCTCCAGAAACATCGGCGAATAGCGGCCCTCGCCAGCCTGGACCGCGGGCACCATGTCGTCGGTCATGATGCGGCTGACCGATGGCACCGGCGCCCGGCCGGTCACGCAGGCGTACAGCACCGCGCTGAGCGCATAGACATCGGTCCACGGGCCCTGTTTCATCGACGCCGAGTCGGCATATTGTTCGATCGGCGCGTAGCCGGGCTTGAGGATCACCGTCAGCGCGTGCGTCATGTCGCCGATGACGCGCCGCGCCGCGCCGAAGTCCAGCAGCAGCGGGCGCACCGTGGTGGCCCCGCCGCCGGCCTGCGTTCCCTGCAGCGGCAGCAGCAGGATGTTGTCGGGCGCGATGTCGCGGTGGTAACAATGGTCGTGGTGCAGCTGTTCGAGCGCGTCGATCATCGGCGCCAGCAAGGCCAGCAGCCAGCGTTCGTCGGGGGCCTTGCCCAGGTCGCCCAGGTACTTCTTCAGCGTCGGGCCCTGGTAGAACGGCATCACCATGTAGGCGGTGCCGTTTTCTTCCCAGAAGCGGTACACCTTCACCAGCGATGGGTGGTCAAAGGAGGCCAGCAACTGCGCTTCGTTGACGAAGCTGCGCAGGCCCAGTTCGAAGGTCTCGCGGTGCCGTTCCGAACGCACCGACACCGTGAGGTTGCCGCTGCGGGTGGCCAGGTTGGCCGGCATGTATTCCTTCAGCGCCACGTTGCGCCCCAGGCGGGTGTCGCGCGCCAGGTAGACGATGCCGAAGCCGCCTTCGCCGACCAGGCCCTCGATCACGTATTCCTGCAACGCGTAGCCGTAGGGCAGCGCCGCGCCGGCGTTCACCGGACCGGCCATGACGGTGCGTTCTTCGTCCTGGTTCAGACGGCCGGTCGGTGCGTCCGACGATGCGCTCACCAGCGCCCCTCCAGCATCAGCGAAAACTGGTCCGGGTCGGGCAGGCCCGGCACGACCGTCAGGCTGCCGTGGCCGCACTCACCGCCATCGGACGGGAAGGGGCACCAGAACGTTTGCCCCGAAGACGTGTTGGCCGCCGCCGTCCCCGCCAGCGCATGGGCCCATTGCGCGATCGACGGCGCGCCGGGCAGCACCAGGCGCCGGCGCTTGGGCGCGGCCTCGGGTTCGTGCCGCACTGTGGGCGGCTCGGCTTGCCAGCGCGGTGCGCGCGCCAGTTCGGCATCAAAACCGTCCACCGAGGCGCCATGTTGCAGCGTGGCGAGCGCGGCCCGGCTCGCGTGGTCATACCAATCTGACAGCATGTTCAGGGCTTGATCGGACATGGGCGGATTCTGAACCGTTGCAGCCACCACCAGCGGGTAGTAGCGCCCCACGGCGTCCACGCTGGGCATCATCACGCCGAACCACCAGCGCGTGTCCACCACCGCCGGGGCCCAGGCAAAGCGCCAGACCGGGCCCGTCAGGTAGGTGTCGAGCCAGCGCGAGCCGAGTTGAACGCGGCTTGCGCTGATGCCGTGCGCCAGCCACGGGTCGACCACCGCGATGAAGGCCTGCGGCAGGCGCCGGTGGGCAAAGTCGCCCAGCATCACCACCTTGCCGAACCACCCCGGCGCCGGCGGCGCTGCCTCGGCCGCAGGCGCGCTCAGAGCTTGCCCGGACATGAAAACTGTTCCAGCTCGGCGAGCCGAAACGGGTTGCGCACGCTGCTGGTGGTGACCTCGAACACGGCCTTGCGCCCCTCGATGTTGAAGGTGGCGCGAAAGCGCTCGGGCGCGCCGCCGGGTTCGATCTGGAGCCGGTCGAACATCTTGAACAGGGCCCAGGGGCCGTCGGTCACGAGGCCCGAGGAGCCGGTGGCCGACGCGGGTGTCAGGGCCACCCGGACCTGCCCGCTGCCGCGCGGCCCGGGCCATTGAACCTGGGCTGGAATCTGCGGGCCGTGCGCGTATTTCACGAGCTGGCCGTCGACGTCGAGAATGAACTGCGTGATGCTGGTGTCCATCTCCGCCGGCTTGAAGTCCAGGCGGATGCCGGGCACATTGCCACCGCCGCGGAAGAAGGTGTCGCGGATCGCAGCCGCGTGCTGAAACTGCAGCAGCGTGCCGGGCGAGCCCATCGAGGCACCGCCCAATTGCTTGAAGCTCCAGGGCCGGGTCGAGGTGTCGACAAAGCTGATCAGGCGCTGCTGGAAAAACGCGTCGAACAGCCCGCCGACGCCGAACAGCCGACCGAAGTCTTCCTGCGTCACGTCGCGCGTGGCGCTGCGCGCGAACGGGTAGCGCCCGGTGATGGCCTGGCGGCAGAACTCGCCGATCTGCGCGTTGATCTCGTTGCCGAAGGTCACGCGCGTGGCCTCCAGCGCCGCCGCCGTGCCGCTGACCGACAAGGTGCTGAGCAGCGAGCGCACCGGCTCGGGCAGGCGCGCCGCGTCGGTCTTGACCTTGTTCGGCACTTCGCTGGGCGGGGGTGTGTTGCCTGCCTTGGTGGCGGTCTCGGTGGCGCTGAGGTGGCTGTACATCTCGTTGATCAGCGCAATCGTGCCGTCGATCGGCGCCGGGCCTTGCCCGCCCGGCGCGGTGACCATCTGGCGCAGGTTGGTGAAGCGATCGTCGACGATGCTTTCGATGCGGGCACCCGGCGGCAGCGGCGACGCCTGCGTCTTGTTGCCCAGCAGGCGCAGCAGTTCGTCCTGCGACTGCTTCAGCGCGCTGCGGGCCTTGTCTTCGACCTTGGCGACCACGTCTTTCGAGTCGCCCAGCGTGGTCTCGCGCGCCATCGCCTTCATCAGTGGCAGCAGCGGCGTGTCGGGTGCCGACAGCACACGCGCCATCTGCACCGACTGCGCCAGGTTGGGCGTCTGCACCATCTTGATGTCGGCGATGAACTCTTCCCACACCTGCGCATAGTCGGTGAGGTACAGGCGCCGCACTTCGTCGCTGAGTTTTTGCTTGACCAGCGGGTCGCGCAAGGATGACAGGCGATTGGCGTCGCTCACGCCCAGCACCCACGCCTCTTCGTCGGCGAGTTGGCCCGACACGCGTTCGACTTCCTTTTGCAGCCCCTTGTGGTAACCGTCGTAGGTGAACAGGCCCGGCACACCCTGGGTCAGCGGCTTGCCGCTGGCGCGCTTGAACACCAGCGCTGCGCTGCTGCCCGCCGCCTTGGCCAGCGTGAATTCAGGAATGTCGGCGCCCACGCCCTGGCGCTTGAGGCGGCGGTAGACGCGTTCGGGCAGCGAGGTGGCCACCAGGCGCGCGCGCGTCTGCGCCACCAGCGCCTTGTCTTCGGCCAGTGGCGAGACGGCCGGCCCCTCGGCGAGCAGGGCGTTCAGGTGGGACTCGAGCTCGGCGCGCTGCTCGTTGCTCACGTTGCGGCCGAGCTGGCCTTCCCAGTCCGCCAAGACATACGACTTCAGGGCATCGGCGTCGAAGCGCGCCGGGTCGTACAGCATCACGTAGGCCTTGAGCGCCTCGTACTGAAGCTCGGGGTTGTCCAGGCCGCCCTTGAGCTGGTCTTCGACGCGCAGCGCGATGCGCGGCAGCACGGCGTCGGCCAGCATGCGCCGGTAGGCGAGTTGCGACGCCGCATCGAGCTTGCGGCCCTGGTACAGCCCGAAGCCGAGCGACACCGGCACCGAGTCGCCGATGGCGCCACGCGCCAGGTTGCGAGTGGCGTCCAGCGCCGGCAACAGCACCACCAGATCGGCCGACACCCGATTGGGCGTGGATTGCACCAGCGCGCGCACCGTCTCCACACTGGTGCCCACCTTGGCGACATAGGCGCGGTTGTTCAGGTAGCTGACGGCCCAGGCGCCGAGCGCGGCCAGGCAAACCAGCGCCACGGCGGCGTAGCCGGCCAGCGCCAGCGCGCCGCGGCGGCGCTCCCACTTCATGTCGGTGCCGGCCAGGCCGCTCTCGCCGAACACGACGTCTTTCAACAGGCGCGCCAGGAAGAAGCTCTTGCCGCTGCCTTCCAGCGGCGGCAGCACCGTGCGTTCGAGCTTGTACGAGCGCGCGATGCGCCCGAGCATGCGATCGATGGGCGTGCCTTCCTGTGTGCCGCTGACGAAGTAAACCCCGCGCAGCAGCGGATTGGCCTCGAACTGCGAGGGCGAAAAGACCTGCTCGACGAAGTCTTTCAACACCCCGCGCAAGGCATCGAACTGCTGCGGGAAGGCGTAGATGCGAGCGCGCCGCTGCGGGTCGCGCTCCAGTTGCAGCCGGTCGATCAGGCCGTTCGTCAAGCGCTTTTCCAGCGCATCGAATTCGGCCGGGAAGACCGACAGATCGACGTGCTGCTGTTTGTCCATCGGGTACGTGAAGCCCCAGGGCGTGGCGCGCATGTCCTTGTCGACCTCGCCCAGCGTGTCCATGAAGCCGGCGAGCAAGTCGCATTTGGTGACCAGCAGGTAGATCGGGAACCGCAGCCCCAGGTGCTGGTGCAGCTCTTGCACGCGCTTGCGCACTGCGGCAGCGTGCTGGGCCCGTTCGTTCGGCCCGTGCGTCAGCAGGTCGGTCACCGACACCGTGACCAGCACGCCGTTCAGCGGCTGGCGCGGGCGGCTGCGCTTGAGCAGCCCCAGGAAGCCCTCCCAGGCCTTGCTGTCGGTGGCCTGGTGGCTGGTCTGGGTGGTGTAGCGCCCGGCGGTGTCGATCAACACCGCCTGGTCGGTGAACCACCAGTCGCAATTGCGCGTGCCGCCCACGCCCTTGATCGAGTGTTCGCCCAGCGTCGCGGCGAGCGGGAACTTCAGCCCCGAATTGACCAGCGCGGTGGTCTTGCCCGAGCCCGGCGCGCCGATGATGGCGTACCACGGCAGCTCGTACAGGTAGCGCTTGCCCAGGCGCGTCGACATGCCGCTCCAGGCCGCCGCAGCGCCGCTCTTGCCGGTGTCGAAGCGGGCGTTCTTCAGAGTCTCGAGCGCCTTGGCGAAGGTGGCGCTCAGCAGCTTGAGTTCGGCATCCGCGGGGCCGTCGGCGCCCGCCGCGGGCTGAACCAGCAACTGGTCGACCACCTTGGCGTTGGTGCTGCGCGCCTTCCACATCTGCCACAGCTTGCGCAGCACCACGGCCAGCAGGATCAGCCCCATCAGCAGCAGCCGGGCGTTGACGCTCTCCAGTGGCCGGCGCTCCGCAATGGCCACCAGCGGGCCGACGATCCAGATGACGAGCGACAGCGCGATCAAGCCCAGGATCAGCAGAACCCAGGGGCTGAACAGGGCGCCGAAGATCTTTTTCATGATCCGCTCTTGGAGGCCGGCGCGGGGGCGGTGGGCGCGGCGGCACCGCCGACGAACAAGGCGATCTCGACGCGCCGGTTCAGCGCGCGGTTGACGGGCGAGTTGTTGGCGACGACCGGCTCGCCGTCGGCGCGGCCTTCGGCGCGCACGCGGTCGCCGGCGACGCCGTCGCGAACGAGCATGTCGCGCACTGTCTTGGCGCGATCTTCGGACAGATGGAAGTTGGAAGGAAAGCGCGCGGTTCGGATCGGCGTGTTGTCGGTGTGCCCGGTGACGAGCACCGCGCCCGGCACCTGACTCAGCCCCTGCGCGATGCGGTTCATCAAGGCTTCGCGCTCGGGCGTGAGGGTGGCGCTGGCGGGGGCGAACAGGCCGTCGCCGCGAACCACGATGATGCTGCGGTCGACCTCGTCGCGCACGCTCACCAGTTCGGCCTTGATCTCGCTTTGCAGGAATTGCGCCAGGCGCGGTTTCTGGGCCAACTGCTTCACCGGCGGGGTGGGGGGCGGCAGGCGCAAATCCTGAATGCGCGCATAGACCGGATCGGAGTCGCCACTGAGCTGGAACGACATCAACAGGTACACGCCCACCAGCACCAGGCCGGCGACCGCAGCGGTCACCCACAGCGGCAGCCAGCTCAGCGCGGAGCGCCGCGCCGGCGCCTCGACGCGCCAGTTCTGCGCCAGCGCGGGCGGGTAGTCGCCACGCTCCTTCTTGAGGATTTGCGCCAGCCGCTCGCGCACCGATTCAAGCTGCGCCCTGCCACCTTCGAGCACACCGTAGCGGCCCTCGAAGCCCATGCACAAGGCGGCGTAGATCAGTTCGAGCAGGTCGCGGTTGTTGGCCGGGTCCTTGGCCAGTTTGGCCATCAGCTGGAACACCTTCTCGCCGCCGCCGGTCTCGTTGTGGAACATGGCCAGCAGGCTGTGCCGGCCCCAATGGCCCGATGCACCCCAGGGCATGGCGGCCGCCACCTCGTCGATCAGCGTGCACAGGATGTAGCGCGCGGCCAGCACACGCTCCGGCGCGATCCCCTTGGCGCGCGCCTGGGCCTCGAATTCGCGCAGGCCCTGGGCGATCGAATCGCGCAGGTGGCCCGGGTCGGCCAGGTGGTGCGTAGCGCGGATTTGCGGCACCAGCGCGAGCATCGGGTTGGCCAGCGCCACCAGCGGATTGAGGCCACTGTCGCTGGGGCCGATGTCGGCCGCCACATCGGCACCCGCAGCGGCCGGGCGCGGCATGGCCGGCGCGGCCCGCATACCCGGCGTGGGCATGATGAAGGTGCGGCCGGTGCCGAGCTGGGCAAACGGATCGTCCGCGGGGGGCTGGCTCATCACGGTCTCTTCAGGGGGCTGGCGGGCGGGCGGCTCGGGCTATCGGCGAATGGCCCACAACTCAAGCTCCAGGCCCGGAAAGTCGCCGGCAACGTGCAGCGCCAGGCTGCCGTTTTTTTCGAGCTGCTTCCAGAGTTCACCACCGCGGTCGAGCTCGAAGTAGAAGAAGCCGGCATGAAACGGCAACTGCCGCGGCGCCACCGGCATGGCCTGCAGCGCGATGCCGGGCAAGGCCCGATTGACCAGGTCCTTGAGCCGTTCGGTCGGCCCGATCTTCACCTGGGCCGGGAAGCGCTGGCGCAGTTGTTCGCCCGGCATTTGGGCGTTGACGGCCAGCACAAAGCCGGCATGGCGCAGCAATTCCAGATCGGTCACGACGGCGGTGCGCACACCGTGGTTGCGATCGACCAGGTCGATCTGGATCGCGTTTTGTTCGAGCACCGCCGAGAGCATGCTGCGGAGTGCGTCGAACACCGGCGCCGTGCAGCCGCGCAGGTCGTCGTGCCGGTAGGGCGGGAACTCCGGCGGCCGGCGCGCGGCGCTGGCCAAGGTGGCCAGGTCGCCGGCCAGGCGCAGGCAGTCGCGATGCAGTTCGCGCGGGTGGGCGTTGGGAGTGGCGGCATGCTGGGCAAAGACCGGCTCGTTGCGGTTGAGCGTTTGCAGCATCAGAAAGTCGGCCAGTTCCGACACGCCATGGCTGAGCTGCCCCATGCGGCCGGCCAAGGCCTGTGCGCGTTGCCGAATCAGCCCGTGCAGCAGGGTGGCGCTGCCCGACAGCTGCCGGCTGGCGTCAAGCGCGACCTGCGGCGCCACGTAGCCGCGGTCCAGCACCACCTGGCCGTCGCTGCGCCGGTCCGCAACCACCGCCAGGCCCAGCAGCGCGTAGGCGTCCCCCGCCTCTTTGGCGCGCACCAAGCGCAGGCGCAGCCGGCCGACCTGAATGGTGGCGGGTTCGTCGGCGGCGCTGGTGTTGTCGCGCACGTCTTCCTGCACGGCCTGGAAGCGGCTGAGGCCGTCGGCCTCGGTGTTGTCGTAGTCGAATTCGTTGAGGCCCTCGCGCTGAACCGGCAGGGCCAGGCAGATCAGCTCGCCCTTGACGTCGTCGGGCAGGGCCAGCGGCAGCGGCAAGGGGTCGAGCTGCGGCATTGAAAACGGCGTGCCATCGGGCAGCATGCCGGTGGCGTGCGAGATGCCGATCTTGCCCAGCGCCAGCAAACCGTCGTCGAGCTGCAGCTCCGAAAACCCCCAGGCGAACGGCGACAGGCAGCGCGCGCGCGCATCGACCAGGCGTTCGAGGTAGCGCGTCTCTTGCTGAAAGTGATGCGGCTGCAAGAACATGCCGGCCGACCAGACCACCTTGCCGCGCCAGCTCATCTGGGCTCCCGCGTCATCGGTTTTTCGGCATCGTGCATCGAGGTGGACGAGGCGGCGTGATGCAGGCTCACGTGGCGGTCACGGTGGTCTGCACCGCATTGCCGTCCAGGCTGATCGTGACCAGGTTGCTCTTGTTCGGCAGCACCGGCACCAAGGCGCGCCAGCGCGCCTTTTCGAGTTCACGAAACGCGGCGACCACGCCGACGAACTTGGTGTCGGCGGCCAGCGCCTTGTTGATCGCCTTGCTTTCGCCGGGCCGGAAGATGAACTCGTCGCGCGCCACGATTTCGGCCCCCAGCACGGACTGGTCTTTTTCGTACAACGACAGGAAATCGGCCGACTCGAACTGCGCCGATGTTTTCAACTCGTACAAGCGCACCACCACCGGCGACGGCCGGCTGCGCGCGTCCGGGTTGATGCCGCTGGCGGCAATGATGTGGATCGACAGCGTGCCCGGCCTGGGTGGTGGCGGCGGTGGCGGCGGCGGAGGTGCGGGAGGCGGTGCCGCCGGGGGTGGCTTGGAGAACATGCCGCAACCGGCCAACCACCCTGCGCCGGCCACCGTGGCGAGCAGTCCGAGCAATGAACGGCGCCGCGGCACCGCTGCCGCCGGGCCGGTTTGAACCACCTTGGAGCGCAATGTGTTCATCGAGAATCAGCCGTTCATGAAGGACAGGTGCGAGCGCCGTAGCGCGTTCGATCGTGGTCCAAAGAAGGATAACTTTGGGTCTTCGCCAGCCGGCGTGACTAAGGTAACCGGCGGCGCGGGTTGACCAAGGTCAGTTGGCGCTGAGACCCGCCGAGGCTAAGGTTCATTGGTCAGCGTTGACTGTGGCTCGACGTGGTGCCCGCTTTGAAGTTTTTGCCTCATCTGGTTTTCCGCACAGCGCCGACTCCGATGCTCCGGCGGGCCCGGGCCGCGCTGCAAAGCTTGAAGGCATCGACACGCGGCTGGGTTCTGGCAGCCGTTGCCGCCGGGTGCTGGACGCTCGCATGCGCCGCGCCGAAAACGCCGGCCAGCGTGGTCATGGCCGACGTGGTGACTCCCGCGGTTCCCTTTGAGGTGGCGGCACCCGGTGTGCCCGCCGATCCGGCGGCTGCACAGCCGGTTCGGGGGGCCGTCGAGCAGGCAGCCGAGAAGGCGGCTGACAAAGCCGGCGAAGCGGCGCCTGCCGCCCCGGCGGCGGGCGAATTGCGCACTCGCCACGCCACCTTCAGGCGCACCGGCTTCGATGAATTGCCGGGTTGGGAACAAGACGATGTGGTGGCCGGCTGGCCTGCCTTTCGCAGCTCCTGCACGGCGCTGCAACGCCGCGAGGGCTGGCGTGAGGTGTGTGCCCAGTCGACCGGTGTGGCGCGCACACCGGCGGCCATTCGGGCCTTCTTCGAATCGCGCTTTGATCTGCTCCGAATCCTGAACAACGACGCCAGCCGCGACGGCGAGATCACCGGCTATTTCGAGCCCTTGCTGGAAGGCCGCCGCCAGCCGCAAGGTGACTTCAACGTGCCGGTGCTCGGCGTGCCGCGCGATCTGTACACGATCGACTGGAGCGTGGTTCCGGCGGCGCAACGGCGCGGCACCGTGCAGGTCAAGCCGCAGGGCAGCAGCCTGGTGCTTGTGCACAGCGCCGAGCCGGGCAGTGTCGCGCTGGACCTGCGCCGTTTCGATCTCGACACCAAAGACCGCCGCCTGCGCGTTCGGCTGGCCCGCGCGGGCGGTGTGCTGCGCGCCGAGCCCTACCCGACACGCGGCGAGTTGGCCGCGCTCGGGTTGCCGGGCGGCGTCGATGCGCCGGTGCTGGCCTGGGTCAACGACGCGCTGGCGCTGTACGCGATGCAAATCCAGGGTTCGGGCCGCATTCGCCTGGCTGACTCGACGGTGCTGCGCGTGCAATATGCGGACCAGAACGGGCACCCATTCAGGCCTTTGCGCGTTGTCGCCAAGGCCAGCGACAAGGTGGTGACACGCGGCATCGGCGGCAGCTCGAACGAGGTCGATCAGTTTGTGCTTGAGGCCGATGACACGAGCCAAGCCGCGCCAGAGCGAACCGGTGCGGTCGAGCCCGAGCCGGACGCGGTGGTCACGCGCGGGATTTCGAACAAGCGCCCCGCGCCGGCCGGCGGGAGCCAGAGCCAGGACGCCGCTGCGAACGCGCTCGTCGAAGAACTGCTGAGCGGCAAGGCCAGGCGCGCCCCTGCGCCGTCCCCTGCGCCGTCCGCTGCGCCGGCCCCCACACCTGCTGCTGCGGCGCCTGCTGCGCAGATCAGGCCCGCTGCGGCGCCACCAACGCCACCAACGCCGCCATCGGTGCCGGCATTGGCAGCGCGCGCCACGCCTGCGGTTTCTGCGGCGCGCCCACCATTTGCGGCCAGCCTGTTGTCGGCGGACCCCAGCTACGTGTTCTTCAAGGTCGCTGCCGATCAGGCGCCGGTCGACGGGCCGCCGGGTGCCTTGGGCGTGCCGTTGACGCCCGGCCGCTCGGTCGCGGTCGACCCGCGCGTCACACCGTTGGGCTACCCGGTGTTCCTGGCGGCAGCGGCGCCACAGGGATCGAACATCGACATGCGCCGCCTGGTTTTTGCACAGGACACGGGCGGCGCGATCCGCGGTGCGGTGCGGGCCGATTTTTTCTGGGGCTTTGGGTCGGACGCCGGACGCCTTGCACGCGGCACGCGGCACCGCGGACAGATGTGGCTGCTGATGCCCAAGGCAGAGGCGGCCAAGCTGGGCAGTGGCAGCGTGGTGACACGCGGCATTGGGGGCCGGCCTCGCGCAGGTGCCGAATGCCTTGTTGCCGACGAGCAGTTTTGCCAGGAGCCCGATTGAGCCTTGCGGGCCCGCGCGGCGCCGGTCGATCGAGCGGTCTTGCGAACCGGGCAGTTCGTCGCAAGGCGTAACTAAAGGTAAACTGGCGCCTCACCTCTTCTACCAAGAATCAAGAGCGAGGCGCCGTGTCCGATCAACGAAATTCAAGCGCCACTGGCGAACCTGATACTGCTGTCCCGGTCACGGTGGATCAGCGTGCCTGGGCGTTCGACCCGAAGCACGGTGACCGTTCCGGTTCGCAACGAACGCTGTCCTGTGTCATCTGGTGTTCCAACGAGGCCCCGAGGTTGGCAGCGCTGTTGGCGCACCTGAGCGACCTGCTCACCGCCAGCGGGCACCCTTGGGAGATCGTGGTGGTCGATGCGGTGAGCGCGGGTGGAACCAAGGACTTGATGATGCGCTGGAGCGCGGTCCCGGCGATGCGCCGCGTTTCGCTCGCTGACTTTCCGGGCGAAGATCCGTTGATCGCGGGGCTGAAGGCGGCGCGCGGCGATGCGGTGATCTTTCTCGATGCCAATCTTCACCACACGCTGGCGCTCGTGCCGCAAATGATCTCGCACTGGGAAGACGGCGCCGAGGTCGTTTATGCGCTGCGTCAGGGGCTGCCCGAGCGCAGCGATCTGAACTGGTTCGGCCCGAGTGTCTTTGAAGGGCTGGTGGATTCGCCCAAGCCGCTGGGCTGGCTTGACGACTGTGCCGAGTTGACCCTGCTGAACCGGCGCGTGGTCGACTACCTGGGCGCGTAGCCGCGATCTCCGCGCATCCCTAGATTGACGGATGAGATCCCCTTTGAATGGGGGCATGGTCATTGCGGGGCCAGGACGCCTCCGATAAGCTCATTCATGTCTGGTGACACCAGGCAGCAGGGGTTGTGCGGCGCGTTGGCACCGAACATCGGAGCCCCGAACGCCCCCAGGGAGCACTTATGTTGCAGCGCATGTTGAAGGTTTGTGCGGCGGCCTTGTCCGTAATCGCCATCGGCAGTTGCGGTGGTGGCGGAGGTGGTGGTGCCGATGCGGGCGGCGAGCAGATCGGCGTTTTCACAGGCTTCACCGGCAACCTCGACTACAGCGGCGAAGGCGGCAGCGCGGACGGCGGCGTGGGTGCGGGGGGCGACGGTGATGGCGGGGTTGGCGCGGGGGGCGACTTCGGCCAGTTCAAGAAGGCCATCGTCACCGTCTACACCGAAGACGGCAACAAGCTCGGCAGCGCGGTGACCGACGATGTGAAGGGCATGGTCACCATCAAGCCCGGCAAGAAGTACAAGGGCTTGCTGATCCTCGAGTTGCGCGGCCAGCCCGGGGCCACGTACTTCGAGGAGGGCAAGAATGCCTTCGTCGATTTCCCCGCCGACAAGGTGATTCGCGCGGTCGTGCCCGCGATCACCAAGAACATCGGCATCACGCCGTTCACCGAAGCCGCTTATCGCCTGCTCACCGAGGGCAGCACCGCCGAGCGCGCGAGCAACAGCGCGCGGCCCACGTCAGCGGAAATCGCCAAGGCCAACGACAAGGTGCTGAGCATCCTGAACAAGCAGTTCCCCGCCAGCCTGAGCGTGGACGACGTGACCCGGCTGCCCTTCATCAAGTCGGACAGCGTCGGCCCCAACAGCATTTCGATCGATCCGCGCGGCCGCTATGGCCTCGTCAACGGCGCGTTCTCCAAACAGGCGGCGATGTACAACACCGCCCGCTCCCAGCCCACGCTCGACGCGGTCGCGCAGCTCGGCACCGACCTGCTCGACGGTGTGCTCGACGGCATGAACGGCAGCCAGCCGGCGGTGGCCGCCGGCGCGCGCACCTACGACCCGAACACGCTCACCGGTGAACTCAGCTCGGCCCTGGCCGAACAGTCGTTCCGCTTCGGCGACAACGCGGCGCAGCTGGCGCTGCCCAAGGTGCTGAACTTCGCGAACTCGCGCTACGAGGGCTACCTGTTCGATGCCTCGCTGACGCGCGAGGGCAAGGCGCTCGACACGGTGTCGGGCTGGGTCGGCGAGAACAGCAAGAACTTCAGCATCGGCCAGGCGTTCGACAAACTGCCTGCCGAAGCGCGCGTGTTCGCCGTGTTCGGCAACCTCGGCCATGGCTCGCTGTACTTCAAGACCAATGCGCCGAATTCGCAGTCCAAGGTCTATGTGATCGGTGACAACGTCAACGGCGAACTCGGCCTGGGCAACAGCAACAAGACCTCGGGCCAGGCGGTGGAGATCACGCTGCCAGGGGTGCTGACCCACGTGGCCGGCGGATTCGCCCACACCGTGGCCCGCATGGCCGACGGCTCGGTCTACACCTGGGGTGACAACTCCTTCGGCCAACTCGGCACCGGCGGCGGCACCGCGTCGATGGTGCCGGTCAAGGTGACGCTGCCGCGCGGCGCCATCGCGGTGGCCGCCGCCAGCACCGCCAGCTACGCACTGCTCGACGATGGCAGCGTCTACACCTGGGGCGCCAGTGGCGGCTTCGGCTTGCTGGGCGACGGCAACAAGAACAGCGCCAGCGCCACACCCACGCCGATCACGTCGCTCAGCAACGTGGTGCAGCTCAGCGCGCGCGACAACGACGTGGCGGTGCTGCGCAAGGACGGCAGCGTGTGGCACTGGGGCAGCTTCCCGGCCGACCAGAACGCCTTCACCCCCGGCGACGTGACCACGCCGTATGCCGGCGGCAGCCCGCTGCCGACCCAGCTCATCGGCCTGCCGGCCGGTGTGGCGATCCGCAAGATCCTCGCCGAACAAGGCGTGTTCGCGGCGCTGATGGCCGACGGCAGCGTCTACGAATGGGGTGTCTATTTCGACATCACTGCCGGCACCATCCTGCGCGACATCGAAGCCCGCCGGGTGCTCAACCTGCCGCCGATCCGCGACATGATGCCCGGCGGTTTCATCGGCTACGGCGTGCGCCCGTTCGACCGGCTCACCGCGATGGGCGTCGACTATCGCGGCGGCATGTGGAAGATCCGCGGCCGCGTCGCCGAGCAGTTCGATCCGGCCAATCCGGCGCAACAGCGGCGCCCGAAAGGCCAGGCGCCGCGCCCCGATTGCGCCGCCTGCCATGTGTTCCTGACCGATTGGCCGTTGACGCCGGACGCGCCGACCACCACCGACGTGTGCGTGCCGCCGCCCGACATTCACGGCACCGGCGCCACGTCGCTGATCCATGCCGAGACCGAGTGCCAGATGTGCCACAACCCGGCGCGCACCCCGCCGATCACGGCGTTCCCGAACGGCTGGAAGACATGCGTCAAACCCGCCAACCTGCCGCCGCGCAGCACCCCGACCGCGCCGGCCATCATCTCGACCGCCTGCACGATCCCG
>JANORB010000234.1:0-31159 GCA_031415135.1 Methylibium sp.
TGCCCGCTCATCACACCAGAAGACGCCCGCTCGTCGTTGCAAATGCTCGCCATAGCCCGAGCTATGGCTGCGCTTTGCGCCTAGATCGGCCGCCTTCTGGCGCGCTGCTCGGACACGCTCGAAAAACTCTCAGCCTCTGAGTGGGCGCTGACCTGGGCGCTGACGTGAGCGCGGGCCTCGCCACCGCGCCGCCGGACTCGCCGCGCCGCCCGCGCGGGCGCCCGCGCAAGACCTGGGAGCAGCGCGACGACGGCAACCGCCGCCAGGAGCTGATCCGCTCGGCGGCCAGGCTGTTTCGCGCCCGGGGACTTTCAGCGACCAGCACGCGCGACATCGCCGCCGCGGTGGGCATGCAGTCGGGCTCGCCGTTCTATCACTTCAAGAGCAAGAACGCCTTGTTGTGCGAGGTGATGGAGCAGGGCATGCATTCGGCGATCGCGCGCCAGGCGGCCACCTTGCAGGCGCTGCGCGCGGCCGAACCACAGGCCGCGCTGGCGGCGTTGATTCGGACCCACTTCGACATCCTGCTCGGAGCCGACAGCGACTTCATCCCGGTATGTGCGCCTGGCGCGGCTGCTTCTGCTGGGCGCGCTGAACTGGTCGGTGCAGTGGTACGACGCCGAAAGAGGCGCTTCGCTTGAAGAACTCACGGATGCGGCTATGCGGCTCTTTTGCCGCAGCCGCCTCGACCTGAACCCGTTGAGACAGGCGTCGGCTCGGACATCGGGCGCCAACCTCGCAATCCATCTTGCCGGTGCCGGCAAAATGGTTGGCCCCGGCTACGTCGCGCAGCTAGCATCCCCGGTCGGCTTTATGCGGTGATCTTGTCCCCGGGCACCCACGCGGGAGTGATCTGCAGCAATGGAGAGAGCGTATGTACGTTGACAAGGTCACGTTGAAGAACATTCGGGGCTTTGAAAGCCTTGAGTTCGATTTGTCTCGCGGCGACGGCAACTACGCAGGATGGACCGTGTTCACCGGAGACAACGGCGCCGGGAAGAGCACGCTGCTCAAGGCTATCGCGGTCGCCTTGATCGGCCGCGACGTTGCCCGATCCCTTCAACCGAGCTTTCATCGCTGGATTCGCGAAGGGGCGGGTGAGCAAGAAGCAAAGATCGAGTTGATGATCTTTCCGGAGAGGGGCATCGATGCATTCTCTGAGCAAGGGAACACGGCATACAAGAAATTCCCCGCGACGGTGATTCTGAAGGTCGGCGGCAAGGATGCGGGCGTGGAATTGCCGGCCACGTCGGGTAGCAAGACGACACTTGTTCACAGGGGCCTTTGGTCGGCCGCGGCGCGCGGCTGGTTTTCGTGCGGCTACGGGCCATTCAGGCGCGTGTTCGGGGCCTCGCAGGAAGCAACGCGCCTGATGGTGAGCCCAACCACAGAGCGATTCGTCACCATGTTCCAGGAGGCGGCCTCGCTGTACGAGGTGGATCAATGGTTGCGCAATCTGAGTCACAAGCAGTTGGAGCGCCGATCACCCGAGAGTGGGCAGCAACTTGATCTGCTGCTTGAGATCCTCCGAGATGAGTTGATGCCCAACCAGATCACTGTTGACCGCGTGGACTCCGATGGCCTATGGCTTAAGGATCGAAACGGACTCCAACTGGCCTGGGGAGAAATGAGCGACGGGTATCGCGCCGCACTGGCCTTGCTGGCCGACATACTTCGTCACTTGATTGCGGCCTATGGCATCGAAGGCTTGGCGGAGCGTGGCGTCGACGGCAAGATGCGAATCGTGCGCAGCGGCGTCGTCCTGATTGACGAGATCGATGCGCACCTTCACCCGGAGTGGCAGCGTGAAATTGGTTTCTGGCTCAAGGGACACTTTCCGAAGATCCAGTTTCTTGTCACGACGCACAGCCCCATCATCTGCCAGGCCGCCGACAAGAATGGCCTGTTTGTGCTGCCGGAGCCCGGCAGCGGTGATGCACCGCGCGCACTGACAACCGGCGAGTACAACAAGGTCATCAGTTCCAGACCGGACACGATTCTGCTGACGCCGGCCTTTGGTTTGCAGAACACACGCTCGCCCAGAGCGGTGCAAGGGCGGGTCGAATACGCCAAGCTCATGACGAAGAAGAGGGCGGGTGTGAGGCTCTCCAAGGATGAGGAGAGCAAGGTCCTGCAGCTCCAACTGTTTGCAATCACCGACGAGGAGCCCTGACCGATGCGGCAAGTCACGCGTCCGGCATTGCCCAAGGCTGCGCAGACCTACTTGAACAAGCGTCAATCGGCTGCTGATCGTGAGCTCGAACTACATCTCCTGAACATCGAGCGCGAATGGAAGACTGCTCGACGAACCAAGACTTTAGGGTCTGTGTTGCGGGTGCTGCAGCAGATGATGGGGCAACGTGAGCGTTGTATGTACTGCGTGGACTCGCACGGCTGCGACATCGAACACTTCCGTCCCAAAGCACGCTTCCCAAGGCGGGCGTTCCAGTGGCGCAACCTATTGCTGTGTTGTACCGAATGCGGCCGCTTCAAGGGGGATCTGTTCCCTATGGCGAACGGGCGAACGTTGTTGATCGACCCTTCATCCGAAGACCCTTGGCAGCACCTTGATTTCGACCCGGACACCGGTGGCTTGACTGCGCGCTTCGATGTTCAGGCCAACGATTGGTCACGCAAAGGCGCCAAAACAGTTGAGGTCCGTCGACTCGACCGGCGTGAGGCGCTGGCCAATGTCTACAAGGCCACGTTCAGACGGCTCTGCCGCATCGTTCTCGCGTCGCTGGCGGGTGACCATATCAGCGCGTCCACGTTGTTGGACGAGTTGCAGGAAGCTGACGACCACGGCTTGTTGCGATGGTGCTTCGGCCCAATTGGGCAAACCGTTGCGCCGTTCTGTGCGTTGCATCAGCACCCGGAAGTCTGGGCAGCCTGCCGGCAGGCTCTGGAGTAAATCATGCCTGCGCGGACCGGGCGGAACTGAATACCGACGAGTCCTGGCAAGGCAACGACGGCAAGGAAAACCACATGGGCCCGCTCCACAAACTGCGCATCATCGAACTCGCCAGCATCGGCCCCGGCCCGATGTGCGCGATGCTGTTGGCCGACCTGGGCGCCGACGTGGTGCGCATCGACCGCATCGAGCCCAGCGGCCTGGGCGTGGCGATGGAGCCGCGCTTCAACGTCAACGGGCGCAACCGGCGCTCGGTGGCGCTGGACCTGAAGTCGCCGGCCGGCCGCGCCGCGGCGCTGCGCCTGGTGGACCGGGCCGACCTGCTGATCGAAGGCTTTCGGCCCGGCGTGGCCGAGCGGCTCGGCCTGGGGCCGGTGGAATGCCGGGCTCGCAACCCCGGGCTGATCTACGGCCGCATGACGGGCTTCGGCCAGACCGGCCCGCTCAGCGCAGCCGCCGGGCACGACCTGAACTACATCGCGCTGACCGGCGCGCTGCACGCCATCGGCCCGGCCGGCGGCAAGCCGGTGCCGCCGCTGAACCTGGTGGGCGACTACGGCGGCGGCGCGCTCTACCTGGCACTCGGGCTGCTGGCGGCGCTGCACGAACGCCAGACCTCCGGCCTGGGCCAGGTGGTGGACGCGGCGATGGTCGACGGCGCGGCGTCGCTGGCTTCGATCTTCTACGGCCTGGCGGCCAGCGGCGCCTGGAGCGAGCCGCGCGGCGAGAACCTGCTCGACGGCGGCGCGCCGTTTTACGCCACCTATGAAACCGCCGATGGCCGCTTCATCGCGGTCGGTGCGCTGGAGCCCAAGTTTTTTGCCGAACTGGCCCGGCGCATCGGCCTCGACCCGCGCTTTGTCAAACGCCAGCACGAGCGCGCGCTGTGGCCCGAAATGCGTGAGGCCCTGGCCCGCATCATCAAGACCCGGTCGCGCGACGACTGGTGTGCCCTGCTCGAAGGAACCGACGCCTGTTTTGCGCCGGTGCTGTCCCTCGCCGAGGCGCCAGCGCACGCGCACGCTCTGGCCCGTGGCGCCTTCATCGAGATCGGCGGGGTGGTGCAGCCAGCCCCGGCGCCGCGCTTCGATCGCAGCACGCCCGACACGCCGCGCCCCGCGCCGGCGCTCGGCCAGCACACCGAGGAGGTGCTGGCCGAAGCGGGCTTCACACGCGCCGAGATCGATGCCTTGGGTGGCGTCGATTCAAGCTGAATTCCACGCGCCACCGAGGTGGCGCAGCCGGCTGGCCGCTTTCAGCCCGCCCGTCGGGACCGCGGCCGCGCCGGGGCGCGGGTTGCCGGCCGGCCCGCCAGTGGCGCCGACGCCGGCGCCGCGGCGGCCCACACCGGGGCGGGGTTCGCGCCTGCCAGCATCAGGCTCGAACGCGCCAGCTCGTCGGTCAACCAGCCGCGCAGCGCCACCAGCGGCGGCCAGTCTTTCAGCGCGGGCGGGTAGGCGAGCCAGAACGCGTCGGTCTCGTCGTCGGGCAGGGCCAGCGGCGAGAGCCGCACCAGGCGTCCATCGCGCAAGGCGTCGGCGGCGTACAGCTCGCGCCCCAGGGCCAGGCCCAGGCCTTGTTCGGCGGCTTGCAGCATCAGGCCCGCATCGTTGAAGCTGGCCACCGGGTTGACGCGCACACGCACGCCGGACAGCTCGAACCACTGCGCCCACATCGCGGCGCTGCCGAGCAGTGGTTCGTCGGCCAGGGCCTTGGCGTCGCAGCCCAGCAGGCGGCGTGCCGCGGCCGGCGAGCCCAGCGCGATCAACGGCGACTCGATCAGCCGCTCGGCCACCAAGCCGCGCCACTGCCCGCTGCCCTGGCGCAGCGCGGCGTGAAAGCCCTCGCGCTGCAGATCGACGATTTGCTGCGACGCGCTCAACTCGATGGCGATGTGCGGGTGGCGCTCGCGCCACTGCGCCAGGCGCGGCAGCAACCAGCGGTTGGCGAACGACGGCAGCACCGTGATGCGGATCCGGTGCTCGGTGCCGGCGGCCGCCGCGCCGGCCGCGCGCACCCCGTCGTCGAGCCGCGCCAGCGCCGGCTCGACCGAGGCCAGCAGCGCCGCGCCGGCGGCGTTGAGCACGATGCCGCGGCCGCGCCGGTCGAACAACGCAAAACCGAGTTGCTGTTCCAGCAGCTTGATCTGCTGGCTCACCGCGCTGTGCGTCAAGTGCAGCTGCTCGGCCGCAGCGCGCAGGTTGGACAGTTGCGCGACGCTGCAAAACGTGGCCAGGGTTTGCAAGGGAAGGCGAGGCTGCGGCATATCGGTAAGCATAGACGACCAGATACGCCTGAAGAAGTTGATTTTCAATGCCGGACTGGACTTCTATGCTTACCAGTACCAACAACCATTCTCGGAGCCCGTGATGCCCAACCCCTGCGTTCAAGTCACGATTTCGCTGTGGCAACCGCTGCACGTGCGGGTGTGGGCAGGCATCGCCGGCACGGTGCTGGCGGGCTGGCGGCGCGCGACGCGCGCGTGGCGGTCGCGCCCTCGGCGCCCGCGCCCGGAGCGTGGATTCGACGGCCTGGAGGGGCTCGACCCGCGCACGCTGCGCGACATCGGCGCCCCTGACAGCATGGTCGCCGACGCCGTCGAGCAGCGTGCCATGCAGGCGCGCCGGATCGATGGATTCGGCCTCTGGCGCGGCGTGTGATCCGGCCCCTGGGCACGCCGCTTCAGAGCGCGAGCAGCATCTGCCGGTTCGCCGCCGCGTCGAAGCGCGGTTCGGCCACGGCGGCGGCGTGCGCCACGTATCCGCGCGACGCCAGGTTCCATCCCTCGGTGGCTTGCGCATCGGAGAGCGGGTTCACCACCTGGCTGCCGAGCTTGCGCGCCGTGGCCCGCTTGACCAGGGTCTCGCACTCGGCGGCCGTGAGCAGCCGCGCGAACGTGGCCCAGCGGCGCTGCACCAGCGCATGGCGCCAGGCGTCTTCGACCGCCCAGCGGGCCGCGTGCGGGGCGGTGTGGCGCCCGGCCTCCAGCACACGCGGCAGCAGCGCATGGAAGAAGGCCTGGAACGCCCGCTGCGCCGGCTTGCCGGGAATCAGCGCCTCGATCCGGCTCACCCGCTGGCTCCAGCCGGGCACCAGCAATTGGCGGCTGACAAAGGCCTGCAGCGCCTGGGCCGGGTTGAACAGGCGCAGCCGGTTGGGCGGCAGCACCCGCAGCGGCAGCGCGCACGCTTCGTCGTGCGGCAGCGGCTCGACAAAGCTGCACAACACGGCCACGCGCGCCCACTGTGCGGCTGTCAAACCGTGGATGCCACCGAGCGCGCCGGCCTCCACCTCCTTGACGAACCGCATCGCGGCGCGAAAGCCGTGCCCGGCCTTGGCATGGTTGGCCTTGGTGCTCATCACGGCCAGGTTGCCGGCGGCGTAGCCGGCGTCGTTCCTGACCCGGTCGATCGACGCGTCACTGCCCTCCAGCGCGGCCACGCCGAGCGCGGCGCGCGTGATCGGGCAGTGGCTCACGTCGAGTTGGGCCAGGTGGTTGGGTGTCACCTGAACCAGCTCCACGCTGCGCCCGCGCAGCCAGGCGTGCAGGCGCAGGCGCAGCCACTGGCGCACCGGCGGCGTGGCATTCAGCGTGCGCAGGCCGAAGGTGGCCTGGCCGGCCAGCAGGCCATCGCGCAGTGGCGAGGGCGCCTGGGCATAGGCCTCGGGCGGGCAGACGCGGTGGTGGGCGAAGTCCCAGCCGAGCTCGAAGCCGATCTGGTCGAGCGCGGTGATCGGGGCGGCGGTGGCGGGGCAGGCTGGGGCGTGGGTCATGCTGGGCTCCTCGGCGGGGGTGGGGCGCCGGGGTTCCGGCGCGTGAGACCAGTATTCCGCGCTGGTCGCTCATGGCGTGAGCCAGTGCGCGGCGCGCCGTGAAAAAACAGAGAATCGGCTAAGCTCCGCGCCAGTGGCTCAGCGGGTGAGCCACCGCTGTGCCAAAGGACTGCCGTGGACCGGACCGAACGCTTCTACAAGATCGAACTGCTGCTGCGCAGCCGAGGCCGCGTCAGCTTTGCCGCGCTGCGCGACGAGCTGGAGGTGTCGCCCGCCACGCTCAAGCGCGACCTGCAGTTCCTGCGCGACCGCATGAGCGCGCCCATCGTCTACGACACGATGGACAAGGGCTACCGCTTTTCCGAACCGGCCCCGCCGGGCGGCAAGGCGGCCCGGCACGAGCTGCCGGGCCTGTGGTTCAGCGAGAACGAAATCCACGCGATGCTGACCATGCACCAGCTGCTCGCCGGGCTGGACGACGACGGCGTGCTGGCCCGCCACCTGCAGCCGCTGACCGAAAAGCTGCAAGCGATGCTGGGCACCGACGCGGCCCAGGCGCGCGAGTTGATGCGCCGCATCAAGATCATCGGCACCGCGCGCCGGCGCGTTCCCAGCCGGCACTTCGAGCTGCTTGGCGGCGCGCTGGTGCAGCGCCGAAAAGTCTGGCTGCGCTACTTCAAGCGCAGCGACCGGTCGTTAAGCGAACGCGAGGTCTCGCCGCAGCGGCTGGTGAACTACCGCAACACCTGGTACCTCGACGGCTGGTGCCATGCCAGCGACGGCCTGCGCCGCTTTGCGCTGGACGCGATGCGCGAGGCGAGGGTGGTCGATGGCAAGGCGCGCAACGTGGCGCTGCGCGACCTGGAGGCCGAGCTCGATTCGGGCTACGGCATCTATGGCGGCAATGCCAAGGTCAAATGGGCGACGCTGGTGTTCAACGCCGATGCCGCCCAATGGGTCGCCAACGAAGAATGGCATCCGCGGCAGAAGGCGCGCTGGCTCGATGACGGGCGCTATGAACTGCAAGTCCCCTACAGCGACCCGACCGAACTGGCGATGGACATCCTGCGCCACGGCGACAGCGTGGTCGTGACCGGCGACAAGGCGCTGGCCGCGCGCATCCGGCAGACCCTGACCTGCGCGCTGGCCCGATATGCGCCAAGATAGCGCGCCGAAACGGAGCCCCCGATCTCGGCCTGTATCGCCACCCGCCTCGATCGTCCGGGGCCAGCCAAGGAGTTCACGATGAAAGCAACCTGGAACGGCGCCACCATTGCCGAAAGCGACGACACCGTGGTCGTCGAAGGCAACCACTATTTTCCCGAGGCCAGCCTGAAGCGCGAGTACGTCAGCTTCAGCAACCACCGCAGCAGTTGCCACTGGAAGGGCCAGGCGCATTACCACAGCCTGATGGTGGATGGCGACATGAACGAAAACGCGGTCTGGTATTACCCCGAGCCGCTGGAAGCGGCGCGCGAAATCAAGGGTCGCGTGGCGTTCTGGAAGGGCGTGTTGGTCGAATGAGGCAGCCGCCCCGCTACGATTGCGCCCTTCAAGCCCGGCGCGTGCCGACCGCACTCATGCACAAGGAACTTCCCATGCGAATCACCATTGCCGCAACACTCTGCGCCCTCGCCTGCACAGTGCCGCTGACTGCGGTGGCGCAAAGCCCGTCGACGCTGGAGAAAATCAAGCAGAGCGGCGCCATGACGCTGGCCTACCGCGAAGCGTCGATCCCGTTTTCGTACCTCGACGACAAGGCGCAGCCGGTGGGCTTTGGCGCCGAGATCTGCGGCAAGATCGTGGAGCAGGTCAAGAAGGCCACCGGCCGCGCCGACCTGAAAGTGAACCTGCAGGCGGTGACCTCGGCGAACCGCATCCCGCTGCTGCAAAACGGCACCATCGACATCGAATGCGGCTCGACCACCAACAACAGCGAACGCCAGAAGCAGGTCGCCTTTGCCACCAATTACTTCTACACCGGCACCAAGTTTTTGGTGAAGGCCGGCACACCGGTCAAGTCGCTCGACGACCTGAAGGGCAAGCAGGTCGTGTCGACCACAGGCACCACCAACTTCAAGATCATCCGCAACCTGAATGAAGAAAAGAAGCTGGGCATCGACCTGCTCGGCGCCAAGGACCATGCCGAATCGGCGCTGATGGTGCAGACCGGCCGCGCGCTGGCGTTTGCGATGGACGACATCCTGTTGTACGGCCTGAAGGCCAGCGCGCAAAACCCGGCCGAGCTGGCGGTGGTGGGCGAACCGATCCAGGTCGAGCCCTACGCCATCATGCTGCGGCGCGACGACCCGGCGTTCAAGAAGCTGGTCGACGACACGATTGCCGGGCTGATGAAGAGCGGCGAATTCGAGACGCTCTACAAGAAGTGGTTCCAGTCGCCGATCCCGCCCAAGGGCATCAACCTGAATGCGCCGATGAGCCAGGAGCTGATCGACAACATGAAGGCCTTGAGCGACAAGCCGGCGACCTGAGCGGCGGATGCGCGGCGCGGCGGCTGACGGCCGCTGCGCCGTCAGCCCGCCGAGGGCGGTGGCGGCCCGTCGCTGTCGCCGAGTTCGAGCGCCGGCTCGCGCAGGCACTGCAGCGATTCGACCGGCGCGCCACGCAGCAACCGCAGCGTGAATTCGGCCAGCATGGCGCCGGTGCTGGTGGGTGTCGGCTGGCGCACCGAGGTGATGGCGTTGCGGATGACCGAGTCGCCCGAGAGTCCGTCGTAGACGATCAGCGACAGGTCACGGCCCAGCACCAGGCCGGCGTTCAGCGCCGCATGCACCGCGCCGACCCCGGCCAGGCTGTTGTCCACCAGCACCGCGCTGGGCCGCTGCGCCAGCGCGATCAGGCGCTGCATCGCCGCGTACCCGGAGCGGCGGTCCAGCGACACCCGCAGCACCGCCCCCTCCACCAGCGTTGCGCCGGCCGCGGCGACGCTGCGCTCGAAGCCCTTGAAGCGCTGGCTGGCAAAGTTGTATTCCTCCGGCGCGCCCAGGTAGCCCAGGCGCCGGTGGCCCAGCGCCAGCAGCCGTTCGGCGGCGAGCTGCGCGCCGGCTTCGTTGTCGAAGTCCAGCCACGCGTAAGGCGACTTCATCGCGGCGCTGCGGCCGTAGGCCACAAACGGCACCGAGCGCTCGCGCAGCAAGGCCAGCCGCGCGTCGCGCACCCGGGTGCGGGCCACCACGAAGGCGTCGACCCGCCCGCCCGCGATGACGCGCTCGTAGGTGGCCAACTCGTCCTTGGGCGAGGCTGAAATGATCAGCAGGTCCATGTTCTCGCGCTCCAGCCGCTCTGTGATGCCGGCCGCCACGTCGAGAAACTGCACGTCGCCCAGGTCGTCCGGCGTGATCGAAAAGACCAGCCCGATCGCGTCGGCCCGGCCCAGCGCCAGGCTGCGCGCCCTGGCGTTGGGCGTGTAGCGGTGGCGCTCGGCGACCGCCTGCACCGCCAGCCGCGTCTTGGCGGCGACCTCCGGGTAGCCGTTGAGCGCGCGGCTGACCGTGGTCAGCGACAGGCCCAGTTCATCAGCGATTCGTTTCAGTGACACGGCGCCAGTGGCCTCCTGGATGGGTCGCGGACAAGTCCCTCTAGCGACGAGCATAACGGCTGATGGCGGCGCCCCCACAGGGCCCCGGCCGGCGCGCCTGAGCTCGTGCACAAACTGTCAGCGTAAACCCGAGTTCCAATCCAAAGCGCTTTGAAGATACCATCAAATCGCTTTGAACGCGACAAACGGCGTCAAAGTCCAGTTCATCAGAGTCAGCCCACAAGGCCAAGGAGACCCCCGACATGAGCAAGATCCGCTTCCACCAAACCGTTGCCATCGCCGCGCTGCTGGCGCTGGGGAGCGCCGCCCACGCGGCCGGCGTCACGGTCACGATTTCGTGCGGCACGGTCGGGCAAGACTTCGACTTCTGCAAGAAGGCGGGCGAGGAGTGGAGCGCCAAGACCGGCAACAGCGTCAAGCACCTGACCGTGCCGCAGTCCACCTCCGACATCCTGGGCCTGTTCCGCCAGATGTTCGCGGCCAAGTCGACCGACCTGGACGTGCTCAACGTCGACGTCGTCTGGCCCGGCATCATCAAGGACCACCTGCTCGACCTGACGCCGTACAGCAAGGGCGCCGAAAAAGAGCACTTCCCCGCCATCGTGGCCAACAACACCGTGGGTGGCAAGCTGTTGGCCATGCCCTGGTTCACCGATGCCGGCGTGCTGTACTACCGCAAAGACCTGCTCGACAAATACGCCGAGAAGGCGCCCACCACCTGGGCCCAATTGACCGCCACCGCGCAAAAGGTGATGGACGGCGAGCGCAAGGCCGGCAACGCCGACATGCAGGGATTCGTGTTCCAGGCCAAGGCCTACGAAGGGCTGACCTGTGATGCGATCGAATGGGTCTCCAGCCATGGCGGCGGCAGCATCGTCGACGCCAGCGGCAAGATCACCATCAACAACCCGAACGCGGCCAAGGCACTGACCACGGCGGCCGGCTGGATCGGCACCATCGCGCCCAAGGGCGTGCTGAACTACGGGGAAGAAGACGCCCGCGGCGTGTTCCAGAAGGGCAACTCGGTGTTCATGCGCAACTGGCCCTACGCCTGGTCGCTCAGCCAGGGTGCCGACAGCCCCGTCAAGGGCAAGGTCGGTGTGGTGGCCCTGCCCAAGGGCGAGGGCGGCAAGACGGCGGCGGCGCTGGGCGGCTGGCAACTCTCGGTCAGCAAGTATTCGAAGAACCCGAAAGAGGCCGCCGACCTGGTGATGTACATGACCAGCGCGGCGGTGCAGAAAGACCGCGCCATCCGCGGCTCCTACAACCCGACCATCGTGTCGCTCTACAAGGATGCCGAAGTGCTGAAGGCCAACCCGTTCTTCGGCGAACTGTACGAAACCTTCGTCGGCGCGGTGCCGCGCCCGGCCACCGTCACCGGCATCAAGTACAACGAGGTCTCCGCCGCCTTCTGGAACGCCACCCACGAGGTGCTGTCGGGCAAGACCAAGGCCGAAGAGAGCCTGAAGAAGCTCGAAGTCAAGCTCGACTCCATCCGCCGCGGCGACAAGTGGTGATTTGAGCCGCCATGCCCTCGCCGCGCGCGGCGAGGCTTGTGCGCAAGCGCTGGAGGCCCCATGTCCACACCCACGTCCGAACTCACGCGCGAACGCACCCGAAGCGCCTGGATCTTTCTCGCCCCCACGCTGCTGGTGCTGGCCATGGTGGCCGGCTGGCCGCTGGGCCGCACCATCTGGTTCAGCTTCACCGACGCCACGCTGGAGACGATCGGCGAGTCGACCTACAACATGGTGGGCCTGACCAACTACTTCGGCAAGTACGGCGTCTTCAACTTCGCTGCGGCCGACGGCTTCTGGAGCACCGACTGGGGCTTTGCGATCAAGAACACCCTCTCGTTCGCCATCGTCTCGGTGGTGCTGGAGACGCTGCTGGGCGTGGTGATCGCGCTGGTGATGAACGCCGAGTTCAAGGGCCGCGCCTTCGTGCGCGCCGCCGTGCTGGTGCCCTGGGCCATCCCGACCATCGTGTCGGCCAAGATGTGGGCCTGGATCATGCACGACCAGTTCGGCGTGCTCAACGCCATGCTGAAAAGCTGGGGCCTGATCGACACCAACATCGCCTGGACCGCCGACCCGGACTACGCGCTGTGGTCGGTGGTGCTGGTCGATGTGTGGAAGACCACGCCCTTCATGGCGCTGCTCACGCTGGCCGCGCTGCAGATGCTGCCCAAGGACTGCTACGAAGCGGCGTACGTCGACGGCATCCACCCGGTCAAGGTGTTCTTCAAGGTCACGCTGCCGCTGATCTGGCCGGCGCTGATGGTGGCGGTGATCTTCCGCCTGCTCGACGCGCTGCGGGTCTTCGACATCATCTACGTGATGACCTCCAACAGCGTCGACACGATCAGCATGTCGGGCTTCGTGCGGCGCGAGATCGTCGACAACAACTACGTCGGATACGGCTCGGCGGCTTCAACGGTGCTGTTCCTGATCATCGCCGGCTGCACGCTGGTCTACATGAAGGTCGCGCGGCTGGACCTCGGCGGCAAAAAATGACGAGGGGCAGACCATGGAACTGACCACCCAGCGCGTGCTCGGCAAGATCGCTCTGTACCTGCTGGTGCTGCTGATCTTGCTGTTCTGCCTGTTCCCGTTCTACTTTGCCATCGTCACCTCGCTCAAGTCGGGCACCGAACTGTTCAGCACCACGCTGTGGCCGGCCGCGCCGTCGATGAAGAACTACGTCTCGCTGTTCACCGTGGCCGAGCAGCCGTTCGCGCGCCACATCTTCAACTCGCTGGGTGTCTCGTTCATGGTGGTGATCGTGTCGCTGTTTCTTGGCGTGACGGCCGCCTACGCGCTCGGCCGCATCAGCTTCAAGGGCCGCGGCCTGCTGTTGCTGACGGTGCTGGCAGTCTCGATGTTCCCGCAGGTCGCGGTGCTCGCCGGCATGTTCGAGTTGATGCAGGCGATCGGCTTCTACAACCACTGGTGGGGCCTGGCGCTGCCCTACATGCTGTTCACGCTGCCCTTCACCGTGTGGGTGCTGACGACCTTCGTGCGCGAGCTGCCCAAAGAGCTGGAAGAGGCCGCCATCATGGACGGCTGCAGCCCCTGGGGCGTGCTCACCAAGGTCTTCATGCCGCTGATGTGGCCGGCGCTGGTGACGACCGGGCTGCTCGCCTTCATCGCGGCCTGGAACGAGTTCCTGTTCGCGCTGACCTTCGTGCTCGACAACAACGACCGCACCGTGCCGGTGTCGATTTCGCTCATCAGCGGCGCCGACAAGCATGAGATTCCGTGGGGCAAGATCATGGCCGCGTCGGTGCTGGTGACGCTGCCGCTGATCTTCCTGGTGCTGGTGTTTCAACGCAAGATCGTCGGCGGCCTGACCTCCGGCGCCGTCAAGGGATAGCTGTGGTCACGAGTGCGCAGTGGTGGCGCGGCGGGGTGATCTACCAGATCTACCCGCGCAGTTTTCAAGACAGCAACGGCGACGGCATCGGCGACCTGGCCGGCATCGTGCAGCGCATCCCGTACCTGGCCGAGCTGGGCGTGGACGCGATCTGGATCTCGCCGTTCTTCAAGAGCCCGATGAAGGACTTCGGCTACGACATCGCCGACTACCGCGATGTCGACCCGCTCTTCGGCCGGCTGGCCGACTTCGATGCCGTGGTGCGCGCCGCGCATGGGCACGGCATCAAGCTGCTGATCGACCAGGTGCCCAGCCACTGCTCCGACCAGCACGCCTGGTTTGTCGAATCGCGCTCCAGCCGCCATAACCCCAAGGCCGACTGGTTCGTCTGGGCCGACCCCAAGGCCGACGGCTCGCCGCCCAACAACTGGCTGTCGATCTTCGGCGGCAGCGCCTGGCAATGGGACACACGCCGCTGCCAGTACTACCTGCACAACTTCCTGGCCAGCCAGCCGGACTTGAACTTCCACAACCCGGCGGTGCAGCAGGCCGCGCTCGACACCTTGCGCTTCTGGCTGGACCGGGGCGTCGACGGCTTTCGGCTCGATGTCATCAACTTCTGCTTTCACGACGCGCTGCTGCGCGACAACCCGGGCCTGGGCGCACCGGCCGACAACCCGGCCGTCAACAGCGTCAACCCGTATGCCTGGCAGCGCCACCAGTTCGACAAGAGCCGGCCCGAGAACATCGCCTTCCTGCAACGCATCCGCGCGCTGCTCGACGAACGGCCGGGCCTGACCACGGTGGGCGAGATCGGCGACGACGACAACCTGGCCCGGATCGCCGAATACACCGGCGGCGGCGACAAGCTGCACATGGCCTACGGCTTCGACCTGCTGGGCAGCCAGTGCGACGCCCGCTTCGTGCATGGCGTGATCGCCCAGTTCGAAGCCGCGGTGACCGACGGCTGGGCCTGCTGGTCGCTGTCCAACCACGACGTGCCGCGGGTGGCCACGCGCTGGCGCCAGCTCGCTGCGGGCGCTGGCCCGGCATGGCTGCGCCTGGTCTTTGCCGTGCAGGCCACGCTGCGCGGCTCGCCCTGCATCTACCAGGGCGACGAGCTGGGGCTGACCGAGGCCGAGGTCGCCTTTGAAGACCTGCAGGATCCGTACGGCATCACCATGTGGCCCGAATACCGCGGCCGCGACGGCTGCCGCACGCCGATGGTGTGGGACGCCGCGGCGCCGCACGGCGGCTTCAGCAGCGCCGCCCGGCCGTGGCTGGCGGTCGCTCCCGAGCACCTGCCGCTGGCCGCGGCGGCGCAGCGCCAGGACGGCGGCTCGCTGTTCCACTTCTACCGCGCGATGCTGGCCTGGCGCCGCGCCCGGCCCGGCCTGCAGCGCGGCGGCATGCGGTTGCTGCCGGCACACGACCAAGTGCTGGCCTTCGTGCGCGACCCCGGCGCCGAGCACGGCCCGGCCCACCTGTGTGCCTTCAACATGAGCGCGCAGGCGGCCCGCTACGAGTTGCCGGCATCGATGAAGCCCGTGCTCGACACCCGCCACCCGCTGGCCCGCGGCAGCTGCGTCGGCGGCGGGCTGGAGCTGCCACCCTTTGGCGCCGTGTTCGCCACCCTCTGAACGCCATCAGGCACCCAAGGAGACAGCCATGTCCGAGATCGTCTTTCGCGATGTGCACAAACGCTACCCCGGTGCGGCGGTCGACACGATCCGCCAGGTCAACCTGCAAATCAACCGGGGCGAGTTCGTGGTCTTCGTCGGCCCGTCGGGGTGCGGCAAGTCGACCTTGCTGCGCATGGTGGCCGGGCTGGAAGACATCTCCAGCGGCGACCTGCACATCAACGGCAAGCGCGTGAATGAAACCCCACCGTCGCGCCGCGGCGTGGCGATGGTGTTTCAGAGCTACGCGCTGTACCCGCACATGACGGTCTACGACAACATGGCCTTCGGGTTGCGCCAGGCCAAGACCGACAGCGGCACGGTGGACCAGCGGGTGCGCAAGGCCGGCAAGATCCTGCAGCTCGACGCCTTGCTCGACCGCCTGCCCAAGCAGCTCTCCGGCGGCCAGCGCCAGCGCGTGGCGATCGGCCGTGCGATCGTGCGCGAGCCCGATGTGTTCTTGTTCGACGAGCCGCTGTCCAATCTCGACGCCGCGCTGCGCGTGCAGACCCGCCTGGAGCTGGCCAAGATGCACCAGGACATCGGCACCGCCAGCATGATCTACGTCACCCACGACCAGGTCGAGGCCATGACGCTGGCCAGCAAGATCGCGCTGCTCAACGCCGGCCCGGCGGTGCAGCGCGAAGGCAGCGTGGCCCAGTTCGGCGCGCCGCTGGACCTGTACCACCACCCGGTCAGCAAGTTCGTGGCCGGTTTCATCGGTTCGCCGAAGATGAATTTCATGGCCGCGCGGCTGGCCAGTTCGGACGGCCAGACGGCGCGCGTGGGCATCGGCGAGGCGGCGTTCACCGCCGAAGTCGACGCGCGCCGCCTGGCCCACAACGCCGAGGTCACGCTGGGCGTGCGGCCCGAGCATGTGCAGATCGTCGCCGCGGGCAGCACCAACAACACCATTCAGGGCCTGGTCGCTTTTCTCGAACAGCTCGGCGAGGCCAGCTACGTCTACGTGCGGCTGGCGGCCGGTGAACTGATCACGGTGCGCCAAAGCGGCCAATCGCGCTGCAGCGTCGGCGAGCCGGTCCACCTGCACTTCCCGCCCCAGTGCCTGCACCTGTTCGACGCCGATGAGCACGCCTGCAAACGCACCACCGAGCTGGAGGTGCTGGGCCAGCCGCATGTGGCGGGGGTGACGATCAGCCGCACCGCGACTTCGGGTTGACTGGAGCGGGTTGTGGCGGGCCGCGCGCGGCCCCGGCGCAGTGCCGGCGCCGCGCGTCATCGGCTGGCCGTCAAACGCCGAGCAGCTTCTTCGCTTCGCCCAGCATCTTCATCGAGTCATCATGCTTGCCGGCCTTGTGCGCGGCCTCGCCATCGGCGCGCAGCGCTTTCACCTTGGCGGCGTCGGCATCACTGAGCTTGGGGCTGGTGGCCAGCTTGGCGTCGATGGCTTTCATCTCGTTCGGGCAGTTGTGGGCAAGGGCGGCGCTGGTGGCGAGTGCAAGCGCGGCGGCGATCAGGGTGGTTCTCATCAAAAATGCTCCTGGTGAAGCGGCCCATGCGGCCGGGAGGCGGAAATTTAGCCCCGCTGGCGCACGTTCGCAACAGGGTGATCGGGCGCTGGGGGCTGGATCAACGCGCGATCGGCCTCGGTCTCGGTCTCGGGTTCGGCCTCGGCGCGTGATCCGGTGCGCGCATCGCCGGCGCCGGTGGATTGAGCCACACTCGCGCTGCCGCCAGGAGTCGCCATGAAGCCGCACCTCAAGAATCGCGTTGCCCTGGTGGCCGTGGCCGCCCTGCTCGGCGCATGCTCAAAACCCGCCGACACGCCGCCGCCGGCTCCGGCCGGCATTGCATGGAAACAGGCCGCCAGCGATGCCGATGTGGACGCCGCCTTCGCGCAGGCCAGCGTCGAGGGCAAGCCGGTGTTCGTGTACTGGGGCGCCACCTGGTGCCCGCCCTGCAACCAGGTCAAGGCCACGCTGTTCAACCGGCAGGACTTCATCGAGCGCTCGCGCGCGTTCGTCCCCGTGTATGTCGACGGCGACAGCCCGGGGGCGCAAAAGCTCGGCCACCGCTTCAAGGTGCGCGGCTACCCGACGATGCTGCTGTTCAATGCGCAAGGCACCGAGCTGACGCGCCTGCCCGGCGAGGTGGATGCGGCGCAGTACACCCAGGTGCTCACGCTGGGCATGAACGCGCAGCGGCCGGTCACGGCGGTGCTGGCCGACGCCCGCGCGGGCGGCGCGGCGGCCCGGCGCCTGAGCGCCAACGACTGGAAACTGCTGGCGTTTTACTCGTGGGAAACCGACGAGCAGCAAGCCGTGCCCAAGGAAGGTCTTGCCGCCCTGCTGCGCCAACTGGCCGACAACTGCCCGCCCGACCCGCCCGATACCGCGGCGCGGCTGCTGCTGAAAGCGGTGGCCGCCGTCGACCCCAAGGCCGGCGCCGCACCGGACGCGACCGCCCGCGCTAAAGTGCTGCGGCTGCTGGCCGACCCGGTGCAGGCGCGCGTTCACATGGACGTGCTGGCCAACAACGCGGCCGACCTGGCTCGTGCTCTCAGCGCGGCCGGCACGACGCCACGCCAGCCGCTGGTCGATGCGCTCGACGCGTCGCTCCAGCGGCTCGCGGCGGACGCCACACTGTCGCGTGCCGACCGCATGACGGCGGTCATCGCGCGGGTCGACCTGGCGAAGCTGGAAGCCGCCAAGGACGCCCGGCCGGTGTTGCCCGGCGCGCTGCTGGCCGAGGTGCGCGACCACGCCGCGCGCGCCGACCGCGAGATCACCGACGGCTACGAACGCCAGGCCGTCATCACCGCGGCGGGCTACCTGCTGGAGCAGGCGGGCCTGCTGGACGAATCCGACGCGCTGCTCAAGGCCAGCCTGGCCAAGAGCCACTCGCCGTACTACCTGATGTCCCAACTGGCCAGCAACGCCAACAAGCGCGGCGACAAGGCCGAAGCGCTGCGCTGGCATGAAGCAGCGTTCAAGCAGAGCGAGGGGCCGGCCACCCGGCTGCAATGGGGCGCGGCCTACCTGGGCGCACTGGTCGAACTGGCGCCCGACGACGAGGCGCGCATCGAGGCGGTCGCGCAGCAACTGCTGGCCGATGCCGGTGCACAACCCAACGCCTTTTACGAACGCAGCGCGCGGTCCATGCAACGGCTGGGCAGCCGCTTGCAAAGCTGGAACCACAGCGGCGCGCATGCCGAGGTGCTGAAGCGATTGCAGCAGCGGCTCGACGCCGTGTGCCAGGGCCTGCCCGCCGGCGACCCGCAACGCCCCACCTGCGAAGCGGTGCTGCGGCCGGCCGAAAAACCCGCCGCCTGAACCCGCGCCGGCTGGCGAACTATGGGCGCCCGCGCTGGCGCGGACCCAGTTGCACTTCGTAGCGCACGCCCTTGGCGGCGTCGACAAAATGCAGCGCCATGCCGCGCCACTCGTAAGTTGCGGTGAAACCGTCGATCTGCATCGCGCCGTGTTTCAGCACCACGTCGGCCTGGCTGCTGTGCAGCGTCAGCGAATACAGCAGGTCGCTGACACGAATGTGCGCCTGTCCCGCGCGCCGCAGTTCGACTCTGGCCGCCCCACATTCGGGGTCGGCCTGGGCGGTGGCCACGCACAAGCGGGCCTCGTAGCGGCCCGCCGGGGGCGCGGAGCCGGCCATCGCGTGAGCCGTCGCCGCCGCCATCGCGACAAGCACCCCCCAGCTGCGGCTCGCGGCGGCCCTCATCGGGCTGCCGGCTACTTGATCAGGCCTTCGGCCTTCATCGCCGCCTGCACCGCGGGCCGCGCGGCCATGCGCGCCATGAACGCGCCCAGGTGCGGCAACGGTGTGATGTCGACGCCCACGTGCTTGCCCCAGCCGGCCACGGTGAACAGGTAGGCATCGGCCACGCTGAAGGCATCGCCCAACAGGTATTGCCTGCCTTCGAGTTGTTCGTTGACCCATTTGAAGCGATCGCTCACCTTGGCGCGGCCCAAGGCCTTGGCCTCCTCCGGCATGGCGGGGTTGAACAGGATGCTGAAACCCTTGTGCAGCTCGCTGGTGATGAAGTTGAGCCACTCCTGCAGGCGGTAGCGCGCCATCGTGCCGTTGGCCGGCGCGAGGCTCTTGCCCGGCACCTGGTCGGCGATGTACTGCACGATCGCGGGGCCTTCGCTCAGGCGCTCGCCGTTGTCCAGCTCCAGCAGCGGCACGTAACCTTTCGGGTTGATGCCGTAGTAGTCGGTCCCGTCGGCCAGCTGGTGGGCCTTCAGGTTGGCCAGCACCGGCTCGAACGCCAGGCCGGATTCACGCAGGACGATGTGGGGTGACAGCGAACAGGCGCCGGGGCTGTAATAGAGTTTCATGGTGAATGTCAGTCGAAGTGGAAAGGGGGCGTATTACACCTCTTTGGCGGTTGCCGCGCCGAAACAGGCGCGCATGCCGCTGCCGCCGTGTCAACGAACGCGGCGCCCGCGCACCCCGGCCGCGATCGCCGCCTGCCGGCGGAAACGCTGGCGCCCGCGTGGCTATTGGGCCGGCGCTACAGTGCGGCGCATGAACACACCCTCTTCGCTTCAACCGGTGGTCGTGCGGCAGCCGCGCGGCGTCGAGCGCATCGTGCGCGGGCAACCCACCTCCGACGGCGCCGGCGTCAAGCTCACCCGCGTGCTGACGCAGCCGCTGCAACAACGCCTGGACCCATTCCTGATGCTCGACGCGTTCGGCAGCGACGCGGCGGGCGACTACATCGGCGGCTTCCCGGACCACCCGCACCGCGGCTTCGAGACCGTGACCATCATGCTGGCCGGCCGCATGCGTCACCAGGACAGCGTGGGCAACGTCGGCCTGCTCGAGCCCGGCAGCGTGCAGTGGATGACGGCCGGGCGCGGCATCATCCATTCCGAAATGCCCGAGCAGCAAGAGGGCCGCATGGCCGGGTTCCAGCTCTGGGTGAACCTGGCCGCCAAGGACAAGATGACGGCGCCGCAATACCGCGACATCGCGCCGGCCGCGGTGCCGGCCTTCACGCTCGCCAGCGGCGTGACCGTGCGCGTGATCGCCGGCGCCTCCCACGGCGTGGCCGGCGCGGTGGCGCGGCCGACGACCGAGCCGATCTGCCTGGACATCAGCTTGCCGCCGGGCACCGTGTTCGAGACCGCGCTGCCGCCCGGCCACAACGCGTTTCTTTATGTGTTCGGTGGAGGCGCGGTCGACGTGGGAGGCGAAAGCCCGACGCGGGTGGACAGCGAGCGCATGGCGATCCTGGCCAACGCAGCGCAAGCCGATGGCGTGCGCCTGGCCGCGCCTGCCACGCAGGCCGTGCCGGCCCGGGTGCTGCTGGTGGCGGGCAAGCCCCTGAACGAACCCATCGCACAATACGGCCCGTTCGTGATGAACAGCAGAGCAGAGATCGACCAGGCCGTGGCCGATTTCCAGCGCGGCGTGCTGGCCAACTGAGCCGCCAGGCTGGCTCAGCCCGGCCGCTGGTATCGCGGCCGGTCCTTCGCCAGCCGAAGACCGCCTTCTGGCGTCCTTCGCGCGGGCTCAGAGGTTGAGAGTTTTTTGAATTGACTCCCTCGCCCTCTGGGAGAGGGTGGGGGTGAGGGCTCGCAAAACACCATCGTGCCCGGCGCAGCCTCTCACCCCAACCCTCTCCCCAAAAGGGGCGAGGGAGCAAGTACGGTCGCGGCAGAAAAACTCTCACTCTCTCAGCCCAGGCCGCTGGTATCGCGGCCGGTCCTTCGCCAGCCGAAGACCGCCTTCCGGCGTCCTTCGCGCGGGCTCAGCGGTCGGACACCGCCATCAGGCGGGGGTCCCACAGCGGCGATTCGTGGCTGCTTACCTTGCGCCGGGAATGCAGCACGCGCAAGCGGAACAGCTCTGCGGAGATGGCCGGGGGAAAGCCCTTGCGCTTGCCGCGGCGGCTCAGGAGCAAGGCGTCAAACACGTGTTCTGTCAGCATCGGGTCGGCCCAGCACAGGGCGATCCGGTTGGCCACGCGCGGAAAGTGAGCGCACAGTTCCGAGGGCCGCGCGGGCTGTGGCAACTGCCGCAGCCAGGCCAGCACGTGGTCGGCCAGCACCAGGTCGTGCTCGCGTTGCGGGCTGCGCGTCTTGGCCCAGTCGGCCTCGGTCGGGTCGAGCGCGCCGCAGCGCACCGAACTGGCACGGTTCGGCCGCCGCGCGGGGGCGGCTTTGGGTTTGAACAGATTCATCAGGTTCAGCATGGCCGGGGTTCCGTCGCCGCGCGCGGAAGGGTGTTGTCCCCCCTTCATCGGCAATCCGGGGCCCGAACTTGAGCCGGCCGCTGCGGCCCTGGCGCGGCCGGCAACTCGGCTACGCTCGCAACTTCACGCCCTCGAAAGCGTCCCTGGAGTCCCCGCATGCCGCGCCGCATCCTCGACCAATCGCGAATTCACCCTGCCATTCGGGAGACTGTGGCCAACCACCACACCGACATCGTCCACAACGTGCAGGCCGCCACCTTGTCCAACCCGGTGCTGGTGGTGGGCATGCGGCAGAACCCGGTCTGCCGCAAGGCGCGCAAATTGCTGGCGGGCGCTCGCGTGCCGCACCACTACCTGGAGTACGGCAGCTATTTCAGCCTGTGGCGCCAGCGCAATGCCTTGAAGATGTGGACCGGTTGGCCGACCTTCCCGATGGTGTTTGTCAAGGGCACGCTGGTGGGCGGTGCGAGTGACCTGGCGCGGCTGATCGACAGTGGCGAGCTGAAGCGGATGCTCAGCACGTGAGCGGCCGCGCCACGCGAGCGGGCCGGGCGCGGGCGGCTCGATGGGGCGGGCGCGCGCTCCTCGCCGCCGCCTGCGGGCTGGTGGCGGCGGGTTCGAATGCGGCCGAGGCGACCACCGAATGTCGCATCAAAGGCCTGCGCAACAGCGTGCGCTGCGGGGTCGTGCAGCGCGCTCTCGACCCGGCCCGCCCGGACGGGCCGATGATCGACGTGCACTTCGTGGTGGTGCCGGCGATTGCGCGGCGCAAGTTGCCCGACCCGGTGTTCCTGCTGGCCGGCGGCCCGGGGCAGAGCGCCATCGAGGTCGCGCCCGCGCTGATGGGGCTGCTGTCCCGGCTGGGCAACCGGCGCGATCTGGTGTTCGTCGACCAGCGCGGCACCGGCCGCTCCGCGCCGCTGAATTGCGCCGACTCCAGCCGCGAGACTCTGGCAGACCAGTTGGACCCGCAGCGCCAGATCGAACGGCTGGCGCGCTGCCGCACCGAGCTGCAGACCTTGCCCTACATCCATGCGGTGGGCGACCTGCGCTTTTTCACGACACTGCTGGCGATGCAGGATCTGGACGCGGTGCGCCAGCGGCTCGGCGCCGAGCAGATCAACCTCATTGGCGCGTCGTACGGCACCCGTGCCGCGCTCGACTACCAGCGCCAGTTCCCGGCCCGGGTGCGGCGCAGTGTGCTCGACGGCGTGGCCCCGCCCGACATGGTGTTGCCGGCCAGCTTCGGGGTCGACGGACAGGCCGTTTTCGACACCATGCTCGGCGCCTGCGCGGCCGACCCGGGCTGCGCCAAACAGCACCCGACGCTGCTGGCTGACTGGTCGGCGCTGATCGACAACCTGCCCCGGCGCGTGAGCGTGGCGCACCCGCTGACCGGCCAGGTCGAAACTGTGGAGATGACGCGCGAGATGCTGCTGGGCGCGGTGCGCGGCCCGCTTTACAGCCCGGCGCTGGCCGCCGGGCTGCCCGCCGCCATCGCCGAGGGAGCGCGCGGCAACCTGGCGCCGCTGCTCGGCATGAGTGCGCTGCTGTCGTCGCGCCGCAGCGGGCAGGTGGCCACCGGCATGCACTTTTCGGTGGTCTGCGCCGAGGACGCGCCGCTGCTCGCGCCGTCGGGCGACAGTTTTGCGCGCCTGTACCAGCGCGTGTGCGCCGACTGGCCTCGTGGCGCGGTGCCGAAAGCGTTCTACAGCGTGCCGCCGAGCCGATCGCCGGTGCTCTTGCTCAGCGGCGGCCTGGACCCCGCCACCCCGCCCCGCCACGCCGAGCGCATCGCCCGCGCGCTGGGCCCGTTGGCGCAGCATGTGGTGGTGCCCAACGCCGGCCACGGCGTGCTGAGTCTGGGCTGCATGCACGAGGTGGTCTATCGCTTTGTCAACGCGGCCGACAACGCGCCCGCCGCGGCCGTCGACGCGGCTTGCGCCACGGGCATTCCGCGCCCGCCGTTTTTCCAGCCGGTGGCTCCGGCGGACCAGACAGGCGGGGCGCCGCGATGATCGACATCCAGCGGGTGGCCAAGCAGTTCGCCGCGCCCAGGGGCATGTTGCAGGCCTGGCGCGCGCCGCGCGCCGCGGCGCGGCTCGTGCAGGCGGTCCGCGACGTGAGCTTCACGGCCGCGGACGGCCATGTCACCGGGCTGCTGGGG
The DNA here is from genome assembly GCA_031415135.1 of Methylibium sp. Taxonomy (GTDB): domain Bacteria; phylum Pseudomonadota; class Gammaproteobacteria; order Burkholderiales; family Burkholderiaceae_C; genus LGRD01. Next base: position 23,644 of record JANORB010000234.1, read on the forward strand.
CCCAACGGCGCCGGCAAGACCACCACGCTGCGCATGCTGGCCGGCCTGATCACGCCGGATGCCGGGCGCCTGGTGGTGGACGGCATCGACGTGGCCAGCCGCCCGCGCGAGACCCAGGCGCGCATGGGCGTGCTCAGCGACGCGCGCGGCTTGTACCCGCGCCTGAGCGCGCGCGAGAACATCGTCTACTTCGGCCGCCTGCAAGGCATGAGCCCGGACGCCGCCCACGCGCGCGCCGAGACATTGGCCACGCTGCTCGACATGAAGCCGCTGCTGGAGCGCCGCACCGAAGGCTTCAGCCAGGGCGAACGCATGAAGACGGCGCTGGCCCGCGCGCTGGTGCACGACCCGGCCAACATCGTGCTGGACGAACCCACCAACGGCCTGGACGTGCTGGCCACGCGCGCGCTGCGCGACAGCCTGCGCTGGCTGCGCACGCCCGCAGGCGGCGCCAAGTGCATCGTGTTTTCGACCCACATCATGCAAGAGGTCGAGCGCCTGTGCGACCGCGTCGTCGTGGTCTCGCAGGGCCGCACCGTGGCCATCGGCACGGTCGATGAACTGCTGGCGCAGACCGGCGAGCGCGACTTCGAGGCGGCGTTTGTCAAGCTGGCCTTCGGCGCGCCGGCGGACCACGGTCTAGGCATCCCGGCATGAAGACCTTCGCGTCGGCGCGCATCGTGTTCGCCAAGGAGATCGTCGATGCGCTGCGCGACCGCCGCACGCTGCTGGTCGTGCTGCTGTCCAGCGTGCTGATGGGCCCGCTGGTGCTGATCGCGCTGTCCGGCCTGATCGCCACCTTCGAGGAGCGTGCCGAAAAGCGCGAGGTGTTCGTCGCCGGCATCGAACACGCGCCGGCGCTGAAAAACTACTTCGAGCGCCAGACCTATGTCGTCAAGGCCGCACCGCCCGACTTCGAGGCGCAGTTGCGCAGCGCCAGGTTCGGGGACCCGGTGGTCGTGGTGGCGCCGGGCTTCGAGGCGGCCATGCTGCGGGGCGACGCGCCGGTGCTGGCGCTGGTCAGCGACAGCGCCAACAAGCAGGCCGAAGCCGGCACCGGCCGGATTCAGCGCTTGCTCGGTGGCTACAGCCGCGAACGGGCGATGCTGAGCCTGGCCTTCCGGGGTGTCTCGCCCGAACTGCTGGAGCCGCTGCGTGTGGAGTCGCTCGATCTGGCCAGCACCCAGACCCGCGCGACCCAGCTCACCGGCATGCTGCCGTTCTTCGTGATGCTGGCGGTGCTGTACGGCGCGCTGCACGCGGCGCTGGACACGACCGCGGGCGAGCGCGAACGCGGCTCGCTCGAGCCGCTGTTGATGAACCCGGCCGAGCGCATCGCGCTGGTGCTGGGCAAGTGGGGCGCGGTGGCGGTGGTGGCGATGCTGATCGCCGTGCTGAGCTGCTTCAGCTTCATCCCGGCCCAGCGGCTGCTGCAGAGCGACACCTTGCAGGCGCTGTTCCAGTTCGGCCTGCGCGAGGCGCTGCTGTTCCTGGTGCTGTTGCTGCCATTTGCCGCGGCCTTGTCGGCGCTGCTGATGGCGGTGGCGATCCGCTGCAAGAGCTTCAAGGAGGCCCAAGCCAACAGCAGCGTGGTGGTCCTGGGGGTGTCGCTGCTGCCGCTGGTCAACGTGTTCAACCTGGGCGGCGAAGCGCCCTGGCATTTGTGGGTGCCTGCGCTGGCCCAAAACACGCTGATGACGCGGGTGCTCAAGGGCGAGGGTTTCGACGCCGCGCAGCTGCTGGTGCCGCTGGCGGTGTGCCTGCTGCTCAGCGCGGCGTGCCTGGTTTTCGTCGCGCGCAGGCTGCGCGGCGCGGCGCTGCGTTGAGTTGAGTTGAGTTGAGTTGAGTTGAGTTGAGGGCGGGTGCGCGGGCGACTCCCCAATAAGGTGGATTCCCTGTTTGCAACCGGCGGTCCATGATGGCTTTCGATGACCGGCGCCAGCGGCCGGCAGGGAGCAAACCATGTTGTCCGACCATCCATCCGATTCCACCTGGCCTCACCCGCCACCGCCACCGCCGCTGCGCATGTACACCAGCGCCCAGCCCAGCGCCAGGCCGGACGACGCCCAGCTCTGCATCGACGTGCGGCTTGCGCTGCTGCGCATCTGCCCGACGCTGGCTTACGCGGTCGAGATCACCGCCCGCCAGGGCGTGGTCCAGCTGCGCGGCAGCGTGAGTTCCGAGCGTGCGCTGGTGCGGATGTACAAAGCGGCCCGCAGGGTGCAAGGCATCGACTGGATCTGCAACGACGTGGTCGTCACGCGACCTGCCTGAGGCTCGGCGGCACGAACCCGGCTTGGCGCTCCACGCAGCGTGCCAGGCCGGTGGCGGGGGCGCGCTGCATCTGCGCCAGCAGCGCGTGCGAGACGCCGCGGCCGGCCAACTGATCGGCAAAGCGCAGGCGCACATCGTCTTGCATGCGCAGCAGCAAATGCGCCGTGGTTTCGGCGTCGGCCAGGGCGCGGTGCGCGCGGCCGGCGCTCGGCAGCCGGTGCAGCGCGGCCAGTGTTCCCAGGCGGTGGTTGGCGGCCGCCGGGTACAGGCGGCGCGCCAGCAGCAAGGTGCAGGCGAAGCCGTGTGAAGCGTCGGGCTCGCACTCGTCAGGCTCGCACACGTCAGGCTCGCACTTGGCCCGCAGCGCTTCGGCCTGCCAGAACGCGCGGTCGAAGGCCGCGTTGTGGGCCACCAGCGGGCAGCCCCGGGTGAAGCGCAACACCTCGTGCATCACCGCCCGCGCGGCAGGGGCCGATTGCAGCATGCGGTTGCTGATGCCGGTGAGTTGTTCGATGAACGGCGGCACCCACGCGCCGCTGTTCATCAGGCTCTGGAACCGGCCGACGATCTGCCCGTCCCGCACCAGCACCGCGGCAATTTCGGTCGCGCGCGCGCCCTGCCCGGGCGACAGGCCGGTGGTTTCAAAGTCGATGACGGCAATGGTTTCCATGCCCGGTGGCGGTGCTCCGCGCGTCAAGGCTTGCTGGCTTGCGCCACCAGCGTGGCCATCGCCGCGGCCTGGGCGTCGCCGGCCTGCTCGGCCTGGGCGCGCAGGCCGAAGACCACCCCGTCGCGGTCGGCCGCATGGCGGTTCTGGCTGACCTTCCACTTGCCGCTCAGCGCGGTCAGCGTGATCTCGATGCCGACGATGGCGCCGAGCATCGTTTCAATGTAGTCGGCCGGCGCATCGCTCACGGCCCAGGGCACGGCGCGTGCGGCCTCGTGGCGATCGGTCAGACGCGTCACCAGCGCATGCAGCCAGGGCGCGTCGTCCAGCACGCGCAAGGTGCCACGCGCCTGCACCATGACGTAGTTCCAGGTCGGCACGACCTTGCCGGTGGCCGCCTTGGAGGCGTACATGCTGGGCGAGATGTAGGCCTGCGGGCCCTGGAACACCACCAGCGATTCGACATCGGTGCGCGCCTCGCGCCACACCGGGTTGGCGCGCGCCACGTGGGCGCGCAGCACCGGTGCGCGGTTGTTGGTTGAGGCGCTGGTGGACGCCTCGGTGGATGTGTCGCTGGCGGCGTCAAGCATGAACGGCACCGGGTTCGCCTGCAGGCCGGCCGGGCCGAGCGTGACCAGCAGGCCCAGCGGGTGCGCGCGCACCAGCTCGTGCAGCACCTCGGGGCGGGTTTCTTCAAAGTGGGCGGGCAGGTACATGTCGGGTGCGTGTCGGTGGCTCCAACCGCAGCTTACGTCACACCCCGGCACCCGTGCGACTGCGCTGTGTCAATGCAACGACAGCGCCAACACAGCGCTACGACAGCAGCACCGGCTCGCAGCGCACCTCGGTCTTCACCGAGTTGGCGATGAAGCAGGCGTCGTGCGCCTTGTGATGCAGGCGATGCAGTTCGTCACCGTCGGGCCGGCGCTCGCCGGAGAACATCACGCGCGGGCGCAAGGTCACTTGCGTCATCGCCATGCGGGCGTCGGCATTGCGCGCCATCGTGCCCGAGGCGTTGTCGGCATACGTCTCCACCTGCCAGCCCGCCTTGGCGGCCAGCGACAGGAACCACAGCATGTGGCAGCTGGAGAGCGACCCGACGAAGGTCTCTTCCGGGTCCACGCCAGCCGGGTCCGAGAACGGCAGCGGCACCACGTGCGGCGACGACGATCCGGTCACTTCGGCGCCCCCATCGAAACGGATCAGGTGCCTGCGGCTGTAGCGGTTGCCAAGGAAGTCCTGCTCGCCGCGTTGCCACAACACCTCGGCGGTGTACTCGGCCATGGTCGGGTCCCTCGGTTGTGGTTTGTCGAATGGGTACTGGCGCAGCGAACGCGCCCCGGATACACAGGTCATTCTGCCGCAGCGGCGAATGCCGGTGTGAACAACTCCATCGGCGGACTCCACCTTCATTTGACTTCGAGCACATCGTCAAGGAACGTCACGATGGCGCGATTCAGGATGTCTTGGCGATCTTCAAAGAAGTGCATCGCTCCGTCGACGACCACCTGCCGGGAGCCCGGGATGCGCAGGATCTGCCTGCGCCGCTCGTCGGCGCCCACGATGGTCACGCTCCAGTCGCGCGAGCCATAGATGTCGAGCACCGGAATCTGGATGCGGAACATGTCTTCCAGGCCGTTGATGATGCTGATGTAGACCCAGGCACCCACCTTCGGATCGGGCCGGTTGATGAGGTAATGGTTTGCCATCGTCGCGCCCAGGCTGTGCGAGACGATCGCGAGTTTGGTGTTGCCGCGCGCGCGCAGCCAGTCGGCCGCCAGCGAGAAGCGTTCGCCGGCATCGGCGTAAGTCGGGAAGTAGTCACCGAGCTTGGCGGAACTCGGCAACACGGGCATCTGGATAGACAGCGTGGAGTAACCTGATTCCGCCAGCTTGACGCGCAGAATGCCGTACAGGTCGTGGTCCGGTGCCCAGCCCCGCCCGTGCGCGATGATCACCGCCCCGCGGGGCTGTTTGGCCGGCAACCACAGGCCCAGAAACGGGTGGCCGTTGGCCTGCTTCAGGCGAACCGGCTCTCCGTCAACCAGGGTCGCGAGCGTTTCGGTGGCCCAGCGGGCCTCACGTTCGTAGTCCTGCGCGCCGACATCCGGGCTTGCGATGAGCGCCACCAGGAAAAAAAGAAACCCGCCGAAGCGGGCTTCCAGGAGCCGCAAGCCCATCGATTACGCCAGTTTGAATGGCAACCTGCGCAGGCGCTGGCCGGTCAACGACGCCACCGCGTTGCCGATCGCGGGCGCGATCATCGCCGTCACCGGCTCGCCGATGCCGCCAGGGGGCTGGCCGTCGGTGATGAGGTGCATGTCGATGACCGGCGTGTCGTTCATGCGGGCTGCGCGGTAGTCGTGGAAGTTGGTCTGCTGAACCCGACCGCCCACCATCGTGATCTCGTCGAACAATACCGACGACATGGCGTAGATCACGCTCGACTCGATTTGTTGCCTGACGATGTTCGGGTTCACGGTGCTGCCCACGTCGGCAACGACGGTCACCTTGTGCACCTTGATTTCCTTGCCAGTTGCCGACACCTCGGCCACCATGCCCAGGTAGCTGCCATAACCTTCCATGATCGCCACGCCCTGCTTGCGCCCGGCCGCGAGCGGCTTGCCCCAGCCAGCCTTCTCGGCCACCGTGTTGAGTGCGCGCAGGTAGCGTGGCTCCTTGGCCAGCAGGTCGCGGCGGAACTGCACCGGGTCCTTGCCCGCGGCAGCGGCCATTTCGTCAATGAAGCTCTCGTTGGCAAACGCATTCATCGCGTGCGACACGGACCTCCAGTAGCCGACCCGCACGCCGGTGTCCTGGATCACGGCGCTGCCCGACTGGTTCGGAATGTCATAGGGCAGCGGGGCGTACTCCAGCATGAACGGGTCGATGCCGTCCTTGACGAAGGCACTGAACAGGCGTTGGGTCACTGAGGGCGACGCAAAGCTCGACTTGTAAGCCACGGGCTTGCCAGAAGCGTCCAGGCCCGCAGCCATCTTGTGCACGCTGGCCGGCCGATAGAAGTCGTGCGTCATGTCGTCTTCACGCGACCAGATCAGCTTGACCGGCATGCCTGCCGCCTTGCTGATTTCGACAGCCTGCACGACATAGTCGACGTCGACGCGCCGGCCAAAACCGCCGCCGAGGAACGTGGTGCGCACTTTCACCTGCTCGGGTTTCATGCCCAGCACGCCGGCCGCCATGCCCTGCGCCAGCTGCTGGAACTGAGTCGGCCCGACGAGCAGACACGAATCGGCCCGCACGTCGGCGGTGAAGTTCATCGGCTCCATCGTCACGTGGGCGGTGAGGGGGAATTCGTACTCGGCTTCAAGCTTCTTCGCTGCGCCCGCCATGGCCGCATCGGCGTCGCCGACCTTCTTGAACGAGGCCCCAGGCTTGGACGCCGCCACCCGCAATTGCGACGCGATCGCAGTGCTGCTGACACCCCGCACCGCGCTGTCGTCCCACTTGATGTCGACCGCTGCCAGCGCCTTGCGCGCATGCCAGTAGGTGTCGGCCACGACCGCAACGCCATCGGTGATCTGCACGACCTTCTTCACGCCGGGCATGCCCATCGCCTTGGACGCATCAAAGCTGGCTACTTTGCCACCCAGCGCCGGACACTGCGCCAGCGCGGCGATGCCCATGCCGGGCAGCACCACGTCGATGCCGAACTCGGCGGTGCCGTTCACCTTGGCCAGTGAATCGAAACGATTCATGTCCTTGCCGACGTAGCGAAAATCCTTCGCCGCCTTGAGCGTCGGCGCTTTGGGCGGAGTGAGTTTGGAGGCTGCTTCGACGAGTTCGCCGTAAGAGGCCTTCTGGCCGCCCGGGCCGAGCACGAACGCGTTTTCGGCGCGGCAGGCGTCGGCCTTGACATTCCACTTCGCCGCCGCGGCGTCTACAAGCACGCTGCGCGCCTGGGCACCCGCAACGCGCAGCTTCTCGTAGGCGTCGCGCACCGACGTCGAGCCGCCCGTCAATTGACCCCCAAGCATGGCATTGATGTAGGGCTCGCCGGCCGGAGCCATTTCGATCTTGACCTTGGAGAGGTCGACGTTCAATTCTTCGGCGATCAGCATCGGCATCGACGTGAACACGCCCTGGCCCATCTCGGACCGCGCGCACAGGATCGTCACGCTGTTGTCGGCGCCGACTCGCACCCACGAGTTGGGCAGCATGGTCTGCGCGACCGGCGCGCTCGGGCCGGACGTTGCGCAACCCGGCAGCACGAAGCCGACCATCAGCGCACCGCCGGCGGCAACGCCGGTGCCGAGAAAGTCACGGCGCGAAACTTTGGCGCTACTCATGATCAGGCCCCTTTCGCAGCGGTGTGGATGGCCGCGCGAATGCGCGGGTAGGTGCCGCAGCGGCAGATGTTGCCCGACATCGCGTTGTCGATGTCGGCATCGGTCGGTTTCGGTTTGTCGCGCAACAGCGCCACCGCACTCATGATCTGGCCCGACTGGCAATAGCCGCATTGCGGCACGTCGTGCTGCAGCCAGGCGGCCTGCACGCGTTTGCCCACCGGGTCGGCGGCCATCGCTTCGATCGTGGTCAGCTTCTTGCCCGCGG
>JANORB010000235.1:0-9496 GCA_031415135.1 Methylibium sp.
CCGCTCATCACACCAGAAGACGCCCGCTCGTCGTTGCAAATGCTCGCCATAGCCCGAGCTATGGCTGCGCTTTGCGCCTAGATCGGCCGCCTTCTGGCGCGCTGCTCGGACACGCTCGAAAAACTCTCAGCCTCTGAGGCGAGCAGTCCAGCGAGCCGACCGTCTCAGGTCGCTGCACTGCCGACGCTCAGGTCAGCGTGGCGAAGGACAGCAGAGGGTCGCGTCTTGCCAACCACGCGGCCGAACCCGCGGCTGCGAACCTGTCATCCAGAACATTCAAGTGCGCACGCGATGAGGTCGGCTGCGCCACCGTGGCCCGGGCCAAGTGGCGTGGCTTGAACATCCGTGGGTGCGGTCTTCTGTTTGGCACACGTCCATCGCAGCACGACAGGATGGGACCCTTCGCCGTCACCCGGCATTCCCGATTCAGGGCCGGCGCGCCACCATGTCGATCTCGATCAATGCGCCCTTGGCCAACCCGCTGACGCCGACGCAGGTGCGCGCGGGCCGCAGGCCAGGCAGGAAGTGGGTGGCGTAGGCCTCGTTCATGGACGCGTAGTCGCGGTCGAAGTGGCGCAGATAGACACGCACCTGAACCGCGTGCGCGAGATCCAGGCCCAGGCCGCTCAGCACGGTACGCAGGTTGTGCACGACTTGATGGGTCTGCGCTTCGATGCCTTCTGGATACGGCTCGTCGATCGAGGTGCCGGAGAACGGCATCTGGCCGGTGAGGTAGACCCAGCCTTCGGCTTCGACCGCGTGGCTGAACGGCGCGACCGGGTCCGGAGCGCCGGCGATCATGTGGTGTTGCAAGGCCATCGGTGTCCTTTCGTGGGGCGCAGCCCGCTGCCGTCAGTGAAAACCTGCAAGTGGGCCGGGGCTTGCCGATCGCTGTCAAGTTGTCGAAGAAGGACGGCGGATCCTCGAAGGCCGAAGGTGCCGGATCGGGCGCAAGCCATTCGCCGCGCACCGACACGCGAGCGCACCGACACGCGAGCGCGGGCAGACGTGTGCGCAGTGCAAGGCGCGCGTGAATCCCGGGATTGCCGCGCGCGGGCCCGAGGACGTTCCCTCCGGCAGCCCGATCCGGCTTGGGGCTCAGCCCCAGGCGCCTTGTGCCTCTTCCCAGCCGATCACGGCAATCGGCGAGCCATCGGGTTTGATGAACGTCAGCGGTCCGAGGAATGTCATGTAGAACTCGCTGTCGATCGGAAAGGAGGTCTTGTCGTGGCGGGCGCCCGACGACTCGAAACCGTAGCCTGGCGCGATCGCGGTGTCACCACCGGCCGCCTTGCCGCCGCGCACGTCCATCTTGCCCTTGGTCAGGAAATACTCGCCCGGGCCGGCATGAATGTGCGGCGCGAAAGAAGAGTTCGCCGGGCAGTCGAAGATTGCAGTCCAGGCCCCATGCTCAGGTGAAACGTGAAGCAGCTTCCAGCGGATACCTCCGGCCGAAAACGCATCCGGAAAGGGCTGCCACTTGACCGCGTCGATCTGAACGTACTCTTCCTTGGATTTGGGTTTCATGATGTCTCCTGGCGATGAGGCTGCGAATTGCCGAGCCGGCCGAGCCTCAAGGCGGTCGATCAAGGCGCAGCAGGTTCATGACATCAGCCACGCGCGCGCCGCGTCCGATCATAGGAAGTGCCGACCGGGCAATTCTCAGTGGCCCTGTTGTGTCAAAGGGTTTGCTGCATGCTTGGTCAAGATGGAACGTCGGGGTGTTTCTATGCGGACCGGATACGTGCGCAGCACCCGAATCGTCGTCACCAATTCGTGATCGTCGGGTTTGTGTAGCTGTACTGGTTCGGCAGCGCCAGGTTCGAGAACGAGAACGACAGGCTCACGTCGAGCGCGGTCACCTGGTGCCACCAGCCCAGTGGCAGGTACACCGTCTCACCGGGCTCGACGATCACTTCCAGCACGGTCGCCTGGGCGAACAGCGGGTAGCGATTCAGGTCCGGCCGGTCGATATCGATCGGGCTGTAGACCTCGAAGCTGTTGTACAGCAGCGGCGTCTGCAGCGGCGAGATGAAGCGCCAGCGCTTGCGGCCGACGATCTGGGTGTGGCACAGCATCAGCGTGTCGTGGTGCAGCGGCGTGTTGGTGCCGGCCGGGCCGAACCAGAACGACGCGCGCTCGGCCAGTTGTGCCGGGTCGCAAAAGTCAGGCAGCGTGCCGATGTCGGCCAGCAGCGGCGCGAACTCGGGGCGGCGCAGCACTTCGTTGTTGGCGGTCAGGTAGTAGTCGTTGGTGGCGCCGCCGGCCAGCACCTGGGCCACGAAATCCGCCAGGCGCACGCTGCGGCGGTGGTCGAGCTTGTTGACTTCATAGTGCGGGTCGGCGCTGCGCTCGGCCTGGATATCGACCTGCAGGTGGCCGAAGCGATCGCTCAGGTCTTGCGGCGACCAGCGTTGCAGAGCCGGCCAGTCGCGCGCCACGTCGGTGAGCACCAGCGGGCGGCTGCCGGCGACATAGCGCTCCACGAACTCGGCCTTCGACACACGGCTGCGCTTTTCCACATGGCGATGCAGCGGGTCGAGTTCGCGCAGCTTGTGCTGGTTGGCGACCACCGATTCCAGCTTGACCTGGAGTTGCTGCAGCTTGCGCGCGGCCAGGAAGGCCGGGTCCTGCTCCATGGCCTGGAGGGCGCGCTCGCACTCGGCCGGGTCCAGCCCGGCCTGGGTCATCGTCACCAGCATCGATGCGGGTGTGCAATGGCGCAACCGGTTCTCGGCGATCCATTGGCGCCAGCCCGCGTCGACGGGCTGGGTCTCGGCGGGGCCCGGGCGCGGGGCCGGGGCGAGCGGGGCGGGCTTGATGGTCGGCGGCATGGTGGACGCAAGGCGGTGCGCAAAAACCATTGTGACGGCTGGGTGCCGATGCAAGCTGTGGCCCCGGCCGCGGTCGAATGCCACGGCGTCGGCAAAGCCCCGCAAACCCCGGGTGATTGCCGCGCCCCAGCCCTTAGACTCCATGCTCAGCCCCTTTCAACTCTCCCTCCATCTCATGTCCGTCACCGACACCGCGCTGCTCGACGCGCTGAAGACCGTTGTAGACCCGAACACCGGCAAAGACTTCGTCACCACCAGGCAGCTCAAGAACCTGCGCATCGACGCGGGCGACGTGGCCTTCGACGTGGAACTGGGCTACCCGGCCAAGAGCCAGCTCGCGGGCCTGCGCAAGGCGCTGATTGCCGCGGCGCGCACGGTGGCGGGGGTCGAAAACGTCAGCGCCAACCTGGCGACCCGGATCGTTCCGCACGCGGTGCAGCGGGGTGTGCAGTTGCTGCCCAAGGTGAAGAACATCGTCGCCGTCGCGTCGGGCAAGGGCGGTGTGGGCAAGAGCACCACGGCCGTGAACCTGGCGCTGGCGCTGGCGGCCGAAGGCGCGGCGGTGGGCATCCTGGACGCCGACATCTACGGCCCCAGCCAACCGATGATGATGGGCATCGAGGGCCGGCCCGAAAGCGCCGACGGCCAGAGCATGGAGCCGATGGAGAACTACGGCGTGCAGGTCATGTCGATCGGCTTTTTGGTGGATGCCGACAACCCGATGATCTGGCGTGGCCCGATGGCAACCCAGGCGCTGGAGCAACTGCTGCGCCAGACCAACTGGGCCGAGCTCGACTACCTGATCGTCGACATGCCGCCCGGCACCGGCGACATCCAGCTGACCTTGTCGCAGCGGGTTCCGCTGACCGGCGCGGTGATCGTGACCACGCCGCAAGACATCGCGCTGCTCGACGCCCGCAAGGGCATCAAGATGTTCGAGAAGGTCGGTGTGCCGATCCTGGGCATCGTCGAGAACATGGCGGTGCACGTGTGCGAGAAGTGCGGCCACGTCGAGCACATCTTCGGCCAGGACGGCGGCAAGAAGATGGCGGCCGAATATGGCATGGACTACCTGGGTGCGTTGCCGCTGAACTTGTCGATCCGCGTGCAGGCCGATTCGGGCCGCCCCAGCGTGGTGAGCGATCCGGACAGCGAAGTCGCCGCGTTGTACAAGAGCATGGCGCGCCAGGTCGCGGTGAAGATCGCGCAACGGGCGAAGGACTTCTCTTCGAAGTTCCCGAGCATTTCGATTTCGAAGACTACGTGAGTTGATGGTGGACAGGCCGTCGATCAGTGTGGCGGTGGTGATGGAGCGCGAAGCGCATCCCAACCAGTGGGAAGACTGGCGCTTCAAGGTGGTCGAGGTGGTGCCGGATGAAGCTGCTTTTGGCGACCTGCCGCGGGTGCTGCGCGATGACGGCACCCTGTGCCGCACGCTGTATCCCGGCTTCACGCTGGCGCTGTATCGCGACGAGTGCGAGGGCTATCACCTCAACCTCAGCTCGGGTGCTCCGGTGTGGTTCGTGGTGTGGCGGGCCGACGATGAAGACCCGTCGAGCGCCCGGCCCGAAACGGTCAGCGTGTCGTACAACGAGGCCGGCCGCTGGCTCGATGCGCAAGAGCACGTGGACAACCTGCCGCTGGCGCCTGACCTGGTGGCCTGGGTGCGCGAATTCACCGACCAGAACTACCGCCCCGAGCCCAAGAAGCGCAAACGGCCGGCCTCGTTCCTGCCACCGGAGCAGAGGCAGTCGTGAGCGAGTCGGACGGATTCCTGTCGCGCTGGTCGCGGCGCAAGGCCCAGGCCACCACCGGTGTTGTGGCGGACGAGCCGCCGGCCCAGCCGATCGAGCCGGCCGCGCCTGCGCTGGCCGCGGTGGCGCAGCCGGAGCCGGCACCCGATGTGAAACCAGCGCCGGCGGCGCCCGCGCTGCCGACGCTGGACGACGTGGCGCTGCTGACGCGCGAGTCGGACTATTCCCGCTTTGTCGCGCCAGGCGTCGATGGCGGGGTGCGCAACGCGGCGATGAAAAAGCTGTTCACCGACCCGCATTTCAACGTGATGGACGGGCTGGACACCTACATCGACGACTATGGCAAGCCCGACCCGATCCCGGAGTCGATGCTGCGATTGATGCGACAGTCGAAGTTTCTCGGGCTCTTCGACGACGAAGAAAAGGAGCCGCCTTCGCAGCCGGCCGGCGCCGCGACACCGCCCGCCGAAACGCCAGTGACCCCAGCCGGCGCCAACCCCAGCGCGGCACGCAAGGAACCTGAAGAGATCTCTGATGAAGACACTGATCTGCGACTGCAACAAGACGATGCCGCTGGACGGCCCGGGCCTGATCAAGGCGCTCGGGCCTGACGCTGCGGACGGGCTGCAGACGGTTCACTCCACGCTGTGCCGGCGCGAGGCCGGTGCGTTCCAGCGCGCCGCCAAGAGCGGCGACGACCTGCTGGTGGCGTGCACCCAGGAGAGCCGCCTGTTCCTGGAGCTGAACGCGCAAACCGAAGGCGCACCCGGCGTGTCGGAGCGCCCGATTCGCTTTGTCAACATTCGTGAGACGGGTGGCTGGTCGACCGACGCCAAAAGTGCGACACCCAAGATCGCCGCGCTGATCAAGGCCGCGCAACTCCCCGACCCCGATCCGGTGCCCACGGTCAGCTACCAGTCCGCCGGCCGGGTGCTGGTGATCGGCGCTGCCGAGCGCGCCGAGCGTGCCGCGCAGATGCTGTCCGACACCTTGGAGGTGACCTTGCTGCTGCCCCGTGTCGGCGGCACGCTGGCACAGGAACGCACGATGGCCGTGCATGCCGGGCAGCTGACCCGAATCAGCGGCTGGCTCGGTGCGTTCGAGGTGAGCTGGACCGCGAACAACCCGATCGACCTGGACCTGTGCACGCGCTGCAATGCCTGCATCGACGTGTGCCCCGAAGGCGCGATCGACTTCAGCTACCAGGTCGACCTGGCACTGTGCAAGAGCCACCGCGACTGCGTGCGCGTGTGCGAGGCGGCCGGCGCGATCGATTTCCAGCGCGCACCGCAGCACGTGACCGAAGCGTTCGACCTGGTGCTCGATCTTGGCGCCACGCCGCATCTCACGTTGCACCAGCCGCCGCAAGGCTATTTTCACGCGCCCGACGACGCCGCACTGATCAGCGCCGTGCTGCAACTGCGCGACAGCGTGGGCGAGTTCGAGAAGCCCAGGTTCTTCAACTACAAACAAAAGATTTGCGCCCATAGCCGCAACGAGCGCATCGGCTGCACGGCCTGCATCGACGTCTGCTCGGCGCAGGCGATCCGCAGCGATGCGTCGATGAAAGGCAAGGCCGGCAAACAAGGCTCGTCCAGCGGCGGCGGCATCATCGTCGAGCCGCACCTGTGTGTGGGTTGCGGCGCATGCACCACGGTCTGCCCCAGCGGCGCGATCAGCTACGCCACGCCGCGCGCCGACACGCAAGGCAAGCGCATCCGCACGCTGCTGGCGGCTTACCAGCGCGCCGGCGGCGCCGACGCCGCGCTGCTGGTCCACAGCCCGGGCGCGGGCAAGCGCCTGATCGGCGACCTGGGCCGGCTGGCGCGCACCGACCAGGCCGTGCACGGCGTGCCGGCGCGCGTGCTGCCGATGGAGGTGTGGCACACCGCGTCCATCGGCATCGAGCTGTGGCTCTCGGCCATCGCCTTCGGCGCCTCGCAGGTCTGGGTGCTGATGACCGACGAAGAGGCGCCCGACTATCGCGCCGCGGTGTCCGAACAAATGGCCGTGGCGCAGGCGATTCTCGGCGGCATGGGGCTGATGGGCGAGCATCTGCGCATCGTCTCTGCCACCGACGCCCGGTCACTCGATCGCGCACTGAAAGCCGTGCCCGCGGCCACGGTCAGGTCGGCCGCCACGTTCACGGTGCAAGCCGACAAGCGCGCGACGCTCGACCTGGCGATCGAACACCTGATGCTGAACGCGACACCCGCGCCCGAGGCCATCGCGCTGCCGGCGCCGGCCAGCCCGTTCGGCAGCCTGCAAGTCGACACCGCCAAATGCACGATGTGCCTCAGCTGCGTGGGCGCCTGTCCCGAAGCCGCGTTGGCCGACAACCCGGACAAGCCGCAGCTGCGCTTCATCGAGAAGAACTGCGTTCAGTGCGGCCTGTGCGCGACCACCTGCCCCGAGGGCGCCATCACCTTGCAGCCCAGGCTGTGGCTCGCCGATGGTGGCAAGGCGCGCAAACAGTTGCGGGTGCTCAACGAGGCCGAGCCCTACGCCTGCATCCGCTGCGGAAAGGGCTTTGGCACGCTGCGCGCCATCGAGGCCATGGTCGTCAAGCTGGCCGGCCATTCCATGTTCCAGGGCGAGGCGGCCGCGCGCTTGAAGATGTGCGGCGACTGCCGCGTGATCGACCTGCACACCAACCCCAACGAGGTTCGGATCACCGACCTTTGACTCGCGGCATGCCACCATGACGGCTCAAACGATCCACTTCAGCAGCGCCGACGACAGCGACGAGCTGGCGCGGGCCGAGGTCTACGGCCTGCTGTCGCAATTGCTGTACGCGCGGCCCGCCGACGCGCTCTACGCCCAGCTGCAAGTGGCGGTTACCGAAGCGCCGGCGCGCGGTGGCTTTCTGGAGGCCCCCTGGAGCGAGTTGGTGGCGGCATCGCGGCGCCTCGATGCGGCGCTGGTGCGCGACGAGTACGACGCGCTGTTTGTCGGCGTCGGCAAACCCGAACTGTTCATGTACGGCTCGTTTCACATCGCGGGCAAGCTGAATGAAATGCCGCTGGCCGAGTTGCGCCACGAATTGCATCGGCTCGGGCTGGCCCGCGTGGAGGCCATGACGGAAACCGAAGACCACATCGCCTACCTTTGCGAGGTGATGCGCTTCCTGATTGCCGGCGACGATGTCGCATTGAGCAACCTGGCGACGCAGCAGCGCTTCTTCGACGCTCAATTGCGCCCCTGGGCCGACACCCTGTGGGACCAGATCGTGCAGCACCCGCGGGCCGATTTCTACCGCGCCGTGGCGTTGTTCGCAAAGGCGTTCTTCGCCGTCGAGGCGCAGGCGTTCGACATGCTTGGCTGAGGCTTTGCAGCACGCAACGGGATGCGACGGCGTTGACCCGTTGCACCGACCGGTTGGTACTTTCCCGGAGCCTGACGCACCCCCTGTGTCAGGCTGGCGCACAGGTTCGCTGGCGACTCGGTTCGGCAGCGTTTCCGGCCCGTCGCGCAAGGGTTTTCGCGTGGCCCTCGCGTGCGTGGGCTGGCGGTTCCGGCGCTACCATAGGTGAATCGACTTGAAGCCATGGCAGCGGGCCGCTGCGACCCAGGAGGTTGAAGTGAACGATCTGAAATCCAAACTCTCCCGCCGGCATGTATTCGCGGGTGCCGGCACCGCCGGGGCCCTGGCGGTGGTGGCCGCCGTGCTGCCGCGCGCGGCACAACCTGTCTCGGTGGCCGCGACGGCCGCGCCGGTGGTCCAAGACGGTGGTTATCAGGTGACGCAGCACGTGCTGCGCTACTACCAGACCGCGCGGGTTTGATGTTTGCCAGGGGAAACGCCATGTTGCTCACACGCAAATCTTCAACGGCCGGCAATGCCGCCGCTTCGTCATCCCTCATTTCCAGCCTGTCACGCGGTGTCTCGCGTGCCATCCCGACCATGGACCGGCGCGCGTTTCTGCGCCGCACCGGCCTGGGCGTTGGCGCCGGGCTGGCAACTTCGCAGCTCACGCTGGTGCGCAAGGCCGAGGCGGCCGATGCGCCGGCGGCTGCGGGCCAAAGCCAGATCGTCGTCAAGCGCACGGTGTGCGGCCACTGTTCGGTGGGTTGCGCGGTGGATGCGGTGGTTGAAAACGGCGTCTGGGTGCGCCAGGAACCGGTGTTCGATTCGCCCATCAACCTCGGCGCCCATTGCGCCAAGGGGGCCGCGCTGCGCGAGAACGCGCACGGTGAATACCGGCTGAAGTACCCGATGAAGCTGGTCAATGGCAGGTACCAGAAGATCAGCTGGGACCAGGCGCTGGACGAGATCAGCGCCAAGATGCTTGAGCTGAAGAAGCAGAGCGGGCCGGATTCGGTTTTCATCGTCGGCTCCAGCAAGCACAACAACGAGCAGGCCTACCTGCTGCGCAAATGGGTCAGCCTGTGGGGCAGCAACAACTGCGACCACCAGGCGCGCATCTGCCACTCCACCACGGTCGCCGGTGTCGCCAACACCTGGGGTTACGGGGCGATGACCAATTCGTACAACGACATGCAAAACGCCAAGGCGGCGTTGTACATCGGCTCGAACGCGGCCGAAGCGCACCCGGTGTCGATGCTGCACATGCTGCACGCCAAGGAAACCGGCACCAAGATGATCGTGGTCGACCCGCGCTTCACGCGCACGGCGGCCAAGGCGGATGAATACGTTCGCATCCGCTCCGGCAGCGACATTCCGTTCCTGTTCGGCGTGATGCACCACATCTTCAAGAACGGCTGGGAAGACAAGCAGTACATCAACGACCGCGTCTACGGCATGGACAAGGTGCGCGAAGAGGTGATGACGCAGTGGACGCCCGACAAGGTGCAAGAGGCCTGCGGCGTCGATGAAGCCACTTGCCTCAAGGTGGCCAAGATCATGGCCGAGAACCGGCCCAGCACCATCGTGTGGTGCATGGGGCA